>NZ_JBSFGE010000005.1:0-521705 GCF_053596435.1 Streptomyces sp. NPDC001700
GTACCTGCTCAACTGGGCCTCGACCAGCGGCTACGCGGGCGTGCAGTTCAACGCGGTCGCCGCCTCCAACACCCCCGCCGTCAGACTGTACGAACGCCTCGGATTCACCCTCATCGGCACCGTCCCGGGCGCGTTTCGACATCCGGCGCTCGGCCCGGTCGGACTGCACGTCATGTACCACGACCTGGGCGGCTGAGCCGTGCTGTGCGGGCGGCGGCACCGGTACTGCGCTGGATACGCTGCTCGCAGGGATCAGGATCTGCGCATAGGAGCAGCAATGACCGCCTTCAGCGCCGGACAGCCACTCATCTCTCAGCCGCCTGCCACCGTCACGGCCCTCCGCCAGGCCGTCTCGCAGATCGCCCCCGCCGCCCTGCCCGCTTTCACCCGGGAGCTGGATCAGGCCGCCGATCAGTCCTGCCAGGCTTCCGACGTGACCCCGCTCCAGCAGTTCGTCGCCCAGTGGGCCGTCTACGTCCACATCCAGCGGCAGCCGAGCCTCGCGAAAGAGTTCCGTCACTGGGAGGACACCGCGGAGGGCGGCGACGCGGCACAGGCCCGGCGCGCCGCGTCCGCCATCGGCGAGATCCTGGACGACGCGCACGCAGCTGCTGCGACCACCCGGAATGGGACCTGATGGTCACAGCAACGGAATACGACAGCATGGGCTGGGCCAGTGACGCCGGCTACGCGGCCTTTGTCGACGCGTACACCTGGGATCTGCGGCAGTGGCCGGGGTTTTCGACACTGAGGGCGATCCAAGAGTTCAAGATGACCACATGGCTCATGCAGAACGTCAACGAAAGCGCTGACGTGGCGAGCGAGGGTTCACGCGCGTGTCCACACTGATTTTTGCCTCACTCCCGTGTTTACTTTCCGGCAGATTGTTGCCCCACGTCATGGTCCGCTGACCAGTACGGCTGAAGGGGTTGGACTATCCGTTGTGTGCTTCGATCTCGGTCGCCAGCGTCTGTTGGGTGGCCGCCCACGACGCCAGGAGCGCTAGATTGTCAGCGGTCGGTGTGCCCGCGGGGGTGGTGAAGACGTTGAGGTGCAGGCCGGGTTCGGCGGGCAGTTCCAGGGACTCGACGTCCAAGTCGAGCTGGCCCACGATCGGATGGCGCACACGCTTGCGGCCGGACCGGTGCAGCCGCACGTCCTGAGATGCCCACCGCTGCCGAAATAGCTCACTGCACGTTGACAGTTCGCCGACTAGGGCGATCAGCTCCTCGTCGTGCGGATTGCGGCCGGCCTCCATGCGTAGCTTCGCGGCCGCGTCACGGGCAATTTGGTCGTAGTCGACAAAGAAATCTCTGGCCGCCTCGGGGTTGAGATAGACGAACCGCGCTGTGTTCGCGGGCCGTCGCGGGTCGGCCAGCACCGGTGAATACAGCGCGCGAGCGAGTTGATTCATGGCGAGCACGTCATAACGGCTGTTACCGATCCAGGCCGGCGCATCGGAAATCGCGTCGAGCACCTGCTGCAGCGTCGAGCGCACCGTCACGGCAGGCCTACGCCGGCGTGGGCCGCTGGGCGCCCTGGATTGGCGCGCGAGATGGAACAAGTGGTCGCGCTCGGCCTCGTCGAGTTGCAAGGCAGAGGCCAACGCGTCGAGCACGCCATCGGAGGCACCGGCGAGGCTGCCGCGCTCCATGCGCACGTAGTAGTCGACCGATACCCCCGCCAGTAGCGCTACCTCCTCGCGGCGCAGACCTTTGACCCGACGGTTGCCGCCGTAAGCGGGCAGGCCCGCCTGCTCGGGTGCGATGCGGGCGCGACGCGAGCTGAGAAACTCCCGGATCTCGGTGCGTAGATCCATCGTGGCCATCCCCTCACCGTAAGCCCGTCCGCAGCCTAAGGGGTACCCGATGCGGTCGTCGCGATGCCGCCGTCTACCGGGATGATGGTGCCCGTGAGGTAGGCCCCAGCCCGGCTAGCGAGAAACACGGCGATACCCGCCATGTCGTCGTCGCGGCCGAGCCGGCGCAGAGGGGCCGCCGCCGCGATCGTGTCGCCGATGGCATCGAGCGTGGACGCCATCATCTGCGACGGGAACACTCCCGGTGCTACCGCGTTCACCGTGACGTGCTGTGGGCCCAGCTCTCTGGCAAGCACTCTGGTGAGTTGATGGAGTGCCGCTTTGCTGCTGGCGTACGAGTAGTTGGGCGACTGGGCGACGTGGATGGCGGCGATACTGCCGATGTTAATGATCCGCGCGGGATCATCGGCGGTGCCCGCCCTGCGAAGTGCGGGGAGCAGCGCCTGCACCAGCCAGAACGGCGACTTGAGGTTGAGGTCGATCACTGAGTCCCAGGCCTCGTCCGGGAACGTCGCTAGCGGCTCGCGCCACATCGCTCCCGCGTTGTTGACAAGGATGTCCAGGCGTTCCGAGTCCACCTTGACAAGATCAGCGAGGCGCTGACACTCGTCGTGCCTGGACAGGTCGGCGGGGATTGCTTGAACGTCGCCGAATTCGGACAGTAGATGCTGTGCCTCCGCGCACGTGTCTGCCTTGCGTGAGCTGATGACGACGCGGGCGCCCGCTTGGAGAAGGCCGCGCGCTATCATCATCCCAATGCCCCTGGTACCGCCAGTGACAAGGGCGCACTTCCCACTCAGATCGAAAAGTTCTGCGTGAGTGGTGAATTGGTTGTCCGCCATTGGTCTCCGCCCCTTCTGTCGTGGAAGAATGCGCCGAGACGGTCGCGCACTCGGGGCAGCTGAATTGAACTGATGGGGGTAAAGCTGCAGTGCGTGTCCACGGAGTGTTGTCGGCGCTTTCGACTCAACCAGGTTGACAGGCGTTTGGGACGTCTGGGAGACCCTGGTGATACAGGTACTACGAGAGCCCCCTTTGCCTGGTGCGCTGACTCACCCCGGATCCACCGGCTTGATTCCCGTTTGATCGTTTCGGGGTCGTGCAGGCCGTGTTGGGGCTGAGTTGCGGATTCGGGCATTCCTCGCTCCAGGGCCAGCGTTCGGGCAGGTGCGGGGTGAGGCGTCGGGTGGAGCGGGCCAGGCGGGCGGGCACGTTGATCAGGTGGTCACGGTTCCCGCAACCCCCGCTGGCCCCCCGATCACTGTTCCATCGGGGAGCAGCCCATTCACGGGCTCTGACCTGCGAATTCGCTGAGCAGCCAGTCTCGAATGGCGCGTCTACCACTGGTACGCGCAAGCCCGTACCTTGATCTCCAACCTCGTTTTGCTGCGGGACCCGGCAACCGTTCGCCCTGGACGGGGTAGAAGAACGCGGCGAGCCCGGCCGGGCTCACCAGGCCGGGCGACGTCCCTTCGGGGTGAAAGAGATCCGGCTCTCCGCAAGTAGAGGGGCGCGCTCCCCATGGGCCCGCCGAGGCAAGGGGGAAGGCTGGGTACTCGGCGCCCGACCTGGACGGAGGCGTCGGCTTCCGCTTCACTTCGTTCGCAAGTGAAGCAGCCTCCATCAAATGGCACGCGGAAACGAGGTCGAAGTTCACAGAATCTCAGTTGCGTCCCGCGAAGTGGGCGCGGCTCTCGTCCGTGGACTCGGCGTTCACGGCCTCGAATTGCCTGAGCGAAAGCCAATGCAGCACGTCGATCACCGTCCGCATGGCGAAGGTCGAGGCATACGTGAACATCAACACGGGCGGACCTACCGCCGTTGATTCCAGGATTCTGAACTCCGCAACTCGCATGCTTATTCAACGCGTTCGGCAAGCCCAGCGCGGATGGCCGGCCAGTGCTGTTGTGGCTGTGCGACGGTCGACCTGGCCGTGGACCGTACGGCGGCGCCTCCAGCCCCGGGGGCAGGAAAGCGGGCTCGCTGTGGACGCCGGGTATGTCGGACCGGAGCACGCCAGGGTCATGGTGATCACGGAGGACGGGTATCTCTCGCTGTTGGAGATCTACTCGTCGACCGGCGATCCGGTCACCACCTGGCCGGACCCCCGTTTCCTTGAGCTGTGAGCGGTCTACGGCCCCGCTCGATACGCTGCTCCCAGGGATCATGATCTCGCCCATGGGAGCAGCGATGACCACCTCCGCCGCTGGGCAGCCACTCATCCCTCAGCCACCCGCCACCGTCACGGCTCTCCGCCAGGCCGTCGCCCAGATCGCACCCGCTGCGCTCCCAGCCTTCGCACGGGAACTGGAGCAGGCCGCCGATCAGTCCTGCCAAGCTTCCGACGTGGCCCCGCTCCAGCGGTTCGTCGCGCAGTGGTCCGTCTGCGTCCACATTCAGCGGCAGCCGAATGTCGCGAACGAGTTCCGTCACTGGGAGGACACCACGGAGGGCGGCGACGCGGCACAGGCTCGACGCGCCGCGTCCGCCATCGGCGAGATTCTGGACGACGCGCACGCCGCGCTCGGCCTCACCTCGCGGTGAGCACGCTCATCTCGTGCCAGTCGCCTGACCCTGGTTTGCTGAGCGGTGCGTGGTTCGTCGCGATCAGAGGGAGTAGGTGCGGGCATGCCGTCTTCCGGGGCTCGGGGGGCAGGGTTCACGTCGGCGGGGGCCGCCCGTTTGATGGCTGCTGCCTGCCGACGAGCGCGCCTTGAGAGTGAAGGCGCGAAGCTGATCCGCTTCGGCGAGAACGCGCTCTTCCGGCTGGCGTCGCACCCTGTGATCGTGCGAGTGGCCCGGACAGCGGACTACCTGCCCTCGGTGCGGAACGAGGTCAAGGTGTCGCGCTGGTTGGCACAGGAGGGGTTCCCGGCCGCACGCGTTGTAGAGGATCTGGAACAGCCCCTGATGGTGGATGGGTTCCCGGTGACCTTCTGGCATGTAATTCGGGAAGCCGAACGCAAGGCGACCTATGGCGAGTTGGGAACGGTCCTTCGGGAACTTCACTCGTTGCGTCGGCCGGACAGTCTCGACCTTCCGGGGTACGACGCCTTCGGACGGTCTGATCTGCGTATCGAGAAGGTGCGCGGAATCCCGGATGACGATCGCACGTTCCTGCGCAAGAGAGGCAGGGAGTTGCGTGAACGGCTGGCAAGTCTCCGTTTCGAGCTGCCCAAGGGGCCTGTGCATGGGGACGCGCACGGGGACAATCTCATGGTCGACCAGAAGGGGAACCCAATCTTGATCGACTTTGAGAACTTCTGCTGCGACCACCCGGAATGGGACCTGATGGTCACAGCAACGGAATACGACAGCATGGGCTGGGCCAGTGACGCCGACTACGCGGCCTTCGTCGACGCGTACACCTGGGATCTGCGGCAGTGGCCGGGGTTTTCGACACTGAGGGCGATCCAAGAGTTCAAGATGACCACATGGCTCATGCAGAACGTCAACGAAAGCGCTGACGTGGCGAGCGAGTACGCTCGGCGCATCGCATCACTGCGCGACGACGACGCACCCCGCGATTGGCAACCGGGCTGACGCTATTCATTCGCCACCCGTGGACGTCATCGCTTCCCGGACTCGCTCATTGAACTGCCGAACGATAGGGATCCCCGCGTTGGGAGAGATCTCGCGCTGAAAGTTCTCGACGTAGCGTTGGAAGCGTGCGGATTGAAGCGCCTCAGCGGCCTCTACGGCCTGTGTAGCCGTCGCGGCCGCTTCCTCCAGGTCGCCGTTGAGCAGTTGACTCTGGGCCAGGACCATGCGTACGAAGCCCAAGGTGCGCGCATACTTGGGGTCAGTGAGCGCTACGGCACGCTCTGCGAAGCGCACGGCCTCGGAACCTCGCTTGAGGTCGCGGAAGCAGTGACAGAACTCGCCCACCAGCTCCGCTTCATCCATGTAGGAGAGCCACTTGGGGTCGTCGGCGGTGTTCACTCGCTCGAAACACTTCTCCGCCTCGTTCATCGCGCGGACGGCGCCGTTGTAGTCCTGGGCGGTTGACAGCGCTCGCGCCTCATGGGCGAGGAACAGGGCCATACCGCGTGGCGTGGAGCCGCCCTTCCCGCCTTCGACCGATGCCCGGGCAAGCTGCACGGCACGGGACGCCTGACCCAGGTAGTTGGCCTGGTGACTGAGATTGGCGAGTACGCATGCGCCCAGCATCCGGTCGCCAGCGGCTTGGGCCAGGCGGAGAGCCGAGAGCAAGTACCTGTTCGCCACGGCGTGATGCCCGCTGTCGTACGCGCTCCATCCCAGCACCGACAAGGTTTCGGCTGCCGCACCGAACAGCGCCTTGCCGACTTCTGGGGTGAAATTCCCCTTGAGTAAAGGAACGACTTCGTGCTGGAAGTAGTGCCGAAGCGTCGCGTGTCCGTGGCCCCCACCGTAGAGGAAATCCAGTTGGGTGAAGGTGTCGGTGACAGTGCGCATCGCTGCTACGTCCTGCATACCGACGCGTCGAGCAGCCGCAGAATCGCTGGACAGATCATCCGGGCGCGAAACCAACCAAGCAAATGCAGCCGAGTTTACGTCGCTCTCCGATAACTGGGAGACCTTTGTCTGCCCGTCGTCGGGGGCGAGCTGCGCGATACTGTCCAGCATCGTCAAAGCTTCGGACAGGGAGGCTTCGTACCCCGTGCCGATCCTCGGCACCTCCGGCGGCACCTCCACGAATCCCAGATCTGACAGCGTGAGCTTGCGACACAACTTCTCACCGAGCGCTTCGGCCACGAATGCGGCTGTCTGAGGCTGGATACCGCCACCTTGCAGCCAGCGCTGGACGGCGACATGGCTTGTCCTGATGTCCGCACCGTGTCTCCGCCCCGCATCACGCACGCGCCGAGCGAGACCTTTGTTCGATACTCCGGCCTCGTCCAACAACGCGGCCAAGCGGTGGTTCGGCTCTCTGCTCATCTGTGCTGTCGTCCTGACGCCGCGCGAGGTGTTGCAGATCACAGCAGTTTAGACCTGAGGGTTCACGCACGAACCCCTTTTGCGTACTCCACGAACCCACTCGTGTGCACGTGAACCCCCTCGTGAACGCTGCCTTTCGTCCCGAGAGAGTCGTTGACTGTCGCGAACGGAAAGACCCCGGCGGCGCTTGCGGCACCCCGGGGCGTGGCCAAACCTGAGGAAAGCAGGTCGACATGCATCACTGTATCGGCGGGATCTTCGAACGAACGGGATGGTTGGTGGTCCGGTGAGCGCACAGCCGCGTTTGCTGCCGTGGAATGGGCCTGCCGGGAAGCCGTGTTTCCTGGTCCCCAGTGAGGACGGCAAGGGGTATCTGTCCCGGCTCGCCGACGAGATGGAAGCGGTGCAGCTCCGCATGGGCACCGAACTCCTCGGCCACGCCGACGCGCTGCTCGGCAACCCGAAGGCGGAGGCCGGGGAGCTGCGCTTCCTCGCGAACCGCCTGGTCGAGGCCCTCCGGGACGCGCTGCGGGTGGCGGACAGTCGCGGCAGGCGGCTTCCCGGAGCCGACGAGGATGAGGACGCCCGGCCGACTCAAACGAGGGGAGCATGGGGATGAGCCCGGACCGTCGTGCTGCGTCCGAGTGGCGCATCGAGCCCGCTCCGGTGGGGCTGCGCGTACGCCGTGAGGGAGACCAGCTCGCGCTGACGCTCCGGGTCGTCCGACTCGGGCAGCAGGTGGCCCTCGCCCCGTTGGTTCTGACGCTGGACGAGTCAGAACTGCTCCACGCGGGCCTGTGCTTCGCGCTCGGCCCGGAGCCTGCGCGAGCGGACGCGCCCGAGTGCCGCAAGCCGGTTCACTATCCCGGCGGTCGAGACCGGTACTGATGTCGGCTCGGGGTATCGCCCGACGTTCGATGCCCGAATGGCTTCCGCCGGATGTCTCGGCGACACGCTGCACAGGCTGCTCACCGGGCCGGACCCGGTGAGCAGCGCACTGCGTTGCCCCGCAGGCTGCGCGCGACGATCAACGAGGGCCAGCCTCTTGCGGGTCGTTGTTGCGCGGCCCTGCCGAGGTCATGTGAACTCCGTGGTCCGCCCTCCACAGACCACGTGCCGCCGTTCTAGCCGGGGGACGCCGTCGTCGCATCCTTGTTTCCGGTGTCCGTGGCGCTACGCGCCGCCAGCGCACCGCGCAGCAGGGTGACGGCCGGGGGGATTTCGGGGTCGGTGATGTTGCCGTAGCCGAGGACGAGCGCGCGGTCGGCGGAGTGCTGTACGCGGTAGTCGTCGAGGTCGGCCAGGCGGAGACCGGCGGTGGCCGCGGCGTGGACCGTTGCGTGGGTGTCGGTGTCGTCCGGCAGGTGCAGCAGGATGTGCAGACCGGCGGCCGTGCCCGTGACGCGGGCCTGCGGCAGCTGGGCGTCGAGCGTGCGGATCAGCAGGTCGCGGCGGACACGGAAGCGCCGTCGGGCGGCGCGGAGGTGGGCGTCGTACCAGCCTCGGTCGATGAAGGTGGCGAGTGCGAGCTGGTCCAGTACGGGGGGTGCGGCGGCTACGGGGTTCGCCGCCGCGAGGGCCGGGGTCAGCGCGGCGGGCGCGACCAGCCAGCCCAGGCCCAGGGCCGGGGACAGCGTCTTGCTGACCGAGCCGAGGAGGAAGACGCGGCGCGGGTCCATTCCCTGCATGACGGCGGCCGGGTGGTGGTCGTAGCGGAACTCGGCGTCGTAGTCGTCCTCGATGACGTAGCCGTTCACGTCGCGGGCCCAGCGCACGAGGCGGGCCCGGCGGGCCGGGGACAGCACCGTGCCGGTGGGGAACTGGTGTGCCGCGCCGACGATGACGGCCCGGGCCGGGGTGCGGACGAGGTCGTCGACGCGGAGGCCGTCGTGGTCCACGGGCACCGGGTGCAGCCGCAGGCCCGCGCTCGTGGCGGCGTCGCGCAGCCGCCCCCAGCCCGGGTGTTCCACGGCCAGGTCGGCGATCCCCTCGGCGCGCAGCGCGCGGCACGTACGGAGCAGGCCGTCGGTGACCCCGGCGCACACGGTGACGGTCGCGGCCCGCGCGTCCGCGCCGCGCGAGCGCCGCAGGTACTGCGCGACGGTGGTACGCAACGTCGGGTGCCCGGCGGGGTCGGGCAGGCCGAGGTCGTAGTGGACGGCCGAGCCGGTGACCGCGCGGACGGCGTCCGCCCAGCGGCGGCGCGGGAACGCCCGCAGGTCGGGCAGGCCGGGCGCGAGGTCGTAGCGGATCGGCGGCGGCGGCGGTGGCGGCGGTGGCGGTGCGGGATGCGCGCGGGAGTAAGGGGGTGTGGTGTCCGGCGACCATGAGACGCGCGTCGCGGAACCCACCCGGGCGGTGAGGTAGCCCTCGGCGATGAGCTGCCCGTACGCCTCCGTCACGGCCCAGCGGGAGCAGCCGAGTTCCTCGGCGAGTGCCCGGCTCGGCGGCACGGCGGCGCCCTCCGTCAGCCTGCCGTCGCGGATCGCGGTGCGCAGCGCGCGGGCGAGGTGATCGCGCAGGCGGCGCCCCCGTCGGCCGGGCTCGGTCGCGCCGATCTCCAGCAGCGTCGCCCACGCGAAATTGGTCTGGGAAATCGCCACAAGATTGGAGCGTACCGCCGGTCCGCGTCCGCCTACCGTGACGGACATGAATCCTCAACTGGCGCTGGGCGCCATGCTGTTCGGCACCGCGCAGGACGAACGTCGGTCGTTCGAGATCCTGGACCGGTACGTGGACGCCGGGGGCGTGTGGATCGACACCGCCAACTGTTACGCGTTCTGGGCCGACCCCAGCGGCTTCGGCGGGCAGAGCGAGACGGTGCTCGGGCGGTGGCTCGCGCGCCGACCGGGCGTCCGCGATCGGGTCAGGATCAGCACCAAGGTGGGCTGCGAGCCGACCGAGGCCGGGCGCTTCCCGGAGACGGCCGAGGGGCTCGCGGCCGAGGCGATCAAGCGCGGGATCGAGGGCAGTCTGCGGCGCCTCGGTACGGACCACGTCGAGCTGTACTGGGCGCACAAGCCGGACGAGGCCACCCCGCTGGAAGAGACAATCGCCGCGTTCGGCGAACTGGTCTCCTCGGGGACGGTCGGCCGCCTCGGCTGCTCCAACTACCCGGTCTGGCAGCTCGAACGGGCCCGGCGGATCGCGCGCGACCACGGCGGGGCGGGCTTCACGGCGGTGCAGCAGCACCACACGTACCTGCGGCCGCGCCCGGCCACCCGGCCCCTCGTGTCGCACCGGTTCGGTGTGGTCGGTGACGAGGTGCTGCACTACCTGGAGCATCACCCGGACGTCGAGCTGTGGGCGTACACGCCGCTGCTGAGCGGCCGCTACACCCGCCCGGAACGGCCGCTTCCGGAGGAGTACGACCACCCCGGCACCGCCCGCCGCCTCGCCGCGCTCGACCAGATCGCCACCGAGACCGGCACGAACCGCAATCAGGTGGTGCTGGCGTGGCTGACCGGCGGCAACCCGGCCGCCACGCCGATCGTCGGCGTCAGCACGGTGGAGCAGCTGGACGAGGCGGTCGCGGGGGTGTCGCTGGAGCTGAGCGCCGAGCAGCGGGAACGGCTGGACTCCGCGATGTGACGTCAGCGCTTTTCGAGGCGAGTGCCGTGGCGCAGGGTGATCGACATCAGGTCGCTCGGGGCGTCGAGTTCCAAGCGGTGCCAGCGCCCGCGGGGCACGACCACGGCGGTGCCCGCCGCCAGCCGCACCACCTCCTCGGGGCCGCCCGGCGCGGTGGGGCGGAAGGCGAGGCGGGCCCCGCCCCTCAGGCAGCACACCGCCTCGTCGGCCTCCGGGTGCATCTCCCAGTGGTCGGCGTGGACGTCGGCGTCGGTCTCGACGTGGAAGGTGGCGACCTGCCAGGCGCCGTCGGGGTCACTGCCCCTCATCTGCCGCTCGGCGGCGCGGACATCGCCGTCGGGGTGGAAGCGCAGCGCTGAGGCGAACAGGTCGATGGGGGTGGGAGTGGGAGTGGGGGTGGTCGTCGTCATGACAGTGTCCTTCCGGTCGGGTCGCGCTATTTTCTGTACGTGTACGGAAAATAGCGGGGAAGGGCCGCGGCTGTCGACACCTGAGCGATGATGGGTCCATGCCGCAACCGTCCGCACCGCGCAAAACCCGTGGCCGACCTCCCCGTATCTCCCGCGAGGAGGTCGTCGCGACGGCGCGCAGGATCGTGGACGAGGACGGCGTGGACCGGCTGACCATGCGGCGGCTCGCCACGGAGATCGGCAGCACTCCGATGGCGCTCTACCACCACGTCCGCAACAAGGAAGAACTGCTCCTCCTGCTGCTGGACGACCACGCCGCGCGGACCCTGCGCCGCCCCGAGCCCCCCATCGCCGACCCCCGCGAGCGGATCGTCGTCGCCGCCGCCGCGATCCATGAGGCGCTCGCCGCCTGCCCCTGGATCGTGGAGGTGCTGACCGCCGACGACCTGATGTCCGCGTCCGCGCTGTGGTACGTCGAGCAGATCGTCGACGGCCTGGTCGAAGGCGGCCTGACCCCCGAGCGGGCCGTGCAGGGCTATCGCGCGATCTGGTACTACACGGCCGGAGAGATCGTCGTCCGCGCGACAGCGGCCCGGCGCCGCGCGGACGACGGCCGTACGACCTACCGGGAGCAGGTCTTCACCGATCTCGACCCGGACGAGCTTCCGCGACTGGCGCACGTCGCGGAGGACTGGGCGGCCCTGACCGCCGAGGACACCTACTTGGACGGGCTCAGCGCCTTGGTGGACGGCCTTCTGGGCACCCGCTGAATTCGCTTAGAGTGTGTCGCCCAAGGCGAGGCATTTCGACTTCTGGGGAATGCTGCGGACCGCCCGGTTCAGGTCGACCATGGCGTCTCCGGCCTTGGATCCGTCCCCCTCGACGGTCACTTCGACCGCGGGGTCGCGGCCGTATGTCGTGAGGACCTGCACCCCGTCCTTCTTCGCGCGCTCCTCGTCCAGCACCCAGTCGACGCCGTTGACGGTCACGCACAGGTTGGTCGTCGGAGCCAGCGGTGTGACGCCGCAGCGCAGCACGACCGATCCGTCTCCCCAGGCGGCGGCGCCGTCCCCGGTGACGTCGTCCCGGGATTTCGAGAGAACGGTTTCGGGCGCCCGGGAAATGACCTTCGAACACCGCGGATTATCGGCAAAGGGGCCGGGCTCTACGGAAACCTTCGAAAAGAACAGGAAATACGAGGCGACCGCGCCCGCGATTCCCGCCGCGACACACACCCCGGCGATGAGGCGGGCCCTTTTACTCCATGACCTGAACCGCATCGGCCCCACTTATCCCATCGACACCCTCGCCCGCACCCTACCGCCACGCCCCACACCGGCCCGGGCCGGGGATCGCGGGTCCCTCTGTCAGGGAGCGGGGTGTTCGCCGCTCTCCAGATACGCGGGCCGCCGCTCGGCCAGGGCGCGGAGTGCCTGGGCGGCTCGTCGGCGGGTCCGTGGCGGGAGCATGGCCAGGGCGTCGTCCGGGGCAATGAACTCACAGGCCGAGAGTTCGTGGTCGCGCGGGTACAGACAGCGAGCCTGATCGGCCGAGAGCGTGCCTCCGTCGAAGACGAACGCGAGCTGGTCGTCCCAGGGGCCGTGCGGCGCGACCCAGTCGACACACAGGAGCCCACGCAGCTCGACGGCGAGGCCCAGCTCTTCGCTCAGCTCACGCCTCGCCGCATCCGCGGGTGACTCGTTCGCCTCGGCCATCCCGCCAGGGAGATCCCACGCTTCCTTGTACGTCGGATTGACCACCAGCACACGCCCGGCGGCATCACGCAAGAGCACGTCGGCCGACACGCGCTTGCGCGCCTGCTTGGCGTTCCCTTCCGCCAGGCAGGCGTCCCATGCGCCGGTGCCCGGCTGGGGACGGGTGGTCATAGGCGGGTGACGAGGCCGGGGGTGGCTATGGCTATGGGGGGATTGAAAGTCTCCGCCGCCGCTGCTTGGGCGGCTTCGGGGGGTGTGCCCGGCCAGAGGTGGGTGAGCATGAGGCGGGCGGCGCCTGCCTGGTGGGCGTATTGACCGGCCAGGCGGGCTGTCAGCAGGTACGGGGCGTCGCCGGTCGGGACCTGGTGGACGTACGTGGCCTCCGACAGGAACAGGTCGGCGCCCTGGGCGAGGCGCGGGATGTCGGGGCTGGGGCCGGTGTCGCCGGTGTAGGCGAGTACGGCGCCGGGCGTGCTGAGCCGGATGCCCGCGTTGGGGACGAAGTGCGGCAGGAGCCAGGTGTCGGCGGTGTAGGGGCCGATGTCGAACCGGTCGCCGGGCGTGAACTCGTGGAGGCGGTACGCCCCGGCGAGCATGCTCGGCTTGTCGAGGGCGAGCACGGCGTCGACCGCTCCGTGCGGGGCGTAGACGGGCAGGGGCGGCGGCGGGTCGTCGCTCAGGCCCCGGGCGCGTAACAGGGGGTTGAGGTCGGCGCAGTGGTCGGGGTGGCCGTGGCTGATCAGCACGGCGTCGACCGCGTCGACGGTGCCGTGCAGGAGGAGGCGCGGCAGCGTGGCGTAGCCGGGGTCGATCAGCAGGCGGAATCCCGCGTGCTCCACGAGGTAGCCGCTGCATGCCTGGTCCGCGGTGGGCCAGGCCCCGCAGCCGCCGAGAACGGTCAGTCGCATGACACGGGACCCTAGCGCCGTTCCCCGGCGGTGAGCAGGTGTTTTACGACCGGCTTGAAGGGGTTACGGAGCGTCCGGCGTCCATGCCGCCACCAGGTCCAGGAGTCCGGGGAAACGGTCGTTGAGGTCGGCGACGCGTACGTGGCTGCGGCGCTCCAGGCCGTACTGCCGCTGCCTGGTGACACCCGCCTCCCGCAGCGCCTTGAAGTGGTGGGTGAGGGAGGACTTGGGCCGGTCGATCCCGAACCAGCCGCAAGAGTGGTCGAACTGCTCGGACTCCAGGAGGAGTTTGCGCACGATGAGCAGGCGCAGCGGGTCGCTCAGCGCGCCCAGCACCGTTTCCAGGCGCAGGCCTTCGACCGCCGGTTCCGGCAGCGGTTCGGGCAGCGCCGCGGGTTCCGGCAGCACCTTGATGGCAGGGGGCGGACCCACCGTCGTCGACATACACAGTCAGCTCCTCGTACCCCACATCGACTGTACGAGTCCAATCGTACTGCATGCTATGTTCGACTTATCTCGTACTGATGGAAGGGCGGTTTCACCATGCCGGAAAGTCGAACGGTGCCCGGGGAGGCCACGGGCGCCCCGGCGGCGCCCACCTGGTGGGTGTGGCTCGCCGCGTGGCCGGTGACCGCCGTCTTCGTGCTGTCCAACGCCGCGACGCCGCTGTATGTGCTGTGGCAGCGGGACATCGGGTTCTCGCAGGGCACCCTGACGGTGGTCTTCGCCTTCTACATCGTGGGTCTGCTCGGCTCCCTGCTCGTCTCCGGCATCCTGTCCGACCGACTCGGGCGCAAGCCCGTACTGCTGCCCGCGCTCGCCCTCGCCGTGGCGGCCTGCCTGATCTTCGCCACCGCGCACACCGTGGCCGCGCTGGTCGCCGCCCGGCTGTTCACCGGCATCGCGGTCGGTGCCATCGTCTCGGCGGGCATGGCGGCCGTGACGGACGTGGCCGGGCCGGACCGCAAGCGGCTCGCGGCGCTGCTGGCCTCGTGCGCCATGGTCTTCGGGGCCGGGCTGGGGCCGCTCCTCGCCGGAATCCTCTCCGAGGCCCTTCCCGCGCCGACGGTCACCGTCTTCGTCGTCGAGGCCGCGCTGCTGAGCACCGCGATCCTCGCCGTGCTGCGCATGCCCGTACGGCGCCCCGCGGCACCCCCGGCGCAGGGGAAGTGGGTGCGCGTGCCCGGCGTACCGCACGGCAATGGTCCACAGCTCACCCTGGGTATCGCGGTGTTCGCGCCCGGCATCACCGCGACGTCCTTCGTGCTCTCGCTCGGTCCCTCGCTGCTGGCCGACCTGCTGAACACGACCAGCCGGACCGTCGCCGGAGCCATGGCGTTCGCGATGTTCCTCGCCGCGACCGGGGTGCAGTTCGCGGTCCAGAAGCTGCCCCGGCGCACGATGCTGGCCGCCGGAGCGGTCAGCACCACCCTGAGCATGGTCGCGCTCATCGTCGCCGTACGTACGTCATGGATCCCCGCGCTCATCGCGTCCGCCCTGCTGGCCGGGGCAGGGCAGGGCATGGGCCAGCTCGGCGGCCTCTCCCTGCTCAACTCCACCGTTCCGCCACGGCGGTTGGCGGAGGCCAACGCGGCGCTCAATGTGGGCGGTTACGTTCCGGCCGGTCTGCTGCCGGTATCGGCGGGCTACCTCAGCGACGCCGTGGGGCTGACCGACGGGGCGACCCTCTTCGGCCTGGTCCTGATGGGCCTCGCCGTCGCCGGGGGCGCCGTGGTCGTCGTCAGCAGCCGTGGGCGGGAGTGACGACGAGGGGTCAGGCCGGTTCGGCGGATTTGGCTCTGGTCAGGGCCACTTCGAGGACGACGAGGAGGGCGTCGCGTACCGAGCCCGTCTCGCGGGCGTCGAAGACGGTGAGGGGGATGTGCTCGGAGACGTCCAGGGCCCAGCGGACCTCGTCCAGGTCGTGCTCGACCTCGCCGTCGAAGGCGTTGACCGCGACGGCGAAGGGGATGTCCTTGTGCTCGAAGTAGTCGACGGCCGCGTAGCAGTCGTCCAGGCGGCGGGTGTCCACGATGACGAGGCCGCCGAGGGCGCCTTCGACCACGTCGTCCCACATGAAGCCGAACCGGTCCTGGCCCGGCGTGCCGAACAGATAGAGCTTGAGGGTCGGGTCGATGGTGATGACGCCGAAGTCCATGGCGACCGTGGTGGTGGTCTTGCCGGGGGTGTGGGTGAGGTCGTCCACGCCCGCCGCGACCTCCGTGATGGCGGCCTCCGTGGTCAGCGGGCGGATCTCGGAGATGGCGCCCACGGCCGTGGTCTTGCCGACTCCGAAGCCGCCCGCGATGACCAGCTTGACGGGCAGCGGAGGTCGTTCGGGCTCAGCTGCTGTCGCGGAGTGTGCCCCGTGAGTCGGGGACGGCACGGAGACCATCGATAACCCTTCGCAGTACGGAGATGTCCTGGACTGTCCTGGCGTCCGGCACGTGGACCGCCAGGTGTCCGGCGGTGCACAGGTCCTCCGCCAGGACCCGGACCACGTTGAGGTGCAGCCGGAGGCGGGCGGACAGTTCCGCCACCGACTGCGGACGTCGGCAGGCGGCGACGAGGTCGCGGTGTTCGAAGGTGAGCGTGCGCAGGGCGGAGAGCCCGTCCGACGTCGCCACAACCTGGGCCTCGACCGGGAGCGGGGGCGCGGTGCCGCCGCCGCCCGCGACCCGGCCCGCGGTCAGCAGGAACGGCCGGATCGCGGAGGCGCGGGGGGCGGGTTCCGAATCCGGGTCCGGGCTCGGGTTCATGGCCGCGCCGTCCGGCTCGTGCGGCTCTGGTTCATCTGTGGCCATCACACGCCCCCCTTCTGCATGCCCGCAACGCGTCAGATGATGGAGGGGGTGCCAGCGCTCTTCTTCAGCTCCAGTACGAGCTGGGGGGTGAGCGCGGCCCCGGCCCGGTTGGCGAAGAGAGTCATCTCGTAGGCGATGTTGCCCAGCTTCGCCTCCTTCGACGTCACCACGCCGAGGACCGCGCCGCAGCCGATGGCCGAGACCAGCACATGGCCGCCCTCCAGGTCGATGATGACCTTGTTGAGGCCGCCCAGGCCGTAGTTGCCGGAGGCTCCGGCGGCCAGGCTCGTGACGCCGGAGACGATCGCGGCGAGCCGCTCGGAGTCGGCCTGTTCGCGCAGCTCGGATACGGCGATCAGCAGGCCGTCGGAGGACACGGCGATGGCGTCCACGACACCGGCGGTGTGGGTCGCGAACCGGTCGAGCAGCCAGGTGAAGTCGGCCGCGGCTGCTCGCAGATCGGTGGGTTCCTGCCCAGCGGGACCGCTCTTACCTGTCGGCGTGGTCACTGCCCGACTCCTTCCGGGGTTGCTGATGCGGCAATGGCGTGGGTTCGGTCGGGGTGGTGGCACTGTCCTGCTGTGCCCTGCGTACGGCGGCCTCGAACTCGTCAAGCTCCGACCGGACGGCATCGGCGTCGACGGGGGCGCGGACGTCCCCGTTGCCCCGGTCGGACGAGCCCGAGGGGGTCGTCTTGTCGAGCGTCGCGCCCCGTACTCGCCGTCGCAGCGGGCGGGATGTGGACGTGGACGTGGACGTGGGGGACGACGAGCGCTGGTCAGCGGATGGTTCCGGTGTGCTGGGTGATTCCTGTGCGGCGGAAGCGTCCGCCGGGGTCGCCTGGGGCGGTCGCTCCGCGCCCTTGCGGTTCGGGATCCGCCGGGGCAACCCGCCGGGCTCCGCGGGCTCCGCCGAGCCCTGTTCGGGGGCGGGCGCCAGCGGGGACGTCGTAGCAGGCGTCCGTACGGGCAGCGGCGTGGCCCGGACCGGCGCGACCGGCGCGGACCCCGCCGGGGTACGGGCCAGCTCCGTGATCACCGGTGACGGCGCCCCCGCGCCATCCCCCGCACCCGCCGCCATCAGCAGCGCGTCCGGAATCCACACCGTCGCGGTGACCCCGCCGCCCGGCGTACGCCCCAGCGTGACCCGGACGCCCCAGCGCCGGGCGAGGCTGCCGACGACGAACAGGCCGAGCACCTTGGTGGGGACGAGGTCGAGCCGTTCGCGGCGGATGAGCCGGGCGTTCTCCTCTTCGAGGCGTTCCGCGCCCATGCCCAGCCCGTGGTCGATGACCTCGATCAGCGCGCCGCCGTCCGCCGTGATGTCGGTGCCTGGCCGGACGACGACCTCGACGGGGGTGTCGGACGGGGAGAACGCGACCGCGTTCTCCAGCAGTTCGGCGACCATCAGCGTCAGGTCGCCGATGATGTCGGGCGCGACCGTGACCTCGGTTTCGGAGCGCAGCGACACCCGCTGGAAGCCCTCGATACGGCCGAGGCTCGCCCGGATGACGTTGGCGAGGGCGGTCGGCTGGGCGTCCAGCTCGGCTTCCCGGATTCCGGCGAGCAGCATCAGGCTGTCGGCGTTGCGCTGGAGGCGTACGGCGATGTGGTCGATGCGGTAGAGCCGTTCCAGGACGTCCGGGGCGGTCTCCTCGCGTTCGACGGCGTCGATCAGGGTGAGCTGGCGCGTGGTGAGGTTGCTGACCCGGCGGCCGACGTTGCCGAACATCTCGCCGACGTTGCGGCGGCTGAGCACCTGCCGTTCCAGCAGCGCCGCGGCGGTGACCTGGACTTGGTTGAACGCCTCGGCCAGGTCGCCGATCTCGTCGCGCACGGGTACGGGGATGGGCCTCGGCCGCAGCGGCGCGCTGTCGGGAGAGTCGGCGGACTCGTCGTCCTCCACGCGGGCCAGTTCCTCGCCCGCCACCGAGACGACCTGGTGCGCGGCGCCGGTCAGGGCCGCGAGGGGGCGTACGACCGAGCGGCGGACCATGAAGGAGAAGCCGAGCCAGGCCGCGAACCCGAGGACGGCGAGGCCGAGCAGGGCCACCGCCTTGTGCAGGGCGTCCCGGGAGAGGCTGTCGGCGTGGGCGGCGATCTGGTCGGTGAGGGAGCGGGTGACGTCGAGGCGGTCCTCGGCCTGCCGGGTGCCCGCGGCGATCGACGTACGCAGCTGCTGCGGCGACTGGCCCTGGAGGGAGCCCGGGTCGATCTGCAGCTCCGCGAACTTGGCGGTGAAGCCGTTCTCCTCAGCGCTGCGCCCGATGCCGTCCAGGCGCAGGACCTGGTCCGGGCCGGCGATCCTGCCGAACCGTTCCGTCTGCTCCTGGAAGATGCGGTGGGCACCGGCCGCGCGGGTGTACTCGGTGAGCGCGTTGGCGTCCCGGGTCTGGGCCGAGAACACGCCGCTCTCGAAGGCGGCGTGGGCGGCGTCGGCGCGCAGCACCGTGTCGAGCAGTTCGACCACCGAGGACGAGGAGGAGCCGGAGAAGCGGTCGAGCCCGATGCCGTCGATCAGGTAGCCGACCGCGTTGGCGTACGCGGGGTCGATACCGGCGGCGGGGACCGAGCCCCGCTCGACCTTGTCGCGCAGTACGCCGAGGCCGTGGATGTAGTCCAGGGCCCGCCCCTCATCCTTCGTGAGCCCCGCGCCGAACGCGGAACGCACGGCGGTGGCCTGCTCGTCGGTGACCCGCTGCGTGCGGCGGTAGTCGAGGGTGGACGGCAGCTCCGCGCCGGGCCGGGCCGCCTCCTGCTCCACGGCCAGCAGCAGCGCCTGCCGGTGCTCGGCCTGGATGTCGTTGATCAGCCGCGTGACCTGCTCGCTGTCGCGCACGAGTTGCGCGGTCCGGTCGGCGTCCCGGGCCTGCCGCACCTGGCCGTACGCGCCGACGCCCAGCAGTACGCCGACGACCACGACGGGCACGATCACCAGGACGTTGAGCTTGCGCCGGAACGGCCACCGGTCGAGGGCGTCGCCGCGCAGGAGCGCGTACGCCCCGCGACGGAACCGGGGAACCCGTGGGGAGCGCCCGGACGGCCCGGACGGCCCGGACGGCCCGGACGGGTCCGGATCGCGTGGCGGGTCCTCTGTGTCCACCGACACCCGGGCCTCCTTCGATGTGCCGATGTGCTCATGAGCGGTGACCGAGGTGTCGTTGCTGCCGACCGCCGACGACCGGGGAGCGTGGCGCCGGAGACGTCCAGCGCCCTCGTACGCCCTCGTAAGCGAGCGACCAGAGCGACTAGATTGCGCCACACGTCCGACCGGCCGTGAACACTACCGTCTGTGCGCACGCTTGCAAGACATCCGCCGACAACGGTTACCGAAGATCCACGGTTGTCAGGTTTAGGCCATTGCGCCGTCGCTTTCCGCTCGCTCCCGGGGGCTGCCCGGCTGGGTGCCACCACCCGTAACCTGTCTCCTCCCACCCCCGGCCCACCCCCGGCCCCGAACCTTCCTGTGCCCCCGCGAGGAGACCCGTGCACGCCACCCGCAAGTCGGTCCTGACAGCCGCCGCGTTCCTGGCCGTGGCCACCACCGGCTGCGAACCCGGATCCGGCACCGCCGCCACGCATCCGCGCCCCGCCGAGCCCGGCTGCCCCGCCGCCCTCGCCAAGGCCAAGCGGGCGGTCGCGAAGGCGGAGGACGTGGACGCCCCGTGGAAGGGCCCCACCACCGGGCCGACCGCCCGGCGCGGCAAGAGCGTCGTGTTCATCGCGCAGACCCTCACCAACCCCGGCGTCGCCGGAGTCGCCCAGGGCGTCCAGGAGTCCGCGAAGATCCTCGGCTGGAAGGCCCGCACCATCAACGGCCAGGGCACGCCGAGCGGCATCCGGTCCGCGTTCAAGCGGGCCCTCGACCTCAAGCCGGACGGCATCGTCATCGGCGGCTTCGACCCCGAGATCGCCGCGAACGAGGCCAAGGCGGCCAAGGCGGCGGGCATTCCGCTGATCGGCTGGCACGCCACGGACGCCCCCGGCCCCAGCGAACAGCCGGAACTCTTCAGCAACATCACCTCCCGGGTCGAGGACGTCGCGAAGATCAGCGCCGACTGGATGATCGCCCGGTCGGACGGCCGCGCGGGGGTCGTGCTGTTCACCGACGCCACGCTGCCCTTCGCGAAGCGCAAGTCGGACCTGATCAAGAAGGAGCTGGCCACCTGCTCCGACGTCAAGCTGCTGAGCTACCAGAACATCCCCATCCCCGACGCCAACCGCCGCGCCATCGGGGCGGTCCGCTCGCTGCTCTCCCGCTTCGGCGACAAGTGGACGTACTCCGCCGCCATCAACGACCTGTACTTCGGCCACACCGCCCCCGCCCTGCGCGCCGCGGGCAAGGACGGCGCGGGCGCCCCGTCCGCCATCGGCGCCGGTGACGGCGACCCGTCGGCCTTCGAGCGCATCAACTCCAAGCAGTACCAGGCCGCCACGGTGCCCGAGCCGCTGTCCGAGCAGGGCTGGCAGATCGTCGACGAGTTCAACCGCGCCTTCGCGGACCGGCCCGCCAGCGGCTACGTCGCCCCCGTCCACATCACCACGGCCGCCAACAGCGGCGGCGCCCTGTCCTGGGACTCCGAGGGTTACCGCCAGGCGTACCGCCAGATCTGGGGCCGGTGAGCGGCCCCGTCCACGCGCCCCGTACTACGGTCCGACGCATGGACTGGATCGAACGGGTCGGCAATCTGCGGCAGTGGAGCAGCAAGGGGGCGCGCGCACCGCACAAGCCGCTGCTGATGCTGTACGCCCTGGGTCGGTTCCAGCAGGGCCCCGACCAGGCGCTCCGCTACTCGGACGTCGAGCGGGACCTGAAGGACCTGCTGCGGGACTACGGGCCGCCCAACGACACCTCGCCCTCGTATCCGTTCCACCACCTCACCAACGACGGGGTGTGGGAGGTGCGTACGGCAGACGGCGGGGCCAGTCCCGGTTCGGGGGTGGGGCCGTTGCGGGCCAGCGGCGCGGAGGGGCGGCTGGTGCCGGGGTTGCGGTCCGCGCTGTCGGCGGAGCCGGAGTTGCTGGGGCGGCTGGCGCACGTCCTCCTGGACACCCACTTCCCGCCCTCGCTCCACGCCGACATCGCCACCGCCGTCGGGCTCGATCTGGAGGCGGAGGGCGCGGTACGGGCGACCGTGACCGTGCGCGACCGGCGGCGCGCGGCCGAGCTGCGGCGGGAGGTGCTGGTCGCGTACGAGTACCGGTGCGCGTTCTGCGGGTTCGACGGGGCGGTCGGGCGGGTGCCGGTGGGGCTGGAGGCCGCGCACGTACGGTGGTGGGCCTTCCGGGGCGCGGACGACCTCTCCAACGCGCTGTGCCTGTGCTCCCTGCACCACAAGCTGTTCGACCGGGGGGTGCTGGGGCTGGACGGCGGCCGACGCGTCATCGTCTCCCGGGAGTTCACCGGTCGCGGTGAGGCCGCCCGGACGCAGGTGCTCGACCTGGTGGACCGTTCGCTCATCGGGCCGCAGGGCGGCAGCGCCCCGGTCGCGGCGGGGAACGTCGACTGGCATACGGAGCAGGTCTTCCGGGGCAAGCCGCGGGTGGTGGCCCAGCGGGGGTGAACGGTGTGAACGGCCCGGCGTATCGGGAATGTTCGGGCTTGAGAGAATCGTGCCCATGCACCGCACCACCGTCGCGTTATCCCTCGTCCTTCTCGCCCTCGCGACGCTGCCCTCGTGCGGGTCCTCCGCCGAAAAGCCCGAGGTCAAGCTGCCGCCCAAGGGCGCCGACTGGGACTACCAGATCGGTGGCGCCTACGAACCACCCCAGGGCGTCGAGATCGTGGCCCGCGACCGCGCGGACACACCTGCGCCCGGCGTCTACAACGTCTGTTACGTCAACGCCTTCCAGACCCAGCCGGGCGAGAAGTGGCCGTCCCGGCTGCTGTTGCACGACGCCAAGGGCGAGGTCGTGGAGGACCCCGACTGGGACGGGGAGTCGGTGCTCGACATCACCACGGCGGCGAAGCGCGAGGAGGCGGCCAAGAGGGTCGGGGCGTGGTTCGAGGAGTGCGCCGACAAGGGGTACGACGCCGTCGAGCCCGACAACCTCGACACCTTCACCCGCTGGCCCGACCTGCTGACCGCCGACCAGGCCACGGCGTACGTCTCCCTGCTCTCGCGGCGCGCCCACGAGCTGGGGCTCGCGATCGCGCAGAAGAACACCGGCCCGCTCGCCCCGCGCCGCGCGCGGACCGGGCTGGACTTCGCCGTCGTCGAGGAGTGCGGCCGCTATGACGAGTGCGAGGCGTTCGCGAAGCCGTATCGGGACCGGGTGGTCGTGGTCGAGTACGAGGACAAGGGGATGGCGAAGGCCTGCGACGGGTTCGCCGACCGGCTGTCCGTCGTACGCCGCGACGTGGACGTATCCACCCCGGACGACGACGCGTACGTCCGCGACGTCTGCTGACGGTCTGCTGACGGCGGATCTGCCCGCGGCAGATCTGCCGCGGGCAGAGAAACCTCCCACGGCGGCGCCCCGGGGCCGACAGTGAAGTGACCGCGGCGAAGTCCGCCGCGGGTCACCACGGTCACCCCTGGGAGGCCCGATGCGAGCACCCCTGTCCCTCGACGGCCCGCGCGCCGAGGACGGCGATACGCCGCCCTCACGCTTCGACGACCACCTGGCCGCGCAGCTCCTCACCCAGCGGATCGTCTTCCTCGGCACACAGGTCGACGAGGTCTCCGCGAACCGGGTCTGCGCCCAGCTGCTCCTGCTGTCGGCGGAGGACCCGCGCACCGACATCAGCCTCTACATCAACAGCCCCGGCGGCTCGGTGACGGCCGGGCTGGCGATCTACGACACGATGCGGCTCATCCCCAACGACGTCGCGACCCTCGCCATGGGCTTCGCGGCGAGCATGGGGCAGTTCCTGCTCACGGTCGGGACGGCGGGCAAGCGGTACGCGCTGCCCAACGCGCGGATCATGATGCACCAGCCGTCGGCGGGCATCGGCGGGACGACCGCCGACATCGAGATCCAGGCCGAGAACCTGGAGTTCACCAAGCAGGCCATCGAGCGCATCATCGCCGAGCACACCGGCCAGACCCGGGAGACGATCTCCCGCGACGGCGACCGGGACCGCTTCTTCACCCCCGAACAGGCCAGGGAATACGGGATGGTCGACCACATCGTGGAGTCGCTGAGCGACGTGCGGCCGGGCGCCCCGCGACGACGGATGGGGATCTGAGGACATGAGCCAGTACACGATTCCGACCGTGGTCGAGCGCACCACGCAGGGCGAGCGCGCGTACGACATCTACAGCAGGCTGCTGTCGGAGCGCATCATCTTCCTGGGCACGGAGATCGACGACGGCGTCGCCAACGTCGTCATCGCGCAACTGCTCCACCTGGAGTCCTCCAGCCCGGAGCAGGAGATCGCGATCTACCTCAACTCCCCGGGCGGCTCGTACACCTCGCTCATGGCGATCTACGACACGATGACCTTCGTGACCGCGCCCATCTCGACGTTCTGCGTCGGCCAGGCGGCCTCGACCGCGGCGGTGCTGCTGGCCGGGGGCGATCCCGGGCGGCGGTTCGTCCTCGAACACTCCCGGGTGCTGCTCGGCCAGCCCGCGACCGGCGGGGCGCGCGGCACGGTGTCGGACCTCAGCCTCCAGGCCAAGGAGATGCTGCGCATCCGCTCCCAGGTCGAGGAGGTGCTGTCCCGCCACACCCCGCACGACGTGGCGACGCTGCGCGCGGACATGGACCGCGACAAGGTGTTCACGGCGCGGGAGGCGGTGGCGTACGGACTGGCCGACGAGGTGCTGTCGAGGCGGCTGGCCCGCGCCGCCTGACGCCTGACGCATCAGCCGGCCGTGGCTCGCGAACGCGCGGTGTCCCTGCTGGCGCCGGGCGGCTGACCGGTGACGCGTTTGAAGGCGCGAGTGAACGAGGCCTGCGAGGTGTAGCCGAGGCGCTGCGCCACGGACTGGACGGGGAGGGTGTCCTGGGCCAGCCACTGGCTGGCCAGGAGCATCCGCAGCTCCGTGGCGTAACGGAGCGGCGGCATGCCGATCGTGGTGTGGAATCGGTCCGCGAAGACCGAGCGGGAGACATTGCATTCCGCTGCCAGCTCCGCCACCGTCCAGTGATGCCCGGGCTGCCGGTGCAGGGCCAGGATGGCGCAGGCCAGGCGGGGGTCGCGCAGCGCGGCCACGAGGCCGGAGCTGTTGTCGCAGCCGCATTCGATCCAGCCCCGCACGATCATGGCCGCCGCCACTTCGGCCAGCCGGGCGAGGATCCCGGCGAAGCCCACGCGCGCGGAGCAGACCTCGCGCTTCATGGAGTTAAGGATCGGCATGAGCCCGGGGTAACGCTGCCCCTCGGCGTCGACCAGCATGACATCGGGCATCAGCTGGCCGAGGCCCTGCATTCCGCCGAGGTCGAACTCCATGGAGCCGTTGAAAAAGACCGCGCTGGGATTCGGGTCGGTACTCGGGCAGGTATCCACGTCGGACACCGCGTCGCCGAGGGGAATCCCGTCGAAACTGTCGATGCCCCGGACCGGAATATCCGGACCGGAGAGCAGCTGATGCTGCCCGCCGTGGGGCATGAATACGGCATTTCCGGCCGAGAGTTCATGGATCGTTCCGTCCTCGGTGCGCAGGACGGCGGAGCCGACGGCGAGGAAGTGGAAAGCGGCCCGTCCGGGCTTGGCGTCGAAGGTGAGGCCGAACCGCGGGCCGACGTGGACGCGACGGTACCGAACGCCGCGCAGCCGCATGCTGGTCAGCAGCTCGCTGATGAGGTCGGACGACAGGGCGAACTGCCCCGCACCCCCTCCGTCCGGACGCTCGGTCAAAGATTGCGGACTTCCTGTCATAGCTCATCCTGAATTTCGCGTGCAGCCTTGACTTGAACCTCTCATGCGACTCAGGAGCAGTAAACAGTTGAGCAGCGATGTGTGCGCCACCGTGCGCGACGCCGACCCCGGCGCAGCGGCCGAAGAGGAACTGATATCCCCCGCACCGGTCTCATCGTCGTGGGCGGCGGTGTTCTCGCTGGCAGTGGGTGTGTTCGGATTGCTGACGGCGGAATATCTGCCGACCAGCCTGTTGACTCCGATGGCCGCCGACCTTGGAGTGTCGAAAGCCGTGGCGGGGCAGGCGGTGACGGTCACGGCGGCCGCGGCGATGATTTCCGGGCTGCTGACGGCGAGCCTGACCCGGAGGATCGACCGGCGGATCGTATTGCTCGGCTTCACCGTCCTGCTGATCGTCTCCAATCTGCTGGTGGCCGTGGCCTCCAACATGGCCGTGCTGATGCTGATGCGGATCCTGCTGGGCGTCGCGCTCGGTGGCTTCTGGAGCATGGCGGCAGCGGTGGCGATGCGGCTGGTGCCCCCGGCGCTGGTGCCGCGTGCGGTATCGATCATCTTCAGTGGCATCGCGGTGGCGACCATCGTGGCGGTGCCACTGGGCAGTTACCTCGGCGACCTGGCCGGTTGGCGCAGCACCTTCCTGGCGGCGGCCGGGCTCGGGGTGGTGACGCTGGTGTTCCAGTTGTTCGCGCTGCCCCGGATGGCGCCCCAGGCCTCGGCACGGCTGAGCACATTGTGGGAGGTGCTGCGACGCCCGGGCTTCGGGGTGGGCATTGTGGGGATGCTGCTCGTGCACATTGGCCACTACGCGCTGTTCACCTATATCCGGCCCGCTCTGGAGAACGTGGTGAAAGTCGATGTCGACGCGCTGGCGCTGCTGTTGTTCTTCTTCGGCGTGGCGAACCTCGTGGGCACGCTGGTGGCCGGATGGCTGCTGGAAATCAGCCTGCGCCTGACGTTGGTCCTGACACCGGCCCTGATGGGCGTCGCGGCCCTGGGCCTGGCGCTCCTTCCCGCCGGGCGCGTCGGGTACGTGGCTCTGGTGGTCCTCTGGGGCCTGGCCTTTGGCGGCGTGTCGGTGGCCTGGTCGAACTGGGCCACTCGTATGGTGCCCGACCAAGCGGAAAGCGCGGGCGGGCTCGTGGTGGTGGGTGTGCAGTCCGCTATCGCGGGCGGGGCTGCCGCGGGCGGCGTGATGTTCGGTATGGGCGGCGTCCTCGCCGTATTCACCGTGTCCGGCGCCGTGTTGCTAGCCTCCGCGTTGCTGATCGTTTTGCGGGTCAAAGCGCCCCGGCAGCAAGCGATGAACTGATGCGGCGATTCTTACATTTCCCGAGGAGTAATTCATGAGCAGGATCGATCAGACCGTCGAGATACCCCACCTGGGCGGTTCGACCGTCGGATACACCTTCGCCAAGCCGTACGACCCCGCGCTCCCGACGCTGGTCCTCATCAACTCGTACACCACCTCGGCCGACCTGTACCGGCCGCAGTTCGCCGACCCGGCGCTCGGGTCCGCGGTCAACCTGCTCGCCCTGGAGCCCTACGGGCACGGCCGCACCAGGGCCACGTACCCGCACTTCACCTTCTGGGACAGCGCGATCGCGAACCTCCAGGTCCTGGAGGCCCTCGGGATCCGCGAGGCCTTCGTGCTGGGCACCTCGCAGGGCGGCTGGGTGGCGGTCCGCATGGCGCTGCTCGCGCCGGACGTCGTGAAGGGCGTCATGGCGCTCGGCACGTCGATGGACTACGAGAGCCAGCGCAGCCGCGACCTGGGGTGCTGGGACGGCGTCGCGTTCAACACGCCGATCGTCGACGCCTTCGCCGAGCCGGTCGGCGAGGACTGGGTCGTGCCGGACCAGTTCGTGGACGACGTGTTCGACGCGGCCCTCGGCGGCATCTCGGCCGAGGAGCGCGAGCTGTGGATCGCTGCCTACCGCGCCAACTACGCCGGTGACGCCGGGCGCCACCGGCTGCGCCTGAGCACGGTGAACCTGCGCGACCGCGACGGGCTCCACGGCAGGCTCGACGAGGTCCGCTGCCCCGTCCTGTGGCTGCACGGCACCGCGGACCAGGTGTACTCCGTGGCGAACGCCCAGGAGGAGATCGGGCTGTTCACCCGCTCCCCCGAGGCGCGCCTCGAAATCATCGACGGCGGCCAGCACTTCCTGAGCGCCTCGCACCCCGAGGCGGTCGACGCCGCGGCGATCGACTTCGTGAAGCGCTGGGGCTAAGCGGCGAGCCGCAGACGGGCTTCGCCCTGATGTGACGTCAGCCGCGCCTGCGGGGCGGCGGTCGCGGTCCTGACCGACCGCGCCCCCGTCAGCCGGATGATGTCGCGCTGGGCCAGCGCGAGCAGATCGGCCAGCCCCAGCCCGAGGGCGCGGGCGGCGGCCGCGAGGACTTCCGACGAAGCCTCCTTGCGGCCCCGCTCCAGCTCGGAGAGGTACGGCATCGAGATCCGCGCCGCCTCGGCGACGTCCTTGAGCGTGCGCCGCTGCGCCAGCCGCTCCCGGCGCAGCACGTCCCCGACGACGTCGCGCCAGAGGGGTTCCCGGTCCGCGGGGACGGGCCGCAGGGGGATGACGCGCGCGGGCTTCGGCTCGTGGCTGCTCATCCCCTCAGCGTAGAAGCGCCCCGCCCGCCCGTCAGCCACCTCCGCTCTGCCTGCGGCGAAATCCGGCCCGGGGGGCGGGCACCTGCGGCCGCCCCGCCGCCCTAGCCGATCCCCCGGAGCGGGCGCTGAACCCCACGCAGCCCGGCGCCCCGCGCGTGCGGCACCGCCACACCGCCCTCAGCGCTGAGGCCCGCGACCCCGGCTCGGCACCCGCGCGTGCGACACCGCCCCGGACGGGACCCGCGTCGCCGTCGGGGGCTGCCCGACGGGGACGCCCAGCGCGCACCACCGCGCTCGGCGGACCGGGCTGCCCCGCCAGGCGCTGGGCCCGCTGGCCCACGCGACGGGACCCGCGTACCCGCCGAGGAGCTGCCCGGCGTCGAGTCCCGGCACGCACCGCCGTGCTCGCCGCGGCCGGGGTGCCCCGCGCGGTGCCCGGGCCCGCTGGCCTACGCGGGCCTGGGGCAACACCCGCGCGGCGGGGCATCGCGCCATGGACCCGTGTGCGGGTCGTGGGCGATGCTGGCCGCACCTCGGCCGCCCACCCTCAGGGAGCTGCATGTTCACCACCCGGCCCACCCTCCAGGGCACGTACGGCATGGTGTCGTCCACGCACTGGCTGGCCTCGCAGTCCGCCATGGCCGTCCTGGAGGACGGCGGCAACGCCTTCGACGCGGCCGTCGCCGCCGGGTTCGTGCTGCACGTCGTCGAGCCGCACCTCAACGGGCCCGCCGGTGAGGTGCCGGTCATCCTCGCCCCGGCGGGCTCCCCGCCCACCGTGCTGTGCGGGCAGGGCCCGGCGCCCGCCGGGGCCACCATCGGCCACTACACCGGGCTCGGCCTCGACCTGGTGCCCGGCACCGGCCCGCTGGCCGCGGCCGTGCCCGGCGCGTTCGACGCCTGGATGCTGCTGCTGCGCGACCACGGGACGCGGCGCCTCGCCGACGTACTGCGGTACGCGATCGGGTACGCCGAGCACGGCCACCCCGCGGTCGAGCGGATCGGCGAGACGGTCGAGACCGTACGGGAGCTGTTCGAGACGGAGTGGACGGCCTCCGCCGCGCTGTATCTGCCGGGCGGCCGGTCGCCCGCCGCCGGGCGGCTGCTCACCAACCCCGCGCTCGCCGCCACCTGGCGGCGGCTCGTCGCCGAGGCGGAGGCGGCCGGTCCGGGGCGGGAGGCGCAGATCGAGGCGGCCCGCCGGGTGTGGCGCGAGGGCTTCATCGCCGAGGAACTGGCCGCCGCCGCGGCCCGCCCCGCCATGGACTCCTCCGGGGAACGCCACGCGGGCACGCTCACCGGCGACGACCTGGCCGGGTTCGAGGCCACGTACGAGGACCCCGTCCGGTACACCTGGAACGGCTGGACGGTCTGCAAGGCCGGGCCCTGGAGCCAGGGGCCGGCCTTCCTGCAGCAACTCGCCCTGCTGCCGGAGGGTCTGGGCGCGGAGGATCCGGGTGGGCCCGACCAGCTGCACGCCCTCATCGAGGGCAGCAAGCTGGCCATGGCCGACCGGGAGGCCTGGTACGGGGACGCCGACGCGGACGTACCGCTCGCCGATCTGCTCTCCCGCCCGTACAACGACGCGCGGCGCGCGCTGGTGGGCGAGCACGCCTCGTACGAGCTGCGCCCGGGGCACCCCGGCGGCCGCGCGCCCCGGCTGAGCCAGCAGGCCCTAGCAGCCGCCGCCCGCGCGGCGTCCGGCGCCACCGGGCCGGTCGCCGCGCCCGGGAGCGGGGAGCCGACGGTCGGCGGGGACGGTGTGACGCGGGGCGACACCTGCCACCTCGACATCGTCGACCGCTGGGGCAACATGGTCGCCGCCACCCCCAGCGGCGGCTGGCTGCAGTCCAACCCCGTCGTGCCCGCGCTCGGCTTCCCGCTCGGCACCCGGCTCCAGATGGCCTGGCTGGACCCCGGCCTGCCCAACTCCCTGACCCCCGGCCGCCGCCCCCGCACCACCCTCAGCCCGTCGCTCGCGCTGCGCGGCGACACCCCGGTCCTCGCCTTCGGCACCCCTGGCGGCGACCAGCAGGACCAGTGGGCGCTGCACTTCTTCGTGAACGTCGCGCTGCGCGGCGCGGCCGTACGCTCCGGGCTCGACCTCCAGGGCGCGATCGACGCCCCCAACTGGCACCAGGAGAGCTTCCCCGGCTCCTTCCACCCCCGCGCGATGACGGCGGGCCGGGTGGTCGTGGAGTCGCGGATCGGCGAACCCGCGGTGGCGGAGCTGCGGCGGCGCGGCCACGACGTGGTGGTGGGCGGGCCGTGGTCGGAGGGGCGGCTGTGCGCGGTGGCCCGCGACCCGGAGACGGGCGTCCTGCTGGCCGGTGCCAACCCCCGCGGCGCCCAGGGCTACGCGATGGGCCGCTGAGCCGCCCCGCCGTGGCCCGCTCCGTACCCGGGGGCGTCCGCCGCGCGGAGTTTGGCGGCCTCAGTCCGTGAGTCCCAGGTCCTCGCGCATCACGCGCCGCATCGCCGACAGCCGGGGTTCGGCGTCCTTCAGTTGGAGCAGGGCGACCCCGGCGGTCTCCCCCTCCCTCGGCAGCCCCCGGTCGATGCGCTTGGCCATCGCGTCGATACCGGCGAGGACCGTGTTCAGGTCGCGGGACGCGGTGAGGACCCGTTCCGGAACGATCATCTGGGCCTCGGCGTAGCGGTCCCGGTAGTCGCGCCGGACCTCCTCCGCGCGCTGACGTACCGTCAACCGCTGGTGCGGCAGGGGCGCGAAGAGCGTGCCGAGGACACCGACGACGGCGGTGATCATGGCGGCGATGACGGCGGTCACGCCAAAGACCCTAGCGGCCGCCAAAAGGGGCCTCACCGGGGCCGGACCAGGGGCACTAAGGTGCGGTTCATGCCCGCTTCGCCCTCCGACGCGCGAGCCGAACGCGCCGACGACGTACTCGCCCTCGCCCGGCTCTCCGCCCGGCGCGGAGCGGTACGGGCCATGCTCGGGTGGCTCACCCGGCGCACCGGGGGCCCCGCCCTGCTCGTCGGCGCCGACGGCTCCGTGCTGGCCACGGCGGACGACCCGCCGCCGCCCGCGTCGCTGCGGCGGCTGGCCGCCGAGGCGGCCGTCGCGCTGCACCGCCGTGGCGCGCCGTCCGGGGTGCTCGGCGGGGGCGAGGCGCGCCCGGTGCACCTGGTGTCGCTCGGGTCGGCGGAGTCCCAGGGCCCGGCGCCGTACCTGGCGATCGTCGCGCCCACCGCGGCGCGCTGCGAGGTGCTGCTCGCCGACGCGTCCCGCACCCTCGGCCTGTGCTGGCGCGTCGAGGAGGCCGAACGGGCGCGGCGCCGCGTCGAGTCGGCCGAGGCGCACAGCCGGGAGGCGGTGCTGCATTTGCTCATGGTCGGCAGCCTGCCCGCGGCGCAGCGCATCGCCGCCGCGCTGCGCCCGGCGCTGCCCGCCGTGGTCCAGGTGTATGTGATCGAGTGCCCGATCGACCGGCGGTACGAGATCGCGGAGCGGATCCACGGCGTGGGGCACGGCCGGGCGTGGGTCGTGCCGTGTCCGGTGCGGCCCAACCACCTCATCGCGCTGGTCCCGTCCCAGGGCGAGCGGGTCGCGGCGGACGGCTCGGCGGACGGCGAGCCGCTGGACCGGCTGATCATCCGGCAGGAGCCGGAGTGCCGGGTCGGGGTGAGCGCGGAGATCCCGCTGCGGGACACCCCGGTCGGCTACGAACAGGCGTTCCACGCCCTGGCGGTGGCCCGTAACGCCCCGCAGCGGTCCGCCGGTTTCGGCGGGCACAGTGATGTGACGGTGCTGGCGAGCCCGGAGGGGCACGCCTGGGCGGGCGAGCTGCTGGGGCCGTGCCTGGAGTACGCGCCGACCCGCCGCGCCGACCCCGGCCCAGCCGAGCTGCTCGGCACCCTCGGCTCGTGGCTCAGCTTCGGCAGCGCGGCCAGCCGCCATCTCAAGATCCACCGCAATACGCTGGCGGCGCGGATGCGCCACCTCGACGGGCTGCTCGGCGTGGACGTCAGCCACAGCCTGGCCGCCCAGTCGGCCGCCTGGCTCGCGCTGCGGCTGCACCAGGCGCCGCGCGGCACGGCCCCGGCCGGGCACCCGGCCACCCTCGACGGGCTGCTGTCCGCGCCCACCGCCGCGGTCTGGGCGCGGGCCCAGCTGCGGCCGCTGGAGCAGGCGAAGCTGACGGCCGGTCCCGAGACGGTACGGGCCTGGCTGCGCGCCGACGCCCGGCTGCCCGCGACCGCCTCCGCCCTCGGGATCTCCCTGCCCGGGACCCGGAAGCGGCTGGTCAGGGCCGAGGACGCGCTCGGCCGTTCGCTGCTGAGCGCGCCGAGCGCGAAGCATGAACTGTGGCTGGCGATGCGGGCGCTGGGCGACCTCTGAGCCGACCGCTCACGGGTCACCGTTCGAACGGCAACCGAACGGGGGTGTCACTGTGCACTTCGTTCCTCGCCGCCCCGGCCGCCCGCGCCTACTGTCCTCCTTGAGCCCGGCGGCCGCTCCGGAACCCACCCCGCCTCCCCTCAGAGCCGTACCCGCGGATTCCCCTCCAGCGCACGGCTCCGCCATCCGGCCCGGCCCGCCGGGCCCACCACTCCGCGGCCGCCCCGGCCTCTTCCGATCCGGGGACGGACGCCGCGCGACCACGGGGGTGTCGCGTGGCGTCCGGCCCTGTCCCCCGCATGAGCCACGTTCGGGTGACGTACCGCCCAAGAGCCCCCTGCGCTCGTGCGAACGAGTGCTTACGTGGGCCACGGCAGCCGGTTACACAACCGCAAGGAGTTGCGCCCCGGCTCGGCGGGGCGGACCGAGATCCGCATCCAGAAGGAGGCGGAATGACGGGCTTCACCTCATGGAGCGAGGTCAAGCGGCGAGCCGAGCAGGCTCGCCGCGAGGCACATCCCGAGGTCGACGAGGCGGAGTGGACGGCGCGCAAGGAGGCGGCCCGCCTGGCCCAGGAGGCTCATGTCCTGGGCCTCAGCCGATGACCTCGATCGCGCAGCGCGCCACCGTGCAGCGGCTCAGCCGGGCGTCGCCGGTGACCAGCGGCGCCCGGTACGCCTCGGCGGCGGCGATGTACGCGGCGTCGTAGCCGGAGACGTTGCCGCGCAGCTCCCACATCCGTATGAGCAGCGGGTGGATGCCGATCGCCTCGATCGACGCTCCCGTCAGGGCCGCCACGGCGTCCTCGGCGCGGGCCTGGCTGATCTTCCCGCCGAGGAGCCGGCCGCGTACGGCGCGGAAGGTCTCCATGACGAGATGGCAGGGCGCGGCCCAGTGCGGGTCCTCTGCCAGCCGCGCGCGGGCCGCCTTCCCGGCGGCCCCATCCCCCGTGAGCGCCTCGGTGAGCGCGCTCGCGTCCACGATGATCACGTGGCCGCACCCGGCCCGTCCGGCGGGAGGCCGAGCCCGGCATCACGCGCGGCACGCTCCGCGTCCCGCTCGCGCACGGTGTCCGCCATAGTGCTCGCGGCACCGTCGTCGCGGTCTTCGAACCGCTGCAGCAACGCGACGTTGCCCGCCCGTTCCGCCTCGCTCTTGACCAGCTCCAGGAGATATCCCTGGAGCGACTGGCCGAGCTGGCGCGCCCGGTCGGCCAGTATGTCGCGGACCTCGTCCGGCACATCCCGAATCTGCAGAGCCACCATGCATGCATTTTCCATGCACGGTGGCTCCACGGGCAAGCCGGTTCCCGGGGAACGCGACCGTCACGGCCCAGGGGTCACCGTCACGACCCCAGAATCGTCGTCAGGAACTCGCCCGTCCACGCCAGCAGCTCCCGCCCGACCACCGGCTTTCCGCCGATGCGGGCCGTCGCGGGGCGGGGGACCAGGACCTGCTGGGTGGCGGGCTTGAGGATCGCTCGCGGATGGAGCCGCTTCAGCCGCAGCTCCTGCGACTCCCGCAGCTCCACAGGACCGAAGCGGATGTTGGAGCCCTGGAGCGTGATGTCGGCGACGCCGCAGGAGCGGGCCAGCAGCCGCAGGCCCGCGACCAGGAGGAGGTTCTCCACCGGCTCGGGCAGCGGCCCGTAGCGGTCGGTCAGCTCCTCGCGGACGGCCCGGATGTCGTCCTCACCGTTGGCCGAGGCGATGGCCCGGTACGCCTGGAGCCGCAGCCGCTCGCCCGGCGCGTAGTCGTGCGGGACGTGCGCGTCGACCGGAAGCTCGATCTTGACCTCCAGCGGCGCTTCCTCCACCTCGCCGCCGTCCGCCTCCAGCGTGGCCCGGTAGTCGGCGACGGCCTCGCCGACCATCCGTACGTACAGGTCGAAGCCGACGCCCGCGATGTGCCCTGACTGCTCGCCGCCGAGCAGGTTGCCCGCGCCGCGGATCTCCAGGTCCTTCATCGCCACGTACATGCCCGCGCCCATCTCGGTGTGCTGGGCGATGGTGGCCAGCCGCTCGTGGGCGGTCTCGGTGAGCGGCTTCTCGGGCGGGTAGAGGAAGTACGCGTAGCCGCGCTCGCGGCCCCGCCCGACCCGGCCGCGCAGCTGGTGCAGCTGGGAGAGGCCGAAGTTGTCGCCCCGCTCCACGATGAGGGTGTTGGCGTTGGAGATGTCGATGCCGGACTCGACGATCGTCGTGGAGACCAGGACGTCGAACTTCTTCTCCCAGAAGTCGACCACGACCTGCTCCAGCGCGCCCTCCGACATCTGCCCGTGGGCGGTGGCGATGCGGGCCTCGGGGACGATCTCGCGGAGCCGGGCGGTGGCCCGGTCGATGGACTCGACCCGGTTGTGGATGTAGAAGACCTGGCCCTCGCGCAGCAGCTCACGGCGGATGGCCGCGCCGATCTGCTTCTGCTCGTACGGCCCGACGAAGGTCAGCACCGGGTGGCGCTCCTCCGGCGGGGTGGTGATCGTGGACATCTCGCGGATGCCGGTGACCGCCATCTCCAGGGTGCGCGGGATGGGCGTCGCGGACATGGTCAGCACGTCCACGTTGGCCCGGAGCTTCTTCAGCTGCTCCTTGTGCTCGACGCCGAAGCGCTGCTCCTCGTCCACGATGACCAGGCCCAGGTTCTTGAACTTGGTCTCGGAGGAGAACAGCCGGTGGGTGCCGATGACGATGTCCACCGAGCCCTCCCGCAGCCCCTCCAGGACAGCCTTCGCCTCGGTGTCCGTCTGGAACCGGGACAGCGCCTTGACCACGACCGGGAACTGCCCATAGCGCTCGGTGAAGGTGCCCATGTGCTGCTGGACGAGGAGCGTCGTCGGCACCAGGACCGCGACCTGCTTGCCGTCCTGGACCGCCTTGAACGCGGCGCGCACCGCGATCTCGGTCTTGCCGTAGCCGACGTCGCCGCAGATCAGCCGGTCCATCGGGACCGACTTCTCCATGTCCTCCTTGACCTCGCCGATGGTGGTGAGCTGGTCGGGCGTCTCCGCGTACGGGAACGCGTCCTCCAGCTCGCGCTGCCAGGGCGTATCGGGGCCGAAGGCGTGGCCGGGGGCGGCCATCCGGGCCGAGTACAGCTTGATCAGGTCGGCCGCGATCTCCTTGACGGCCTTCTTGGCGCGCGCCTTGGTCTTCGTCCAGTCGGCGCCGCCGAGCCGGTGCAGCGTGGGGGCCTCGCCGCCCACGTACTTGGTGATCTGCTCCAGCTGGTCGGTCGGGATGTAGAGCCGGTCGCCGGGCTGACCGCGCTTGGCCGGGGCGTACTCGACCACCAGATACTCGCGGGTCGCGCCCTGCACGGTGCGCTGCACCATCTCGATGTAGCGGCCGACGCCGTGCTGCTCGTGGACGATGAAGTCGCCCGCCTCCAGGGTGAGCGGGTCGATCGTCTTACGGCGGCGCGCGGGCATCCGCGCGCCCTCCTTGCCCGCCGCCTTCTGCCCGGACAGGTCGGTCTCGGTGAGGACGGCCAGCTTGAGGCCCGGGTCGACGAAGCCGAAGTCGATCGAACCGCACGCCACGTGCACCACGGACGGCTTGATGTCGCCGAGGTCCGCGTCGAGCCGCGCCGCGATCCCCTCGCCGCTCAGCACCTCGACGGTCCGGGACGCCGGGCCGTGCGCCTCGGTGACGTACACCGCGCGCCAGCCCTCGGCGAGCCAGCCCTTGGTGTCGGCCAGCGCGCGGGCGGTGTCGCCCCGGTACGACTCGGGGGCGTGCATGCCGAGCTTCAGGGTGTCGTCGTCAAGGTCCTCGTCGGCCGCGAACGGGCTCACCGACCACCACATCATGTCCAGCTCGCGCGCCCGGTCCCGGACATCCGCCAGCCCCCACAGCGAGGCCGCGCCCACGTCGATCGGCGCCTCGCCTCCCCCTGCGGTGGCCGCCCACGACGCCTGCAGGAACTCCTGCGACGTGGCCACCAGGTCCGCCGCCCGGGTGCGCACCCGCTCCGGGTCGCACACCATCGCCATGCTGCCCCCGGGCATCACGTCCAGCAGCAGCTCCATGTCGTCGACCAGCACCGGGGCCAGGGACTCCATGCCCTCGACCGCGATCCCCTCGGCGATCTTGCCCAGCAGCTCGCCCAGCTCCGGGTGCGCCTCCGCGAGGGCGGCGGCCCGCTCCCGTACGTCGTCGGTCAGCAGCAGCTCACGGCAGGGCGGGGCCCACAGCCCGTGCTCGGCGACCTCCAGGGACCGCTGGTCCGCGACCTTGAAGTAACGGATCTCCTCGACATCGTCGCCCCAGAACTCGATCCGCAGCGGATGCTCCTCCGTCGGCGGGAAGACATCCAGGATGCCGCCGCGCACGGCGAACTCGCCGCGCTTCTCGACCAGCTCCACCCGGGAGTACGCGGCGGCCGCGAGCCCGTCCACGACCTCCCCCAGATCGGCGCTCCCGCCAGCCCGCAGACTCACCGGCTCCAGCTCGCCGAGCCCCTTGACCTGCGGCTGCAGCACCGAACGCACCGGCGCCACCACGACCGACACCGGCCCCGCGGCCGGATCGTCCGGGCTCGGATGCGCGAGCCTGCGCAGCACGGCGAGCCGACGGCCCACCGTGTCCGACCGAGGCGACAGCCGCTCATGCGGCAGCGTCTCCCACGACGGATACTCCACCACCCCGTCCGGCGGCAGCAGCGACCGCAGCGCGGCCGCCAGATCCTCAGCCTCCCGGCCGGTGGCGGTCACCGCGAGCACAGGCCGCCCGGCGGAGCGCGCCAGCGCGGCGACGGCGAAGGGCCGGGCGGCGGGCGGGCCGACCAGATCCACATGAGGGCGGTTTCCATCGGCGGCACCGCGCACCGCCTCGGCGAGCGCGGGGTCCCGTACGACGGCGTCGAGCAGACCGGTGAGGCTCATAAAGGGCAATTCCATCCCGGAGGCGGACAACGCGAACCACCCGACACGTCACACGGGCCGGGGGTCTTCCAGAGTACGGCCCCGCGCCGACATCCTCCGCCGGGAGCGGTTTGTCCGGTCATACGGGACTCCCGGGATTCCTGCGGGCGCGGTACGCCACGCCCACGTCCGGCCCAGCTCAGCGCGCGGGTGGGCACGGGCTGTGAACAGACTGATGCACATGGCAGAGCGAGAGCGGCGCGCGTCCGGCGCCGAGACCAGCCGTGGCAGGACGCGGGAACGGGAGCGCGAGCCCGGGTCCGGGGCCGGGGCCGGGGCCGGGGCCGAGCAGGCGGCCGGGCACGCCTGCGAACGGCTCGGCGCCCTGATCACCCACCCCACCGAAGGGGTGTCGGCGGTGCGCCGGACCGAGGACGGCTGGCGGGTGAGCGTGGACGTGCTGGAGGTCGCCCGCATCCCCGATACGACGAGCCTGCTGGCCACGTACGAGGTGGACCTCGACCAGCGGGGCGAGCTGCGCGAGTACCGGAGGGTCCGCCGCTACCGGCGCGGTGCGGCCGACGACTGCTGAGGGCACCCCCGCTGAAAGGACCTCTCCGCCATGGCACCCACCACCTACACCGAGGAAGTCGTCTGCGTTCCGCGGGCGGGCACCCTGTACGACGTCATGGAGCTGATCCTCGACCGCGGCATGGTGATCGACGTGTTCATCAGGGTCTCCCTGGTCGGCATCGAGATCCTGAAGATCGACGCCCGGGTCGTGGTCGCGAGCGTGGACACGTATCTGCGCTTCGCGGAGGCCTGCAACCGCGTCGACCTCGAACACGACCGCACCAGCCGCACCGTCCCCGAGCTGTTCGGCGGGGGCGGGGGCGGCGGCAGCGCGGCGGGGGCCGTCGCTCAGGGCCTCGGCAAGCGGAAGGTCAAGAAGGCGGTCGGCGCCGTGGAGGACAAGGTCAAGCGGGCGGTTGGCGGCGATGAGGACGACGGGCCCGAACCGGACGAGGAGCCCCGCCCGCGTTCGCGCCGCACCGGCAGCGCCGCACCCGCCCGCACGCGCCGCCGCGCCGAGCCCGAGGAGAGCTGACCCATGACCGCGCCCGCCGCGCCCGCAGCGCCCCGCAGCGTGTACGTCTACGGCGTCGTCCACGCCCGCCGCGTCCTGCCGCCCGACCGCACCGGCGTCGGCGCCCACCCCGCGCCGCTGCGTACGCTGCGCGCCGGTGAGCTGGCCGCCGTCGTCAGCGACGCCCCGGCGGGCCTGCGCGCCAAGCGGCGCGACCTCCTCGCCCACCAGGAACTGGCACTCGCCCTCGCCGCCGACGGCCCGGTCCTGCCCATGCGCTTCGGCATGGTCGCGCCGGATGAGGACGTGGTGCGACGCCAGCTGGAGTCCTCGCACGGCGACTGCCTCGCCGCCCTCCACCGGGTCGACGGCCGGGTCGAGATGAACCTCAAGGCCGTCCCCGCGCAGGGCGATCTGCGGTCACTCGTACAGGAAGACCCCGAGGTCGCCCGGCTGCGCACGGCCGCCCGCCGCAACCCGGGCTACGAGACCAGCCTGCGGCTCGGCGAGGCCGTGGCCCGCGGGCTGACCCGCCGCGCCACGGCCACCGCCGCCGCGGTGCTGGCCGCGCTGTCGGAGGTCGCGGACGAGCGGGTCGCGGGGCCGGAGGTGCCGGGGTGCGTGCTCAACGCCTCGTTCCTCCTCGCCCGCGACGAGATGCGGCGCTTCCGCGGCGTGGTGGAACGCCTGGCGGCCGAGCACGGCGGCCACGTCGAGCTGCGGCTGACCGGGCCGCTCCCCTGCTACAGCTTCGTGGAGCCCGCATGGGCGTGCTGAGCGAGATCGCGCTCCTCCCGCTGGCGCCGGTGCGGGGTGTGGTGTGGGTCGCGGACTGCCTGCGGGACGCGGCCGAGCGGGAGATGTGCCACCCGTCCGTGATCCGCGCCCGGCTCGCCGCCCTGAACGAGGCCCTGGAGTCCGGAGCCATCACCCCCGACGACTTCGACCGCGAAGAAGACCGCCTGCTGGACCTGCTGGAACGGGGAGCCCGCCGTGACTGACCACGATCTCCTCTGCACCCCACCCCCGACCACCGGCCCGCCGACGTCCGACCTCGCGGAGATCCTGGAACGCGTCCTCGACAAGGGCATCGTCATCGCCGGGGACATCAAGATCGACCTCCTGGACATCGAACTCCTCACCATCCGGCTGCGGTTGTTCGTCGCGTCCGTGGACACCGCCCGCAAGGCCGGTATCGACTGGTGGGAGACCGACCCGGCCCTCTCCTCCCGCGCGAGGCGGGACGCCCTGGCGGAGGAGAACGCGAGGCTGCGGGAGCGGCTGGAGGCCGTCGAGTCAGGCGAACTGACCGCCGCGGCCCCAGCGGGAGGCGACGACGCATGACCGCCACCCTCACCTACACCGCCTTGGCGGAGGAGAACGCACGGCTCAGGGGGCCGCTGGCCGAGTCCGCCGAACCGTCCCCCATCCCCCAAAGGGGCAACGGCCGATGACCGTCCTCACCTACGCGTACGCCGTCTGCCGCCCCCACGGCGGTCCCGCGCCGACGGGGCTGGCCGGGCTCGGCCCGGGCAGCCCCGTCCGTACGCTGCCCGCAGGTCCGCTCACCGCCGTCGTCCAGGACGTACCGGCCTCCGACTACGCCGAAGAGGCCCTGCGGCGGCGGCTGTCCGACCGCGCCGAACTCGAACGGTGCGCCCGCGCCCACCATGAGGTGATCACGGCCGTCTCGTCCGTCACCGCGACCGTCCCCCTCCCCCTCGCCACCCTCTACCGTGGCGACGCCCGGGTCCGCGAGGCGCTGCGCGAGCAGGAGGCGGCCTTCCTCGCCGCCCTCGACCGGCTCGCGGGCCGCGCCGAATGGGGCGTCAAGGTCTACGCGCCCACCGGGCCCCCGACCGCACCCACCACCCCCACACCCGACCCCGCCCCCCGCACCGGCCGCGCCTACCTCGACCGCGTACGCAACCGCCACCAGGGCCGCGAACAGCGCCAGAACGCCGCCCTCCAGGCCGCCGAGCGCGTGAACGCCGCCGTCCAGAGCCTCGCCGTGGCCACCCGGCGGCTACGCCCCCACGGCCCCGAGGTCACCGGCCCCCACCGCGCCCACATCCTCAACGCGGCCTACCTCCTCGACACCACCCGCGCCCGCGAACTCCGCGCCGCGCTCGCCTCCCTGCGCGGCGACGAGCCCGCGATCGAGATCGAGCTGTCGGGCCCCTGGGCCCCGTACTCCTTCACCGAGACCTTCACCGACACCGGGGCCGGGGCCGCCCGATGACCACCGCCGCCTGGGGCACCGTCCCCGCCGAGGCCCACGGCCCCATCGGCGTCCCCCTCGTCGACCTCCTCGACCGCGTACTCGCCACCGGGGTCGTCGTCAGCGGCGACCTCGTCATCGCCATCGCCGAGGTCCCCCTCATCCGGCTCTCCCTGCACGCCCTGCTCTCCTCCGTCAACGAACGCGTCCCCGCCCCCTGGACCGACGGCGGCCCGCTGTGACCGACACCCGCGTCGACCTCGACACCGAGGCGATGGGCCGCGACCTGGTCGCCCTCGTCCTGACGGTGGTCGAACTCCTCCGCCAGCTGATGGAACGCCAGGCCCTGCGCCGCATCGACACGGGCGGCCTCACCGACGACCAGATCGACCGCATCGGCACGACGCTGATGCACCTGGACGACCGGATGACGGAGCTGTGCGACCAGCACGGCCTGACGATGGAAGACCTCAACCTCGACCTGGGCCCGCTCGGCACCCTGCTCCCCCGTGACTAGCGGGTCAGGCCGCCTCGGCCGCGTCGAAGGTGGCCGCGCGCGACGGCGTGAGCCACACCAGCCGCGCCGTGACGCCGTCCACCCGCCCGAAGTGCCGCATGGCGCGGTCGGGCGAGGGCAAGCTGAACCGCCGCCGCCCGTCGACGCTGGTCACATCCGCGTGCCCGTCCTCGTACGCCATCCCCCACGCCGCGACCTCGGCGTCCCGCCAGCCGTCGTCCAGAGCGAATTCCTGGACGACGGCGAAGAGTCGGGGTGCGGTGTCGAGGACGAGAGAGCGCACTTCTCCGTCGAAATCGAACGGCTCTGAGTGGGGATTCTGCGGGGATACCGTGGCCATCGATGTCTCCTGTCACGAGGAGGAGTTGAACAGAACAACGCCCTGACCTGGCGCATGAGTTACACCATAGGTCGCGGCTATGATGCGGCCAACAGAATCGATGGGATACGCCATAACACCCCTCGTGTGGGTGACGGCGCAGCCATGTGAGCGAGGGGAACGCGCGATGGCCCGGACCAAGCTTCCGCCGACCATCCGGCAACGACGACTCGGCGCCGAACTGCGCCGCCTCCGCGAACGGGCCGACCTCAACGCCACGCAGGCGGGCGCGCTCCTCGGTTCGTCGCAGTCACGCGTCAGCAGCATCGAGTCCGGCGCCTACGCCGTCAGCGCGGACCGCGTTCGGGCGATGGCCCGCGCGTACGGCTGCACGGACCCGGCGCTGATCGAAGCGCTCGCCGGAATGACGGGCGGTCGGACCCGTGGCTGGTGGGACGAGTACCGCGACATCCTGCCGCCGAGCATGCTCGACATGGCCGAGTTGGAGCACCACGCCCAGGCGATGCGGGTGGCGTCCGTCATTCACATGCCCGGTCTTCTCCAGACCCGTGACCACGCCCACGCGATCATCAGCGCGGTCGAACCGCCACTCGCTCCGCATGAGGTCGAGCACCGGGTATCGCACCGGATCAAGCGGCAGGCCGTTCTCTATGGGGAGCAGCCGACCCCGCTGACCGCGACCATCCACGAGGCCGCCCTACGCATGGAGTTCGGCGGCGCGAGCGTGACCCGCGCGCAGTTGGAGTACCTGCTCACCATGAGCGAGAAGGAGCACGTCACCCTGCTGGTGATCCCCTTCGGGGCAGGCGCGTTCCCCAACTCCGGCCAGGGGATCATCTACCTGTGCGGAGAAGTACCGACGCTGGACACAGTGCAACTCGATACCGACCACGGCTCCGAGTACCTGGACACCCCACCCCAGCTGACCCGCTACCGCAGCACACTGGACCGCATGGAATCCCTCGCGCTGGAGCCTGCCAAGTCCCGCGACATGATCCGCTCTATCGCGCAGAGCCTCTGATTAAGGTACGGCTGTGCCCACTTACACCTGGCAGAAGTCCTCGTACAGCGGCAACGCAGGCAACTGCGTCTACGTACGCAACGACCGCGACGGCACGCTCCAACTCCGCGAGAGCGACGCACCCGACACCATCCTCGCCACCCGCCCCACCACCTTCGGCACCTTCATACGCGCGGCAAAGGCAGGCAGGTTCGACTCCCTCGCCCGCCCAGCCGACGCGACCTGACCAAGGAGCGCGCATGGCCACCACATACAACTGGCGCAAGTCCTCCTACAGCCCGAACGCGGCCAACTGCGTCTACGTACGCGGCGACCGCGACGGCACCCTCCGACTGCGCGAGAGCGACGTACCCGACACCGTCCTCGCCACCCGGCCCGCCGCCTTCGGCGCCTTCATACGCGCCGCCAAGGCAGGCGCCTTCGACCATCTCGGTCGCGGCTGAGCACCGCACCCGGGAGCCGGTCCGCCCCCGTGTGCGGACCGGCTCCCGGCGGGGTGGGGCTCAGCCGTTCTGGACGACCATCAGGGAGTTGCCGTCCTGATCGCGGAAGCTGAACATCGGCGGGACCGGGGCGCCCCAGCGCTGGACTTCCGGGTCGGTGTCGACGCCGCGGGCGCGCAGGGTCGCGTGGTCGGCGTCGATGTCTTCGGACGTGAGGATCAGGCCGGTCTCGTACGCCGACGCCCGCTGGCCCTCGCGTGGGAGGACGAGCGCGAGGCCGGTCGGGGCGCCTGCCGGGGCCACCTCGATCCAGCGGTACGTGTCGCCGTAGGGGATGTCGGCGCGCTTCTCGAAGCCGAGGGTGTTGACGTAGAAATCGAGCGCCCGGTCCTGGTCGGCGACGGTGATGGCGACCCGGCCGATCTCCGTGAGCCGGGTGCCCTTCGCGTCGGTAGCGGTCATGGTGGCCTCCCTGGTGGTGATGGGTTATGCCGTTATGACCGGGGCGCGTCGCGGAACTCATCGGTCCGCGCCGATTGACCTTCGAGCCGCTTGAAGGCCCAGCATGACGGCCATGGACGACGACGAGCCCCTGATGGGCATCGGCACCTTCGCCCGCCGGGTTGGCCTGGCGCCGAGCGCGCTGCGGTTCTACGACGACTGCGCCGTACTGCGGCCCGCCCGGGTGGACGCGGCCACCGGATACCGGTACTACGCCCCGGAGCAGGCACCCCGCGCCACCCTGCTGCGGCGGCTACGGGACGCCGGGCTGCCGCTGGTCGAGGCGACGGCCGTGCTGGACGGGCCGCCCGAGGAGGCCCGGGAGGTGCTGCGGGATCACCTGCGGCGGAGTACGGAGACGGCGGCAGCTGCCCGGGCGGCGATCGAGGACGTGCTGCGCGCGTTGCCGGGCGAGATGCCTTGCGGGCAGGCCCGGGTCGGCGGCGCCGAGCTGGCGGGCGCGGTACGGCAGGTGGGCTCGGCGGTCGCGGCGGGCGCGGTGCGGGAGGAGTTCCCGGTGCTGGGCCGCGTACTGCTCGAACTGGCCGACCAGGAGCTGCGGCTCGTGGCCACCGACCGCTACCGGCTCTCCGTACGCGCGCTGCGGCCGCTCGCGATCAGTGGCGAGCCGTGCGGGCTGCCGGTCGGCATCGAGGAGCTGCGGGAGGTCGCGGGCTGGGCGCGCGGGCTGGCAGAGGTCGCGATCGAGGTGGAGGGGGCCGAGGTGCGCGTACAGGGCGGAGGTGAGGAGCGGGCGCTGCCCGTCGCGGACGAGGTGTTCCCCGCGTATCGCATGGTCCTGGACGGGCTCGCGGACGCGCGGCACCGGGTCATCGCCGACCGGGCGGCACTGTGCGCGGCGGTGGCGGGCGGCGTCGGCGACGGATCGGTCGTGCTGCGGACCGGTGACGGCGAGCTGACGGTCGAGGGCGGCCCCGCGCTGGCCGCTCTCTGCACCGGGGCGCCGCTGCGCATCGCCTTCGATCCCGCCGTTCTGCTGGCCGCGCTGGAGGCGGGCGTCGGGCCCGATGTGTTGCTGGAGGTTGCCTCGGGCAGTGCGCCCGTGGTCGTCCGCTCCGCCGATCAGGGGAGTTTTACCACCCTGGTCATGCCTGTCCGTAGTCACTAGGAGGACCCAGTGGATCCCGACAACCCCGTGGTCCGGCTGTGCGCGCAAGGCATGGCCGCCGAGGGCGAGGGGCGGGGCGATCACGCGCGCGCCCGGTTCCAGGAAGCGTGGGACGCCGCCGACGACGATTACGAGAAGTGCATCGCCGCGCACTACCTGGCCCGGCACCAGCCCACCCCCGAGGAGACGCTGCGCTGGAACCAGGAGTGCCTGGACCGCGCGGACGCGGTCGGGGACGACCGGGTGCGCGGGTTCTACGCCTCGCTGCACGTGAACATGGGCTCGGCCTACCGGGCGCTGGGGGACGTGGACCGGGCGCGCGAGCACTTCGTACGCGCCGCCGCGCACATCGGCGACGTACCGGCCGGGCCGTACGCGGACGGGATCCGCTTCGGTGTCGCCGACGAGCTGCTTACGACCCGTAAAAGCGGGCCGCTCGCCGCGCTGGTGGAGCGGCTGTGTGCCCGGGCCGAGTTGCGGGCGCTCGGGGTGATCCTGCCGCCGTATCTGGGCGACCTCGGCACGGACGAGGACCACACACGGCTGGTCACCGCGCTGCGCATGGTGCACGCCGCCCGCTGGCTGCCGGACGGGGCGCAGGATGCGCTGGGCGCGGTGATCCGCGAGATGGTCAGCGGTTGACGAAGGCGAGGCTCTTCTCGTCGTAGCGGGTTCCGGCCACCTGGTCGGCCGGGGCGGCGGCGTCGATCGCGGCCAGGTCGGCGGCCGACAGCTCGATGGTGGCGGCGGCGAGGTTCTCCTCCAGGTACTTTTCGCGGCGGGTGCCCGGGATCGGCACCACATCGTCGCCCCGGTGCTGCACCCACGCGAGGGCGAGCTGACCGGCGGTGACGCCCTTCTCCTCCGCCAGTTCGTTGAGCTTGTCGACGATGGCCAGGTTCTGTTCGAGGTTGCCGTCCGCGAACCGGGGCTGGGTGCGGCGCAGGTCGGTCTCCGGCAGGCCCTCGACCGAGGTGTAGCGGCCGGTCAGGAAGCCTCGGCCGAGCGGGGAGAACGGGACGAGGCCGATGCCGAGTTCGCGGCAGACCGGGGCGGTCTCGTGCTCCAGGTCCCGGGTCCACAGCGACCATTCGCTCTGCAGCGCCGCGATGGGGTGCACCGCGTGGGCTCGGCGGATGGTCGCCGCGCTCGCCTCGGACAGCCCGAGGTGGCGCACCTTGCCCGCCTGGACCAGCTCGGCCATCGCGCCGACGGTCTCCTCGATCGGGACCTCGGGGTCGACGCGGTGCTGGTAGTAGAGGTCGATGTGGTCGAGGCCGAGGCGGCGCAGCGACGCGTCGCAGGCCTGGCGGACATACGCGGCGTCGCCCCGGATCGCGGTGGGGTCGCCCAGCCGGTTGGCGAAGCCGAACTTGGTGGCCACGACCGCGCGCTCGCGGCGGCTCCCGGCCACGGCCCGGCCGAGCAGTTCCTCGTTGTGGCCGAAGCCGTAGAAGTCGGAGGTGTCCAGCAGGGTGACGCCGAGGTCGAGGGCGCGGTGGATGGTCGCGATCGACTGCGCGTCGTCCGACTCGCCGTAGCCGTGGCTCATCCCCATGAGCCCCAGGCCCTGTGCGGCGACGGTGAGTTGGCCCAGGTGGCGGGTGGGCAGTTCGGACATCGGATGCCTCCTTCGTGGTCGTGACGATCACGCTAGGAGTTGGAGCGCTCTCCAAGTCAACGCTGCGAAGTCAACGCTGCCAGAATCGCCCGCATGGGATACGAGGACGAAGGGTCCATGGCCGTGGTGGCGGCCGCGATCGTGCAGCGGGGGCGGCTGCTGGTGGTGAGCAAGAAGGCGGCGCCCGAGGTCTTCTATCTGCCCGGCGGCAAGCCCGACCCGGGCGAGAGCCCGCTGGAGACCCTGGCCCGGGAGCTGGACGAGGAGCTGGGCGTGGTCCCGCTGGAGCCCCGGCTGCTGGCCGAGGTCGAGGGGGTGGCCGTCCTGGAGCGGGTGCCGATGCGGCTGACGGTGTTCGAGGCGCGGATCGACAAGGTGCCCCACCCGGCGGCCGAACTGGCGCATATGCGCTGGATATCGGGCGACGAGAGCGACGTCCGGCTCGCGGCGGCCATCCGTAACCATGTGGTGCCTCGGCTCCGCGAAGGGGGCGCGCTGGCAGCGGCGTAAAACGAGAACGGCCCGGTGCGCACCCCCGTCGCGCACCGGGCCGGGCCCGTTACCCCGTAAAGGCTGCCCCTCCCCCCAAAGAAGGGGCAGCCGTCTCGAAAACCCGTCCCGATAGCCCCCGCCCCGGACTCAGTCGGTGGCGATGGCGTTCAGAATGTTCATCCGCGCCGCCCGGAACGCCGGGATCAGGGCCGCGATCAGGCCCACCACGGCCGAGCCGATGAAGACCGTGATGATGGTCGGCCAGGGGATCTCCAGGACCTTCAGGCCCTCCAGCGCGAGCAGCTTCTGTGCCGTCGCACCCCAGCCCATGCCGAGCCCGAGGCCCAGCAGCGCGCCGAACAGGGCGATGACGACGGACTCCAGCCGGATCATGCGGCGCATCTGGCGCCGGGAGAGGCCGATGGCGCGCATCAGGCCGATTTCCCGGGTCCGTTCGACGACCGACAGGGCGAGGGTGTTCACCACGCCCAGGATGGCGACGATGATCGCGAGCGCCAGCAGTCCGTAGACCAGGTTGAGCAGCTCACCGACCTGGTCCTTGATCTCCTCCTTGTAGTCGGTCTGGTCCTTCACCTGGACCGACGGATAGGGCTGGAGCTTCGACTTGAGGGACGCGTACGCCGCGTCCTCCTGGCCGTCCTTGGCCTGCGCCAGCATGATCGCGTCCGCCGGGATCAGCTTGGCGGGGACATAGCGCTCGACGGTGGCGATGCTGACGTACAGCGCGCCCTTGTCGAGGCTGACGTCGTCCGAGGTGATCGCCGCGATGGTGAGCTTGGCGGGCTTGGCGGGCTCGACGTCCTTGAAGTCGACGGTCAGGGTGTCGCCCTGCTTCACCTTGTGGTCCTTGGCGAAGCTCTCGGGCACCGAGATGGCGTTCTTGCCGTACGCGTCGGCCAGGGTGCCCGCGACGACCGGGGTGCGCACGTCGTCGGCGTACGTCGGGTCGGCCGCGGTCAGGTCCTCGGTGACCTTCTTGCCGTCCGGCAGGGTGATCTTGGCGTCCGCGATCTGCTTGGCGTCGCTGACGTGCTTGAGGCCCGGCACGCCGTGCACCGCCTGCTCGATCCCCTTGGTGATCGGCTGGCCCGTCATGGACTGGACGATGAAGTCCGCGCCCACCGACTTGTCCAGCTCATCGGTGGCCGAGGCGACCATCGAGGAGCCCACGACCGACAGACAGGCGACCAGCGCGAGGCCGATCATCAGGGCCGCGCCGGTGGCGCCGGTGCGGCGCGGGTTGCGCAGCGCGTTGCGCTCGGCCAGCCGTCCGACCGGGCCGAAGATCCGCAGGACGACGGTGGCCAGGGCCCGGACCACCAGACCGGCCAGCAGCGGGCCGATGACGATGAAGCCGATGAGGGTCAGCACCACGCCGAGGCCCAGGAACAGCGAGCCGTCGACCGCCTTGTCCGCGGTGCCCGCGAGGACCAGGGCCGCCGCGCCGCCCGCGGTGAGCAGGGTGCCGATCGCGCCCCGGATCCGTCCGGCGCGGGCGTCGGCCGGGGTGCCCGCGTCGCGCAGGGCCGCCATCGGGGAGATCTTCCCGGCCCGGCGGGCGGGGATGTACGCGGCGATGACGGTGACGATGATGCCGATGGTGAGGCCGATGATGGGCGTGGTCGGCTTCACCGTCAGCTGGTCGGTGCTCAGATGCAGACCCGCGTTGCCCATGATCTTGATCAGGCCGACCGCGAGCCCGACGCCGCCGAGGACGCCGAGGATCGAGCCGACGACGCCGAGCAGCAGCGCCTCGATCAGCACCGACCGGTTGATCTGCTTGCGGCTGGACCCGATGGCGCGCATCAGGCCGATCTCGCGGGTGCGCTGGGCGACCAGCATGGAGAAGGTGTTGACGATGAGGAAGATGCCGACCAGGACGGCGATCCCGGCGAAGCCGAGCATCGCGTACTTCATGACGTCCAGGAACGAGCCGATGTCGCTCTCGGCTTCCTTGCTGGCCTCGGCCTTCGTCTGCACCTTGTGACCGGCGCCGAGGTCCGCGACGACGGCCTTCTTGAGCTGGTCGTTGCCGACTCCGGGCTGGGCGGTGATCGCGTAGCTGGAGTACGCGCCGGGCGCGCCGAGCAGCTGGCGCTGCGCGGTGGCGGTGTCCAGGTAGACGATGGTGGCGCCGGGGTTGGTCACCTGGAACGTGGCGATGCCGACGATCTTCGCGCGGAACTCGCCGGGGATGGCGATGGTCCGCAGCTCGTCGCCGAGCTTGAGCTTCTTGTTCTTGGCGGTGTCGGCGTCGACCATCACCTCGGTGGGGCCGCGCGGCGCGTGACCGGAGGTGATCTTCACCGAACGGTGCTCGGTGGTGTCCCAGTTGGTGCCGATGGTCGGGGCGCCGGAACTCGGGCCGATGTTCTTGCCGTTCGGGCCGGTCACGGTGACCGACTGGCTGGTGACGTCGCCGGTCACCGACTTGACGCCGTCGACCTGCTTCAGCTTCGCCAGGTCCGCCCCGGGCAGGGTACGGATGCGGCCCTGCCGGGTGTCGTTGTCGCTGGCGCCCTTCGGGCTGACCGTGACGTCGGACGCGGTGCTCGCGAAGAGCTTGTCGAACGTGGCGTTGGTGGTGTCGGTGAAGACGAGCGTGCCGCAGACGAACGCCACGGACAGCAGGACGGCGATCGCGGACAGCGCCATCCGTCCCTTGTGGGCGACGAAGTTGCGCAGGGAGGTCTTGAGGACGGTCATGACACCCGTCCGCGCGCGTCGAAGCTCTTCATCCGTTCAAGGACCAGCTCCGCGGTGGGGTGGTGCATCTCGTCCACGATCCGGCCGTCGGCCAGGTACAGCACCCGGTCGGCGTACGAGGCGGCGACCGGGTCGTGGGTGACCATCACGATCGTCTGGCCCAGCTCGTCCACGGACCGCTTGAGGAAGCCCAGCACCTCGGCACCGGCCCGGGAGTCCAGGTTCCCGGTCGGCTCGTCACCGAAGATGATCTCGGGGCGGGCGGCCAGGGCGCGGGCCACCGCGACGCGCTGCTGCTGACCGCCGGACAGCTGGTTCGGACGGTGCCTCAGCCGGTCGCTCAGGCCCACGGTCTGCACCACCCGGTCCAGCCAGCCCCGGTCGGGCTTGCGGCCCGCGATGTCCATCGGCAGCGTGATGTTCTCGATCGCGTTGAGCGTCGGCAGCAGGTTGAACGCCTGGAAGATGAAGCCGATCCGGTCCCGGCGCAGCTGCGTCAGCTTCTTGTCCTTGAGCCCGGTGATCTCGGTCTCGTCGATGAAGATCTGCCCCGAGGACACGGTGTCCAGACCCGCGAGGCAGTGCATCAGCGTCGACTTGCCGGAGCCGGACGGGCCCATGATCGCGGTGAACTGGCTGCGGGCGATGTCCACGTCGACGTGGTCCAGCGCGACCACGCGGGTCTCGCCGGAGCCGTAGGCCTTGACCACCTGGCGTGCCCGGGCGGCGACGGCCGTATGTCCTCCGCTGCCCCCGGTCTTGGGAATCGATACGGCCGTTGTCACGGTGTGCTCCTCTTTTTTCGTCTATGTCGGATCCGAGATGATCGTACGTATCCGACCGGCGGTAACAACAGTAAGGAGCGGTACGCCCCGGCTCGTCCTTCCCCGGGACGAACCCCGGGTAGGAGGAAAGGCACCCCATCCCCTAGGGGAGTAGGCCTCGGGGTGGAGCACGTCTCGGGGCCGACCCTGAACCCGGACGGGGCGGAAGGCGGGGGTCCGCCGCCTCAACAGCCCTGATGCGTTCTTCCCCTGCCCCGAGGCCGCATGGAATGGTGGGTCGTACAAGAACTGGACACCAGAGTCGGCGCGCGCGACCGGCGGAGGGAGTGCGTCACGGTGGGCGGCACCGCAGAAGGGTCTGGCATATCCCCCGTCCCCGAGAATTCCCCTCCCCGGGAGAACCCCACTCCCCGCGGCCGCCGCCCCGTCGTCGCCGCGCTGATGCTGGGCATGGCGCTGACCGCGCTCGACTCCACCATCATCTCGACGGCCGTTCCGCAGATCGTCGGCGATCTCGGCGGCTTCTCGGTCTTCTCCTGGCTGTTCTCCGGCTATCTGCTCGCCGTCACCGTGACCCTGCCGGTGTACGGGAAGCTCTCCGACACCTTCGGCCGCAAGCCCATCCTGGTGGCGGGCACCATCGTCTTCCTCATCGGATCGCTGCTGTGCGCCGGGGCCTGGGACATGGCCTCCCTCATCGCCTTCCGCGTCGTCCAGGGGCTGGGCGGCGGGGCGCTCCAGGGCACCATCCAGGTGGTCGCCGCCGATCTGTATCCGCTCAAGGAACGCCCCAAGATCCAGGCCCGGCTGTCCTCCGTTTGGGCGCTGTCCGCGGTGACGGGCCCGGCCCTCGGCGGTGTGCTCGCCGGATACGCCGACTGGCGCTGGATCTTCCTCATCAACCTGCCGGTCGGGGCGCTCGCCCTGCTCCTCATCGTGCGTCACCTGCACGAGCCGGTACGGCCCCGGGCGACCCGGCCGCGTATCGACTGGGCGGGTGCCCTGGCCATCTTCGGCTGCGGCGGGCTGCTGCTGACCGCGCTCGTCCAGGGCGGCGTGGCCTGGGCGTGGCTCTCCGCGCCCTCCCTCGCGCTGTTCGCGGCGAGCGCCGCGTGCGCGGCCCTGACCGTATGGATCGAACGGCGCGCGGCCGAGCCCATCATCCCGGGGTGGGTGTGGCGGCGGCGGACCATCTCGGCGGTCAACCTCGCGCTCGGCGCGCTCGGCCTGCTCATGATCGCCCCGACCGTCTTCCTGCCCACCTACGCCCAGTCGGTGCTGGGACTCGGGCCGATACCCGCCGGGTTCGTACTGTCCGTGATGACCCTGAGCTGGCCCATCTCGGCCGCGCTCAGCAGCCGCGTCTACAACCGCGTCGGCTTCCGGAACTGCTCCATCATCGGCATCGGCGCCGCCGCGCTCATCCTGGCCGCCTTCCCCCTCCTCCCCTACCCCGGCGCCGCCTGGCAGCCCGCGCTGATCATGCTGCTGCTGGGCGCCGCCCTCGGGCTCTTCCAGCTTCCGCTGATCATCGGCGTGCAGTCGTCCGTCGATTGGGACGAGCGCGGCACCGCGACCGCCTCGATCCTCTTCTGCCGCCAGGTCGGCCAGTCCATCGGCGCGGCCCTGTTCGGCGCCGTCGCCAACGCGACCCTCGCCACCCGGCTCGCCGCCGCCCCGTCCGGCATCCGCGACGGCCTCCCCGGTGACCTCGACTCGGTCTCCCACGCCCTCGACAGCCCCGGCGCGCTCACCGCCGAGGCCGCCGACTATCTGCGGCGCGCCGTGGACACCGCCGTCGACCGCGTCTACCTGGGCGCCGCCGGAGCCGCGGTGCTCGCCCTCCTGGTCCTGCTGTTCCTCGCCCCGCGCCGCTTCCCGGTCCGCGCCGAGGCGGGGCCTGAGGGTGGTACGGGAACGGGGTCCGCCGCCGACCAGCTGACGGCGAACCCCGCCCGGGAGAGCTGAACCCGCTGCGCGGCAGGGGTCAGTTCTCGGGGTGCGGAGCCGCGTCCTCCACGACCGGCTTGCCCGTCAGGGCCGCCAGGCTGCCGCGTACGTGCTCCAGGTGCGCCTTCAGCTCCTCGCGCCGCTCCACGTGTTCGCGCAGCGTCCGCTCCGTCTCCCGGGCCAGCCGCTCCTCCCGGGCCCGGGCCTGCGCGATGATCTCCGCCGACTGCGCCTGGGCGTCCTCCTGCCGCAGCCGCGCCGCCTGATCCGCCATCGCGTACTCCCGCTTGGCGTCCGCCAGCCTCGCCTGGGCGTGTTCCTCCATCTGGACCAGCCGCGCGGTCATCGCCGCGTCGCGCTCGACCAGCTCATGACCAGCCGCCTCCCACCGGTCCGCCTGCTCGCGCTCCTGCTCGGCGAGGAGCGCGGCGGTACGACCGCGCATGTCCTTCAGCGCCGCCAGCGCCTCGCCGCGCCACTCCTTGACGTCCCGGCGCGAGGCCGCGCGCAACTCCTCCACCTGCGCCTGGGCCGCCTCCAGGGTGCTGCGCGCCGACGCCTCGGCGGCCTCCCGCACCCGTTCGCCCTCGTCGCGGGCGGCATCCCGGACGAGCCGGGCGGCGCCCTGCGCGGCCTCCCACTCCTCCTGCGCCGCCGCCTCGGCCGCGGCCCGCAGGCAGCCGACTTCCTCCTCGGCCGCCATGAGGATCAGCTGCGCGCGGTCACCCAGCGATTCGTACGTCTGCGGGGCCAACTGAGCGATCACCTCGCGCAGCCGTTCGGCGTCGGCGGCCAGCTCGTTGGCGAGAACGGTGAGGCGCGCGGCGCGCTCCCACGCCGCGTCCCGCGCCTCGGACAGCTCCGCCACATAGCGGTCGACCTGCGCGGGGCGGTAGCCGCGGCCCCGTCCGCCGATGGTGAAGCCATGACGTGACACCGATGCGCCCATCCTTGGAACCCCTTTGTCCGGTAGGCAACGCGCTCCGGCGCACATCTTGATGGATAGGGTCTTATCGCCCATAACGCGACACTCCGCCCATCTCCCCGGCCGGGGCCCGCCCGGGTACCACAACGACAAGGCGCCCGCCCCCGTCACGGGGGTCAGGCGCCTCGATGGGGCACGCGCTCAGCGCGCTCCGGCGGAATTCATGCGGGATGGGTTCAGAGCAGACCGTCCCACATCTGCTCCAGCAGCACCGCCCACCAGTTGTCCGGCGCGGACAGCGCCGCCGGGTCCAGGGCGGCGAGCTGCGCCTGGAAGTCGACCGTCCAGCGGCCCGCCTGGTCCGGCGTCAGCCCGTACCGCAGCCGCCACATCCGGCCCAGCAGCCCCATGCAGCGCACGAACTCCGGCAGACCGGTGTTGACGAACTGCGCGGGCACCGGCTGCGGCGCCGCCTCCAGCGGCACGGCCACGATGTGCGCCGTGCCGTACTGCACGCACAGCTGGCGGCCGAAGTCGTTGCCCATCACCAGGTACGACCCCGCGTCGGCCGCGGGCTGTACGCCGCGCTCCGCCGCCAGTTCGGCGAGCGTCGGCACCGGGCGGCCCTGCTGCGCCTGAGCCCAGAAGAACGGGCCGAAGTCCGCCGGGAGCCCCGCCCATACGAGGGTCTGCGCCACCACGTCCGGTACGCCCTGCCGCGACACCGCGCGCTGGTCGAACCGGACGATGGCCTGCGGCCCGAACGCCTGGCCCAGCTCGTGCGCCAGCCCCTCCGGCGGCACCGGCGGGATCGGCTGCACCTGGCTGGGGTGCGGCAGCGGCACCCGGTTGGGCGCCGGGCGGGCCGGACCGTCGGCCACCTGGTGCAGCTCGCCCTGGTGCTCGATGAGATGGCGTACGCCCTGCTGCCGGGTCGCGTGGTCCCGCCCGTACGGCGCCGTGTGGCTGATCCGTACCTGCGGCCACGACTCGCGGATCATCCGCGCGCAGTAACCGCCCGGCAGATCGCACGACTCCAGCTCGGTGTGCAGCTCCAGCACCTGCTGCGGCGGCACGTTCATCGCCCGCAGCTCATGCAGAATCTGCCACTCCGGATGCGGGGTGCCCGGCGCCGAACGGCGGATCAGTTGCTGCTCGGAGCCGTCCTGCGCGCGGTAGCGGAGTACGGCCATGTAGCCGGGGCCGACCGTCGGCATCCCGGCGGGCGGCGGCGGATACGCGTACCCGCCACCGGGTCCGGGGGCGGGGCCGGGGCCCGGGCCTGGGCCTGGGCCTGGCGGCATGCCGGGCGGCGGCGTCCCGGGCTGCGCCACCCCGTGCGGCGGGGTGATCCCGGGCACCGGCGGACCGGCGGGCGGCGGCATGTTGGGGACTCCGGGCGCGCCGGGGGTGCCGGGCGCGCCGGGGGGCGGCGGGGTCTGGCCGCCCGCCAGCATCGTCGCGGCCGCGTGGACGCCACCGCCGGGAGCGCCCGGCGGTGGGGGCGGGGGCGGCGGGGTGTGCGGACCACCCGCACCGGGGACACCGGGAGGGCCGGGCGGGTGCGGGCCGGATGGCCCAGCCTGCCCGGGAGCGCCCGGAGCACCGGGCGGGCCAGGGGGGCCGGGAGGACCGGGCGGGCCGGGCGGCGGCGGGAAGCCGGGCGCGCCGGGGCCGGGCGGGGGCGTGTTCGGGCCGCCGGACAGCATCGTCGCGGCCGCGTGCACTCCACCGCCGGGAGTACCGGGAGCGGAAGGCGGAGGCGGCGTCTGCCCACCGGGCGGCGTCTGCCCGGGGGTACCGGGTGCGCCGGGGGTACCGGGGGCGCCGGGGGTACCGGGGGCGCCCGGACCGCCGGACAGCATCGTCGCCGCCGCGTGCACTCCACCGCCGGGAGTACCGGGGGCGGGAGGCGGAGGCGGGGTCTGCGGACCGTTCTTCCCGCCGGGAGAACCAGGGGCCCCGGAAGGACCCGGACCGCCCGGGATGCCGCTGCCCACGCTGTCGTCCAGCTGCGAGACCATCTGCGTCGGTACGTACCCCCCGGCCGGAGCGCCCGGGGCGCCGGGGCCGGACGGGCTCGGCGGCGGGGTCGCCGGGCTGCCCGGCTTGCCCGCCTTGTGGGTGGCGGCGTCCGCGATGTCGGCCGCGCCGGAGGAAGCGTCGGAACCGCCCGGCGTCGCCGGGAAGTCGAAGGGCGGCGAGACGGCGGTGGGCGGCAGCGCGCTGCCCGCCGACATGAGTTCGGTCTTGGCGTCGGGCCGCACCCCCGGAGGCGGGGTGTCCTCGTCGTCCGAGCCCGCGAGCGGCGGGGCGAACACCGTGGCGGGCGGGGCGACCGAACGATCGCCGTCGTCGCTGGCGGAGTTGGCATCGGCCCACGGCGCACCGGGCCCCGTCGGCGTCTCGCCGGAACCGGAAGCGGAAGCGGATCCGGAAGCGGGCGGCGGTGCCCACGGGCCACCGGCGCCGGGCGCCGGAGCGGGCGGGTCGACGCGCGGCCGGGCCACCCCGTCGGTGGGCCAGTCGTCGTCACCGTCCCGCCGCGGCGGCACCACCGGCGCGGACGCGGGGGGCGCGGGGGGCACGGGCGCGCCAGCGCGCGGCGACGGCCAGTCGCCGCCCGGCTCCGGCGCCCCGCCGCCACCAGGCGGCGGCGTAGGCGGACCGTTACGCCAGCCATCAGCAGCCGAACCGGACGCGGACGCGGGCGCATCGTTGCGCGGCGACGGCACGCCGCCGGAAGGCCAGTCGTCCACCGGCGCGGACGCGGGCATGGGCCCGGCCGCAGGCGCATCGCTACGCGGCGAGGGCCAGTCATCGACCGGCTCCGACGCGGGCGCCGCATCACGCGGCCCGCCGCCAGCCGAACCGGACAGGGGCGCGTCCGTGCGCGACGACGCCGCGCCACCCGACGACGGCCAGTCGTCGACCGGCTCCGGCGCGGGCGCCGCATCCTGCGGCTCGCCACGACCAGACGGCGGCGCAGACGAACCGCCACGCCAGTCCTCACCAGCCGAACCGGAGGCCGACCCGGACGCGGGCGCATCGCCGCGCGGCGACGCCGCGCCACCGGAAGGCCAGTCGTCCACCGACGCGGACGCAGGCGCGTCCCTGCGCGGCGACGGCCAGTCGTCCACCGGCTCCGACGCGGACACCGCATCACGCGGCTCGCCACGACCCGGCGGCGGCGTAGACGGACCGTTACGCCAACCCTCGTCAGCCGACCCGGACGCGGGCGCATCGCCGCGCGGCGACGCCGCGCCACCCGACGACGGCCAGTCGTCCACCGGCTCCGACGCGGGCGCATCGCCGCGCGGGCCGCCGCCAGCAGCCCCAGACGCAGCCGCAGGCGCCTCCGCCTCCGCGCCGCCGCTCATCGCGTCCGCCGCCTCCTGCAGCCACTCCGGCGGCGTCAGCAGGAAGGACGTCACGTTGAGGTCGATGCGCTGCTGACGCCCGGAGGTCTCCTGGGCGCGTTCGTCGTTGGTCCCGTACTCCTCCTCGTACCGGCGGATCACCTCACCCACCGGCAGCCCGGGCCACAGCGTCGTCTCGCCGCTGTCCCGCGCGATCACCAGCCGGGCGCCGTCCACGGGCGCGCCCGAGACCGCCCCGTCCGGGCGGTCCTCGGCCCAGGCCACGAAGCCCAGGTCGAACTCCCGCACCCGCACCTCGCGCTGCTGGTACGCGGGCAGCTCACCGTTGATCCAGAGTTCGGCGCGCTCCTGCGCCTGTGCGAAGGTCACCATCGCGCTCAGCCCTCCACGGGTACGGCGTACGCGAATCCGCCGTCCACCATCAGGTTCGCCACGGTCTCCAGCTCCGGCGGGTTGCCCGCGAGCCGCAGCAGGAAGGCGTCGAAGTCCTCGCCGCACGGCAGCATCAGCCGCTCCACCCGCTCCCGGACCGTCCAGCCGTCGCGGTCCCGCGCGTCGTCGTACGCGCAGAACCACACCGAGCCGATCGCGTCCCCCTTCACCTTCACCGCGATCACCCCGCCCTGGACGAAGCCCACGCCCAGGTAGTCCTTGGTGAAGTGGTCGCGCAGACACTTGTTGATGTAGACGAGGTCGTTGGCCGCCGCCTCGTCGCGCACCGTGAAGAACGGCTGGTCGACCAGGAGCCCCAGCTCCGGGTCGAGCGCCGCGCCCACCGGCGCGCAGCCCCCCGCCGCCTTCAGGAACGCGCGGTACGACTCCGGCAGCCGGTAACCGAGGTCCTCCTCGACGCCCAGCACCTGCTCCTCGGTGACCGAGAGCCCCCGCACCGGCAGCCGGAAGTGGATCGGCCGGGTGTCCTGCAGCGGGCGGGTGCCGCGCTTGGTGTGGTCCACCAAGGCCGTCGCGAGCCCGCCGTGATGCCGCAGCAGCGCCTTGACCTCGACCGGGATCAGCACCATCCGGCGGCGGCCGGGCACGTGGTGCCACGTCCAGCCGTGCGGGGTGGCCACCGCCGAGGCGTCGTTCCACAGCTCATGGCCGGAGGCGTGCAGCGCGGCGTTCGCCGATACGAAGTCGGTCAGCCGCAGCTCGTCGACCCCGAACCCCTCCGGGGGCTCGGCGATTTCGGCGGCCGCGCGGGCGTACGGCGAGAAGTCCGGAAAGCCGTTTTCGTCCACCCGGACGCCCGCGGGGTGGCGGGCAGCCCGAACCGGATCCGGGAAGTGCACGACCTGCCCGGCGTAGGCCGTGTTCGGTGGCGCGGCATGCTGCCCGAGCCGACCTGTCGTCATGGCGGTTGCCCCCTGCTGATGCTGGCGTATGGGGCACAGCCTATGCGGTGGGACAACAAGCGGAACCGGTCGGCCACCACCCCGCCCGCCTACCTGGGCCGACGCACCCGGACTACCGCATTTCCCGTGGCATTTGGCAGGCTGATCTTTCGCAACCGGGGGATTGCGGTGGATTGCACAGGGAGGGACCCACCACATGCACATCACGCAGAGCAACGGGGGCGGCGACGGCGCCGCCACCGCGGCCAGCGACCCCCGGCTCAGATGGAGCAGCGTCGATCCCGACGCGGGCCCGCCCCCACTGCACCACCGCCGCGACACGCTCCTGCCCGCCGTCGCGGCCGCGCTCTCCGTCCGTGGCGAGACCCTGACCTGCACCGGAGGCAAGGCCGACCAGGCGCCCACCCTCCACCCCCTGGTGCAGGACTTCCTCGACGCCCTCACCAGCGGACAGCGCGAACGCTTCACCGGCCGCTGCCCCGAAGCCGTCCTGCTCTCCCGGCACCTGACCGCCGTCGAGGCGACCCGCACCAAACGCGCGGCCCGAAAGCCCCTCACCCACGGTGAGGCCCGGCGCTCCCTCAAGCAGTCGAAGCTGACCGCCCGCCGGATCCGCGAGGCGGGCGACCCGCAGCACGGCTCCTACGCCCCGCCCTGCCTCTCCTGCACGGCGCTGCTGGGCCACTTCGGCGTACGGGTGGTCGAGCCGACGTGACCCGCCCCTTCGAGCGCACCGACACCACCCGCTTTCCCGTGCCCGTCGACGCCGCCCTGCGTGACGCGGGCTGGCAGCCGGGCCGCTGGGACATGGAACGCGCCGAGCGCTGGGCCGACACCCTGTCCGCCCACACCTCCCCCGCCGGGCACCGGCACACCGTCTTCCCGGCCGCCGTCGAGGCCTGGGCCGAGTTCGGCGGACTGCACATCCAGCCGCCGGGGGCTGGCCGCCAGATCGCCCCTACTCCGTTTCGTATCGACCCGCTGCACGGTCTCCACCTGGCCCGCACGCTTGGCGACTTGGGGCGCGCCCTGGAGACCGAGGTCTGCCCGCTGGGCGAGGAGGCGGATGGGCAGGGGCTGCTGACCATCGACGCGGAGGGGCGGGTCTACAGCCTCGACCACACCGGGGACTGGTATCTCGGCCCCACGCTTGACGCTGCGCTGGCGACGCTGATTACGGGGACGCTTCCGGCTCGGCTGTCCCGGGCGTAGCGCCTGGGTGGGCCGTGATGCGCGCCGTTGGTCCTCACGCCGTCTGCCGTGCGCGGCGCCGTCGTGGCTGGTCGCGCAGTTCCCCGCGCCCCTACGGGGCCCTACTCGCGGCCCTCGCGCGGTCCCCCGCGCCCCTACGGGGCGCTACGCGGTGCTCGTGCGGTTGGCTTGGGAGGGGTCTGCCGTGCGGGTGCGGTCTGGGATTACCGCTGAGACTCGGAAGCCACCGGCGTCGGTCGGGCCCGAGACGAAACCGCCGCCCAGTGTCGAGACCCGCTCCTTCATCCCCACCAGGCCATTGCCCCCGCTCGGCAGCCCGGCGTCCGCCGCGCCCCGGTCCGAGGGGCCGTTCTCCACCAGCACCGCGATCTCGGCGCCTCGGTGGGCCAGGCGGATGCGGGTGCTGGCGCCCGGGGCGTGCTTGTGCACGTTGGTCAGCGCCTCCTGGACCACCCGGTACGTGGTCTGCTCCACCCGCTCCGCGTACCGCCGCTCCTCGCCCTCCACCGACAGCTCCACGGCCATCCCGGCCGCCCGCGACTGGCCGACCAGCGCCTCCAGCTCCGCGAGCCGCGGCCCGCCCGCTTCCACGTCCGTGTCCGCCGCGTCCAGGGCCGCGGCCTCGGCGGCCGCCGAGGCGGCGACCGCGACCGAGGCCAGCGGCACCGGCTTCTCCTCGGCTCGGCCGCCGGACCGCAGGACGCCCAGCATCTGCCGCAGCTCGGTCAGCGCCTGCCGTCCCATGTCGCCCACCAGGGCCGCGTTCTTCGACGCCTTCTCCGGGTCCTTGAGCGCCACCGCCTGGAGCGCCGCCGCGTGCACCACCATCAGGCTCACCCGGTGCGCCACCACGTCGTGCATCTCGCGCGCGATCCGGGTGCGCTCCTCGTTGCGCGCCCACTCGGCGCGCTCCTCGGCCCGCTCGGCGAGCAGCGACAGCTCGCGCTCCAGGCCGTCCGCCCGCTCCCGCAGGCTCTCCACCAGCCGCCGCCGGGCCCGGACGTACAGCCCGAGCAGTACCGGGGGCGCGGTCAGCGCCAGGGTGATCGTCAGGGAGAAGAGCAGCGCCTCCCAGATGGCCGAGCCCCACTCGTCCTGCAGGTTTTCCTGCCGGAAGCGGACCATCATGACGAGGAAGGTCCCGGCGCCCGCCATCCCGGCCAGCACCGCCGAGATCCGGCGCGGCACCTCGGACGCGGCGAGGGTGTAGAGACCGACGACGCCGAGCAGCAGCCCCATCTCGGCGGGGGTGACGGCGATCGCTATCAGCACCACGGCGATCGCCCAGCGCCGCCGCAGCACCAGCGTGGACCCGACGATCAGCCCGAACACGACCCCGAGGGCGACCGGCATCCGGGCGTCGTGCGCGAACCCGACGCCCTCCGCGGCGCATTCGGCCGCCGACGCGACGCCGAGCATGATGTCCAGCACCATGCTCCGCCGCCGCGGCCACCACAAAGGCCCGGCTGGCGCGCCGCGCGCACTCGTCTCCTCAGATGCCCCCGTCGCACTCATAGCGACCAGCCTACGGCCGCACGCCAGCCCTTTCCGGGGGACACGGCGGCACATGTCCTCACTCGAACAGTCGGGATATCAACGGTTTTAACTCGAACGGTTGAATCGACCACGTTTTCGATGGCGCGTCCGCATGACGCACGGGCGGCACCGACCCATACCGTCGCATCGAAGGCCGGTGGTACGGCATAGTGGTGGGGGCCAAGTCGGCGGCCTGACCGGCCGCCCGACTACGGCCTGTTTGCTATCCCCTGTGGTGTAATTGGCAGCACAGTGGCTTTTGGTGCCATTAGTCCGGGTTCGAGTCCTGGCGGGGGAGCCTCCACATACGGGTCCTGATCCTTACGGTCAGGACCCGCGGTCGTTTCTGGCGGGAAACCTCTCGGTATCCTGCGGGTGTCCACCCCCGACCCGAAGCCGAAGGGCACACCCGTGAGCGCCAACCGCCCGGCAGCCGTCGTCGTCCTCGCAGCGGGTGAGGGCACCCGCATGAAGTCGGCGACGCCCAAGGTTCTGCACGCCATCTGCGGCCGGTCCCTCGTCGGGCACGTCGTCGCCGCCTCCCGCGAGCTCTCACCCGAGCATCTGGTGGTCGTGGTCGGCCACGCCCGGGAGCAGGTCTCGGCCCATCTGGCCGAGATCGACGCCGACGCCCGCACCGCCGTCCAGCACGAGCAGAACGGCACCGGGCACGCGGTCCGGATGGGCCTGGAAGAGCTGTCCGACAGCGGCGTGGCCCTCGACGGCACCGTGATCGTCGTCTGCGGCGACACCCCGCTGCTGACCGGTGAGACCCTCCAGCAGCTCGCCGGGGCGCACTCCGCCGACGGCAACGCGGTGACCGTTCTCACCGCCGAGGTCCCCGACGCCACCGGCTACGGCCGGATCGTGCGGGACGAGGCGTCCGGCGCCGTCACCGGCATCGTGGAGCACAAGGACGCCACCGCCGCCCAGCGCGCGATCCGCGAGATCAACTCCGGGGTCTTCGCCTTCGACGCCCAGCTGCTCACCGACGCGCTCGGCAAGGTGCGGACCGACAACAGCCAGGGTGAGGAATACCTCACCGATGTGCTCGGCATCCTGCGCGAGGCCGGGCACCGGGTCGGCGCGTCGGTCGCCACCGACCACCGCGAGATCGTCGGCATCAACAACCGCGTACAGCTCTCCGAGGCCCGCCGCCTGCTCAACGACCGGCTGCTGGAGCGCGCCATGCTCAGCGGCGTCACCGTGATCGACCCCGCCACCACCTGGATCGACGTCACGGTCACCGTCGAGCAGGACAGCGTGATCCACCCCGGCACCCAGCTGCTGGGCACCACACACCTGGCCACCGGCGCCGAGGTCGGGCCGAACTCGCGGCTCACCGACACCACGGTCGGCGAGGGCGCGGTGGCGAGCTTCACCGTCGCGGAGGACGCGGTGATCGGCGAGGGCGCGTCCGCCGGGCCGTACGCGTATCTGCGCCCGGGCACCCGGCTGGGCACCAGGGCCAAGGCCGGTACGTACGTGGAGATGAAGAACGCCGAGATCGGCGAGGGCACCAAGGTGCCGCATCTCTCCTATGTGGGCGACGCCACGATCGGTGACTTCACCAACATCGGCGCCGCCAGCGTCTTCGTGAACTACGACGGCGAGAAGAAGCACCGCTCGACCATCGGCAGCCACTGCAAGACCGGATCCGACAACATGTTTGTGGCTCCTGTCACAGTCGGGGACGGGGCGTACACCGCCGCCGGCTCCGTCATCACCAAGGATGTGCCCCCGGGCTCGCTCGCCGTCGCACGCGGACAGCAGCGGAATATCGAGGGCTGGGTCGCCCGCAAGCGCCCCGGAAGCGCCGCGGCGCAGGCGGCGGAAGCCGCGGCGGCCGCGCGTCAGGAGGACGAGAGCGGGGAGTGACCTGCGGACCGGTGCGCCCATGCGGGGGCGTACCGTAAAAGCGCGCACCAAAGTGACATCCAAGGAGACTTGACGTGACCGGGATCAAGACGACCGGCGAGAAGAAATTGATGCTCTTCTCCGGCCGCGCCCACCCCGTGCTGGCCGAGGAGGTCGCCCACGAGTTGGGCGTCAGCCTGGTCCCGACCAAGGCATTCGACTTCGCCAACGGAGAGATCTACGTCCGCTTCCAGGAGTCCGCGCGGGGCGCAGACTGCTTCCTGATGCAGAGCCACACGGCTCCGATCAACAAGTGGATCATGGAGCAGCTCATCATGATCGACGCGCTGAAGCGGGCCTCCGCGCGCTCGATCACGGTGATCGTGCCGTTCTACGGCTACGCCCGCCAGGACAAGAAGCACCGCGGCCGGGAGCCGATTTCGGCGCGGATGATCGCCGACCTGCTCAAGACCGCGGGCGCCGACCGCATCCTCACGGTCGACCTGCACACCGACCAGATCCAGGGCTTCTTCGACGGCCCGGTGGACCACCTCTTCGCGCTGCCGGTCCTCGCGGACTACGTGGGCGCCAAGGTCGACCGGTCGAAGCTGACGGTCGTCTCGCCGGACGCGGGCCGGGTGCGGGTCGCCGACCGCTGGTGCGACCGGCTGGGCGCGCCGCTGGCGATCGTCCACAAGCGCCGCGACCCGGATGTGGCCAACCAGGTCACCGTCCACGAGGTCGTCGGTGACGTCAGGGGCCGGGTGTGCGTCCTGGTCGACGACATGATCGACACCGGTGGCACGATCTGCGCCGCCGCGGACGCGCTGTTCGCGAACGGCGCGGAGGACGTGATCGTGACGGCGACGCACGGCGTGCTGTCGGGTCCGGCCGCCGACCGGCTGAAGAACTCCAAGGTCAGCGAGTTCGTGTTCACCAACACCCTGCCGACGCCGGGCGAGGTCGAGCTGGACAAGGTCACCGTGCTGTCGATGGCCCCGACCGTCGCCCGCGCCGTGCAGGAGGTCTTCGAGGACGGCTCCGTGACCAGCCTCTTCGAGGAGCACGCCTGATGGGCTTAACCGCGGGCGCGGCCGCGGACCGATCCAGCTGAGGCCACTCCCCAAGGGGGTGGCCTCAGCCATGGGCGGACCGTTGGTAGACTCGTGGGGTTGCTCGGCGAGGGAGGCTGTGGTTCCCACAGCTCATCCGTTATCGACGCGCTCTTCGTAGCAGGTCTGTCGTGGGCCGGGTGACGGCCACATGTACACGATCTACGAGGAGTGCCCCATGGCCGAGGTCAAGATCCCCGCCAAGCCCCGCACCGAGTTCGGCAAGGGTGCCGCCCGTCGCACCCGTCTGGCCGACCGCGTTCCCGGCGTCGTCTACGGCCACGGTGCCGAGCCGCTGCACGTCACGCTTCCCGCGTACGACCTGCTGATGGCGCTCAAGACCCCGAACGTCCTGCTGCGCCTGGAGATCGAGGGCGGCAAGAGCGAGCTGGTCATCCCCAAGGCCGTGCAGCGCCACCCCATCAAGATCGGCATCCTGGAGCACGTCGACCTGCTCCTGGTGAGCAAGGGCGAGAAGGTCACCGTCGAGCTGCCGATCAACGTCGAGGGCGACCTGGCCCCCGGCGCCAACCTGCTCGAGTACGTCCTGAACACGCTGCCGGTCGAGACCGAGGCCACCCACATCCCCGAGGGTGTCACCATCTCGATCGAGGGCCTGGACGCCGGCGACACCGTCTACGCCAAGGACATCGCGCTGCCGAAGGGCACCACCCTGGCCGTCGAGGACGACGCGCCGGTGCTGCACATCGTCACCCCGCAGGCCGAGGCCCCGGCCGCGGAGGCCGAGGGCGAGGGTGAGGGCGCCGAGGCCTGATCCTCGTACCGCATCGCCTGGCGACCGCCGTCCCGCTGCTGCCAGCGGGGCGGCGGTTCGTGTTTGCGAGCGGTCCCGCCCAAGAAAACACTGCTAAGAAACCCCGCGCACACGAGAGCCCCACTCCAGGAGAACGAGACGATGAGCGAAGCGGACCCGAGCAGCCCGTGGCTCGTGGCGGGCCTGGGCAACCCCGGCCCGGAGTACGCGGCCAACCGCCACAATGTCGGCTTCATGGTGGCCGAGCTGCTGGCCGAGCGGATGGGCGGGCGCTTCAAGGCGCACAAGTCCCGGGCGCAGGTGGTGGAGGGGCGGATCGGACCGCCCGGCCCTGGCAGCCGCCGGGTGATCGTCGCCAAGCCGATGACATTCATGAACCTGTCGGGCGGACCGACGACCGCGCTGCGCGACTTCTACAAGGTGCCGGTGGGTCATGTGGTGGCGATTCACGACGAATTGGACATCGACTACGGCGCGCTGAGGCTCAAACTCGGCGGCGGTGACAATGGCCACAACGGGCTGAAGTCGATCACCAAATCCGGCGGCCCGGACTACTTCCGGGTCCGTTTCGGCATCGGCCGTCCGCCGGGCCGGATGGATGTCGCGGCGTTCGTGCTGAAGGACTTTTCCGCCGCTGAGCGCAGGGAGTTGGACTACTTCGTGGACCGCGCGGCGGACGCGGTGGAGACCCTCATCGTGGACGGTCTGGAGCGCGCGCAGGGCACGTACAACACCTGAACGACTCTCGCGTGACGGTTCGGTTGGAGGTTGACCCCGGGCCCGCCGATGGCAAAGATCTACCGCCATGGCATCCACCGGCATCACCAAGCGCAGCCGTACGCGCCGGGCGGGCGAAAGCATGTACGGATTGCTGCTGCTCGCGAAGAACGTGGCGATGACGCTCGTCGCCCTGCTGATCCTGGTGGCCGGGGTGTGGTCCTCCTGGAGCGACGCCAAGCCCACGATGCTGACCAAGGGGCTGGAGAGCGGCACGCTCACGGTCTCCCGCTGCGACGACGACTGGTGCACCGGCCGCTTCACCCCCGGCTCCAGCGGCGCGGAGGCGCGGGCCAAGGTGCGGGTCGACGCGGCGGTCTCGGTCGGGACGGGCGAACGGCTGCTGGTGGCCGTCAAGCCGGGGACGAACGAGGTGGTGCGCACCGGTACGGCGGGCATCCTGCACGCCTGGGTCCCGTTCGGCGGTTCGCTGCTGCTGGCGTCGCTGGTCGTGGCGGGCGGGCTGCGAATGCGCCGTACGGCCTGGGGGCTTGGCCTGGCGGGCGCGGCGGTGCTGGTGGCGTCCTTCGCCACGCTGACGTTCTGAAGACAGCGAAGCGGCGGCCCGCTCCTCCGGGGAGCGGGCCGCCGCTTCGCGTTGTCGCGGTGGTCAGCCGGTGTTGCGCAGGCCCGCCGCCACACCGTTGACGGTGAGGAGCAGGGCCCGGGCCAGCACCGGGTCGGCCTCTTCCCCGCGCTCGTGTGCGGTGCGCTGCCGGTGGAGCAGGCTCACCTGGAGGTAGGAGATCGGGTCCAGGTAGGCGTCACGGACGTGGAAGGTCTGCTTCAGGACCGGGTTGGAGTCCAGGAGTTCGGTCTCGCCGGTGATCCGCAGCACCTCCCGCACCGTCAGCTCGTGCTCCGCCTGGATGACGTCGAAGACGTGCTTCAGCTCGTCCGGGACCAGGGTGTCGACGTAGTGCCGGGCGATCCGCAGGTCCGTCTTGGCGAGGGTCATCTCGACGTTGGACAGGAAGTTGCGGAAGAAGTGCCAGTGCTGGTGCATCTCGTCCAGCACGCCGTCGAGCCCGGCCTCGCGGGCGGCCTTGAGGCCGGAGCCGACGCCGAACCAGCCGGGCACGATCTGCCGGGACTGGGTCCAGCCGAAGACCCACGGGATGGCCCGCAGCCCGTCGAGGCCCGCGCCGGAGTCGGGGCGGCGGGACGGGCGGGAGCCGAGGTGGAGTTCGGCGAGCTGGTCGACGGGGGTGGAGGCGAAGAAGTAGGCGGGCAGGTCGGGGTCGTCCACGAGGGTGCGGTACGCGCCGTGGGCGGCCTCGGAGACCGTTTCCATCGCCGCGTCCCAGCGGGCGAGCGCCTCGTCCGACTGGCGCGGGGCGGTGTGCAGGGCCGACGCCTGGAGGGTCGCGGCGACCGTCAGTTCCAGGTTCTCCCGGGCGAGGGAGGGGACGAGGTACTTGTCGGAGATGACCTCGCCCTGCTCGGTGACCTTGATCTCGCCTTCGAGGGTGCCCCACGGCTGGGCGAGGATCGCGTCGTGGGTGGGGCCGCCGCCACGGCCGACGGTGCCGCCTCGGCCGTGGAAGAGGCGCAGCCGTACGCCGTGCCGGTGGGCGACGTCGCGCAGCAGCCGCTGGGCGCGGTGGATCTCCCACTGGGAGGTGGTGATGCCACCGAACTTGGAGGAGTCCGAGTAGCCGAGCATGACCTCCTGGACGTCGCCGCGCAGGGAGACGAGGCGCCGGTAGGAGGGGTCGGACAGCATCTCGTCCAGGAGCTGGTCGGCGATCTTCAGCTCGTCGGTGGTCTCCAGCAGCGGCACGATGCCGATCTTGGCCCAGCCCGCGTGGAGGTCGATGAGACCCGCCTCGCGGGCGAGCACGGCGGCGGCGAAGACATCGTCCGAGCCCGCGCACATGGAGATGATGTACGACTCGACGATCTCGGGCCCGAACCGCTCGAAGGACTCGCGGATGGTCTGGAAGACGCCGAGGGTCTTGGCCCCGGCCGCGTCCAGCGGCGCCGGGGAGGGCGCGAGCGGGCGGCGCGAGCGCAGTTCCTTGGCGAGGAGCTTGCGCCGGTAGTCCCGGGGCATGTCCGCGTACCGCCAGGATTCCTCGCCGAGCCGGTCGAAGAGCTGGCCGAGGGCGTGGTGGTGGGCGTCCGCGTGCTCCCGTACGTCCATGGTGGCGAGCTGGAGGCCGAACGCGGCGAGCGTGCGGATGGCGCGCTCCAGGCGGCCGTCGGCGATCAGGGCACCTCGGTGGGCGCGCAGCGAGTCCTGGATGAGCTTCAGGTCGTCCAGCATCTCGGCGGTGCCGAGGTAGTCGCGGCCGGGCGTGTGCGGGGCGTCCTTGGCCAGGCGCTCGCGGGTGTTGACGAGCTTCTGGCGCATGCAGGTGGCCTTGAGCCGGTAGGGCTCCTCGGCGTTGAGCCGCTTGTAGCGCGGGCTGATCTCCGGCAGCAGCTCCAGGTCGCGCTGGAGGGAGGCCAGCAGCTCCTCGGAGGCGTCGGAGTTGCGGATGGAGCTGGAGAGGGCGGCCCGCAGGTCGTCGATGATCTCCAGGGCGTCGGAGATGCCGTGCTCATGCTGGAGGATCAGGACTTCCCAGGTCACCTGCGGGGTGACATTGGGGTTGCCGTCGCGGTCGCCGCCGATCCAGGTGCCGAAGGTGAGCGGGCGGGTGGTGGCGGGCAGCTCGATGCCGACCCGCTCCAGCTCGGCGGTCAGGTCCTCCAGGACGTCGCCGACGGCGTGGGCGTGCAGCTCGTCCAGGTAGTAGACGGCGTTACGGGCCTCGTCGGCGGGCTCGGGGCGGGCGACCCGCAGCTCGTCGGTCTGCCACAGCAGGTCGATGTTCTCGGCGAGGCGGAGGTCGGCACGGCGGCTCTCGCCGCCCGCGGCCAGGGTGTCCAGCAGCTCGGCGATGCGGCGCAGCTTGTTGAGGACGGTGCGGCGGGCGGCCTCGGTGGGGTGGGCGGTGAAGACGGGACGGACGCCCAGGTGCTCCACGGTCTGCCGCAGATGGTCGGCGTCGGCGTCCTTGAGCTGGTCGACGGTGCGGGCCAGGATGCCGCCCTCGGCGGCGCGCCGGGTGCTCAGCTCGCGGCTCCGGTGGACCTGCTCGGTGACGTTGGCCAGGTGGAAGTAGGTGGAGAAGGCGCGCACCAGCTTGGCGGCGGTGGGCAGGTCGGTGGTGCCGAGCAGTTCGGCGGCGGCCTCGCCGTCACTGCGGGTGAGGGCGCGGACGCGCTCGACGAGATCGAGGAGGTCGGGGCCCTCCTGTCGGACCAGGGTCTCGCCGAGGAGGTCACCCAGACGGCGGATATCGGCACGCAGGGCGGCATTGGTGTGGTCGGCACTGCTCACAGGTGCGGCTCCTTGCAGTGAACGGGGGTTCCTAGCGGGGGCGGAGCCCCCGCGCGGCTGGCGCCGCAGGGCCCGCACCCGTTGCTTTCGGCCATGTGCGGACCGCGCTGTCCGACGCCCCCAGGATAGGTGGCGTTCCCTCGGGGGAAACCAGAGCCCTCTTGCCCCGGTTCGCGGCCCTGCCATACTTACGTCGCCGTAGGTTACGGATCCGTAGCCCAGCCCCCGAGCCCCACGAGGGATCCCATGACTGCAAGCCCCGACGTGACCCACGACGCGCCGAAGGCCCAGGAGACCCCGCTTCCCTCCGCCACGCTGGGCGGGGACAGCAAGCGTTCCATCGAACAGATCACCCTGCTGCTGTTCATCACCGTCCCGTTCGTCGCACTGCTCGCGGCGATCCCCCTGGCCTGGGGCTGGGGGGTCAGCTGGCTGGACCTGGCACTGATGGTGGTCATGTACTACATCGGCTGCCACGGCATCACGATCGGCTTCCACCGCTATTTCACCCATGGCTCATTCAAGGCCAAGCGGCCGCTGCGGATCGCGCTCGCGATCGCGGGGTCGCTGGCGGTCGAGGGGCCACTGGTGCGCTGGGTGGCCGATCACCGCAAGCACCACAAGTTCTCCGACGCGGAGGGCGACCCGCATTCGCCGTGGCGGTATGGGGAGACCGTCCCGGCCCTGATGAAGGGGTTGTGGTGGGCACATATCGCATGGATGTTCGATGAAGAGCAGACGTCGCAGGCGAAGTACGCGCCGGATCTGGTCAAGGACGACGCGATCCGCAACATCTCCCGCCAGTTCGTGGTGTGGACGGTCATCTCGCTGCTGCTGCCCGCCGCCATCGGCGGCCTGGTGACCTGGTCCTGGCAGGGCGCGGTGACCGCGTTCTTCTGGGGGTCGCTCGTCCGGGTAGCGCTGCTGCACCACGTGACCTGGTCGATCAACTCGATCTGCCACGCGGTGGGCAAGCGCCCGTTCAAGTCGCGTGACCGCTCCGGGAACGTGTGGTGGCTCGCGGTGCTCTCGTGCGGCGAGTCCTGGCACAACCTGCACCACGCCGACCCGACGTGCGCCCGGCACGGGGTGATGAAGGGCCAGCTGGACTCCAGCGCCCGGATCATCCGCTGGTTCGAGAAGCTGGGCTGGGCGTACGACGTCCGCTGGCCGAACGCGAACCGGATCGACTCCCGGCGTAAAGAGGCCCCTGCCGAAGCGGCATGATAGAGGGTGTGGAGACCGACAGTAATACCAGCGGCAGCAAGGACCGGGCGGCCCGGACCGTCCGGTCCTCCGGATCCGGCACCCGGCGGCCCCGCCGGGTACGGATGACCGGCAAGGAGCGCCGGGAGCAGCTGCTGGACATCGGTCGCGCGCTCTTCGCCGAACGCGGCTTCGAGGGCACCTCGGTGGAGGAGATCGCGGCGAAGGCCGGGGTGTCCAAGCCGGTGGTGTACGAGCACTTCGGCGGCAAGGAAGGGCTGTACGCGGTCGTGGTCGACCGCGAGATGCGCCGGATGCTGGACATGGTGACCACGTCGCTGACCGCGGGCCATCCTCGGGAGCTGTGCGAGCAGGCCACGTTCGCCCTGCTGGACTACATCGAGGAGTACACGGACGGCTTCCGGATCCTCGTCCGTGACTCCCCCGTCGCCCAGTCGACGGGCACCTTCGCCTCGCTGATCAGTGATATCGCCACCCAGGTCGAGGACATCCTGGGCCTGGAGTTCAAGGCCCGCGGCTTCGACGCCAAGCTCGCCCCGCTGTACGCCCAGGCCCTGGTGGGGATGGTGGCGCTGACCGGCCAGTGGTGGCTGGACGTGCGCAAGCCGAAGAAGTCCGAGGTGGCGGCGCATCTGGTGAACCTGGCCTGGCACGGCCTGGACGGCCTGGAGCAGAAGCCGCGGCTGATAGGCCACCGCAAGGCCTAGGGGGTGTCTTCCCGTTACGCCTTCTTGTCGTTACGCCTTCTTGCCGTTACGCCTTCTTGGTGGCCACCGCGAAGATCCGGCGGAACGGGAAGGCCGTGCCGTACGGGGCCGGTGGATAGGCCTCGCGGAGGAGGGCCGCGTATTCGCCGAGGAAGCGGTCGCGGGCGGCCGGGTCGTCGGCGAGGGCGGTGAGGACCGGACGCAGGGCGGTGCCCTTGGTCCAGTCGAGGACCGGGTCGTCTCCGGTGAGGATCTGCAGGTAGGTGGTCTCCCAGGCGTCGACGTCGCAGCCCAGCGCGGTGAGCCGGTCCAGGTAGTCGAGCGGGTCCAGGGCCGAGGCCGGGCTGCGCAGGGCGCCGGCGAGGCGGTCGCGCCAGCGCGGCGCCTCGCACAGGTCGCGCAGCAGGGTGTGACTGGGGGCGCCGAAGTTGCCGGGCAGCTGGAAGGCGAGGGTGCCGCCGGGGCGCAGGGCCGCGAGCCAGCCGGGGAAGGCGTCGGCGTGACCGGGCATCCACTGGAGCGCGGCGTTGGAGACGATGAGGTCGTACGGCTCGTCCGGCTCCCAGCGCAGCGCGTCGACGGTACGGAAGTCGAGGCGGCCGCCGCCGGTGGTCGGGCCCGCGAGGGGCTGGGCCTCGGCGAGCATGTCGGCGGAGCTGTCCAGGCCGGTGACATGGGCATCCGGCCAGCGGTCGAAGAGCAGGACGGTGACATTGCCGGGGCCGCAGCCGAGGTCGGCGATGCGGGGCGGGCGGCCGGACTCCACGGGGAGCGCGGGGATCTGGGCGAGCAGATCGCGGAACGGGCGGGCGCGGTGGCCGGAGTGGCGGAGGTACTGGGCCGGGTCCCAGTGGGGTGACGTACGCATGGTGAAGTCCCTTGAGCGGGTACGGTCGGTACGAGCAGGCCTTACCGTCCTCCAGGACGTCTCTTGATGTCAAGAGACTTCATGTCGACAGACCTACTACACTGATCGTCATGGACGACGAGGTCGATCGACTGGTGGCGGCATGGCGTCGGGAACGCCCCGACCTCGATGTCGAACCGCTCGAAGTGCTCAGCCGGGTCAGTCGGCTCGCACGCCATCTCGACCGGGCGCGGCGCATCGCCTTCAGCGAGCACCAGCTGGAGTCCTGGGAGTTCGACGTGCTGACCTCGCTGCGGCGGGCCGGGACCCCGTACCAGCTCTCCCCCGGACAGCTGCTGACCCAGACGCTGGTCACCTCGGGCACCATGACCAACCGCATCGACCGGCTGGCGAAGAAGGGCCTGGTCGAGCGGTTGCCCGACCCCAGCGACCGGCGCGGAGTGCTCGTCCGGCTCACCGCGGAGGGGCGCGACCGCGCCGACCAGGCACTGGCCGGGCTGCTGGACCACGAACGCGCCATCCTCGCCGAGCTGTCCCAGGCCCAGCGCGCGGAACTGGCGGCGCTGCTACGCCAGCTGACCGCCCCGTTCGACAATTTCCCCGGCTAGGTCGACCGGGCCGACGCCCGCCCGCCTCGCCAGCGCCACGGCGGCCAGCGTGGAGTGCACGCCCAGCTTGCCCAGCACGTTCTGCATATGGGTGCGGACCGTGTGCGGGGACAGGAACAGCCGCTCGGCCACCGCCTTGCGGCCGAGCCCGGCCACCATGCAGCGCAGCACTTCCCGCTCACGCGGCGTCAGCGATTCGACCAGCCGCTCGCTCTCGGTGCGGTGCTTACGGGCCGCCGTCAGCTCCCGCAGTACGCCGGTGAGCAGCGCGGGCGGCAGATGCGTCTCGTCGCGCAGCACCCCCCGGATCACGGCGAGCAGCCGGACCAGCGAACAGTCCTTGGCCACCCAGCCGGACGCCCCGGCCTGCAGGGCCGCCGCCGCCCTTCGCGGATCGTCGCGCTCGGCCAGCACCACGGTGCGCACCCCCGGCTGGGCGGTGCGCACGCCGCCGACCAGCGCTATGCCGTCGGGCGACCGCCCGTTGACGCGCCCCGGCGGGCCCGAGCCCAGGCCGTTGCCGTGTGCCGCCTCGGCGGGCACGGACTGCGGTGCGTGCAGCGGCTCCCCGTTCAGGGAGCCCAGATCGGCGTCGATCAGCAGGACGTCGAAACGCCGCCCCTCGGCCACTCCGCGCTCCAGACAGCGCAGCGCAGCCGGGCCGCTTCCGGCCGCCGCCACGTCCACGTCCTGTTCCGCCGCGAGGGCGGCGGCCAGTGACTCGGCGAAAATGCGATGGTCGTCGACCACCAGAACCCGAATACGTGCCACGGAACCCCCCACGTCGCCGGATACACCCGGATACCCCGAGAACCAGTACGGGTACGGCGCCCGGGAAAGGGGTCACCGCAACCGCACGGCCGCCGCCGTGCTGAGATCGCTACCCCACCCCGGGCGTCGTACCTGACTGTCTCGCCCCCTGATACACGTCGGCCCCCACCGACGCTGCACTCAGCGTAAGGCCGGGGTACGACATCCGGAGCGGATGAGCGAAACTGCCCGGCCTCGCCTGATTACGGTGGTCTTTGTGTTCGGTCTTGGGGAGTAAGGAGACCGAGAACGGCGTAAATTGATCGCTCAACGGCCGAAGGGGATGAGGCGGCCGAAGAGCCTTCTCCGCCAGAGAGCCCTAGACCCGCCGGGCGCCCGCGCTCGGCACCGCCGGGAAGATCCGCGGGGCCCCGTAACCGGCCGCGGCGAAGGCCTCGGTGACGGCCTTGGCCACCGCGTCCGCGTCCGCCACCTCGACCAGCACGATCGCCGAGCCGCCGAAGCCGCCGCCGGTCATACGCGCGCCGAGCGCGCCCGCCGCGTTGGCCGACTCCACCACGAGGTCCAGCTCGGCGCAGGAGATCTCGAAGTCATCGCGGCACGAGGCGTGTCCTGCGGTCAGGACCGGGCCGATGGCCCGGGTGTCGCCCGCGTCCAGCAGCTCGATCACCTCCCGCACCCGCTGGTTCTCGGTCACCACATGGCGCACCCGGCGGCGCACGGTGTCGTCCACGCCGAGCCCTTCGAGGGTGGTGAGCGTCGCGTCCAGGGTCGCGAACTCCACCTCGCGCAGCGCGTCCACACCGAGCGCCCGCGCGCCCGACTCGCACGCGGCGCGCCGGTTGGCGTACGCGCCGTCGCCCAGCTCGTGCTTCACCCGGGTGTCCACGACCAGCAGCCGCAGCCCCTCCGCCGCGAGGTCGAAGGGCACCTGCCGCTGGGTGAGATCGCGCGCGTCGAGGAAGAGTGCGTGGCCCTCGGTGCAGCAGGCGGAGGCCATCTGGTCCATGATCCCGCAGGGCACGCCGACGAAGTCGTTCTCCGCGCGCTGGCACAGCCGGGCGATGCGCTGCGGGGCGAGCCCCAGCCCGTACAGCTCGCTCAGCGCGGTGGCGGTCACCACCTCCAGCGCGGCGGACGAGGACAGCCCGGCGCCGGTGGGCACCGTGGACGCGTAGTGCAGGTCGGCGCCGCCCGCCGCGGCACCGGTCAGCAGCCCCTCCTCGCGCAGCGCCCACACCACACCCGCCGGGTAGGCCGCCCAGCCGCCTCGGTCGCCGCCCGCCGCGACCGGGGCCAGCTCCGCGACGCGCAGCTCGACGATCCCGCCCGGGACGTCCCCGGAGTGGACGCGCAGCACGCCGTCGGTGCGCGGCGAGGCGGCCGCGAGGCACGTATGCGGCAGGGCGAGCGGCATCACGAAGCCGTCGTTGTAGTCGGTGTGCTCACCGATCAGGTTGACCCTGCCCGGTGCCGCCCACACGCCCTCCGGATCGGTCCCGTAGACCTCCCGGAACCCCGCCGCTACGTCGCTCACTCGCTGACCCCTGTCCTTGTCTGTCCGTCGTCACTCAACTGCTCAGTGCGTGCGCTGCGCGAACTCCCACGCGTCCGCGACGATGCCCTTCAGATCGGCGCGGCTGGGCCGCCAGCCGAGGCGCTCCTTGGCGCGCTCCGCCGAGGCCACCAGCACGGCCGGGTCGCCGCCCCGGCGGTCGGCGACGACCTCGGGGATCGGGTGGCCGGTGACCTGCCGGACGGTCTCGATGACCTGGCGGACGGAGAAGCCGTTGCCGTTGCCGAGGTTGCAGATCAGGTGCTCACCGGCGGCCGCGCCGCTCAGCGCCAGCAGATGGGCGTCGGCCAGGTCGGCGACGTGGATGTAGTCGCGGACGCAGGTGCCGTCGGGGGTCGGGTAGTCGTCGCCGAAGACGGAGATCGCCTCGCGGCGGCCCTGTGCGACCTGGAGCACCAGCGGGATCAGGTGCGACTCGGGTTCATGGCGCTCGCCGTACGTCCCGTAGGCGCCCGCGACGTTGAAGTACCGCAGGGAGACCGCGGCCAGGCCGTGCGCGGCGCACTCCCCGCTGATCATGTGGTCGACGGCGAGCTTGGTGGCGCCGTACGGGTTGGTCGGCGCGGTCGCGGCGTCCTCGGTGATCGGGACCTCGTCCGGTTCGCCGTAGGTGGCGGCGGTGGAGGAGAAGACGAGGGTGCGCACTCCGGCGTCCCGCATCGCGGCGAGCAGCGCGGTGGTCCCGCCGACGTTGTTGATCCAGTACTTCTCCGGGTCGACGACGGACTCGCCGACCTGCGAGGACGCCGCGAAGTGCAGCACGCCGTCGTACGAGGCGTCGAGCCACTTGGCCGCGTCCTGGATGCGGCCCTCGATGAACTCCGCGCCCTCGGGCACGCCCTCGCGGTGCCCGGTGGACAGGTCGTCCAGCACGGTCACCTGGTGCCCGGCCTCCAGCAGATGCGCGGCGACCACGCTGCCGACATAACCGGCACCGCCTGTGACCAGGTACTTCTTCTGCTGCGCATTGCTCACTTGCTCGCTACCTCTCGCAGTCGCTCGGCCGCGGCCTCCGGCGGCACATCGTTGATGAACACATTCATGCCGGATTCGGAACCCGCGAGAAACTTCAGCTTGCCGGAAGTGCGGCGGATGGTGAAAAGCTCGAGGTGGAGCGCGAAATCGTCGCGGTCGTCCGCCGTGAACGGCGCCTGGTGCCAGGCGGCGATGTACGGCGTCGTCTGCTCGTCCTCCCCTTCGTGCCCACCACCCCGCCCGGCGAATATCCGGTCGAAGCGCTTCAAGAGTTCCAGATACATCTGTGGAAACTCTGTGCGTGCGGCATCGTCCAGCGCGGTCAGGTCCGGGACCCGGCGCTTCGGGTAGAGGTGCACCTCGTACGGCCAGTGGGCGGCGTACGGGACGAAGGCGATCCAGTGCTCGCCGTCGAGGACGACGCGGCGTCCGTCGGACCGCTCATCGGCGACCACATCATCGAACAGATTCCGACCGGTCCGCTCACGGTGCTCGGCGAGCGAGCGGAGCATGAGCCGGGTCCGCGGGGTCGGGAAGGGATATCCGTAGATCTGGCCGTGCGGATGGCCGAGGGTGACGCCGATCTCCCGGCCCCGGTTCTCGAAGCAGAAGACCTGCTCGACGGAGGGGAGCTGGGCCAGCTCGGCGGTCCGGTCGGTCCAGGCGTCGAGCACCAGGGCGGCCTGTTCGGGGCTGAGGTCGGCGAAGGAGGCGTCGTGGTCGGAGGTGAAGCACACGACCTCGCACCGGCCCGCGTCCCCGGCGAGCGAGGGGAAGCGGTTCTCGAAGACGGCGACGTCGTAGTCGGAGGCGGGGATCTCGCTGTGCCGCCCGTCGCGCGAGGGGCACAGCGGACATTCGTCGGCGGGCGGGTGGTACGTACGCCCCTGGCGGTGGGAGGCGACGGCCACGTCGTCGCCGAGGAGGCGGTCGTGGCGGATCTCGGAGCGCGTCGATATGGGGTCGAGCGGCCGCTGATCCACGGCGTCGCGCACCGCGTCGTCGCGCGCGTCGTAGTAGATCAGCTCGCGTCCGTCCGCGAGCCGCGTCGCCGTCTTCTTCACGTCCGCCAGCTCCTGTCCACTCCACCCAACACAACTAAACATAATGAACCACAAGCCAACAGCGGCGTCAATGCACGAGGAAAGCACCCGGATAAAGCAGGATAATTCGCATGCGTTCTCTGGCAGCGGATCTCCGGCTCCCCACCAATGCCCTCGACTACTCGATCCTGATCCTGTACTTCGTCGTCGTCCTCGGCGTCGGATTCGCCGCCAGACGAAGCGTGAAGACCAGCCTGGACTTCTTTCTCTCCGGCCGGTCACTGCCCGCGTGGGTCACCGGACTGGCGTTCGTCGCCGCCAATCTGGGCGCCCTGGAGATCCTGGGAATGGCGGCCAACGGCGCCCAGTACGGCGTCTACACCGTGCACTGGTACTGGGTGGGCGCCATTCCGGCGATGGTCTTCCTGGGCCTGGTGATGATGCCGTTCTACTACGGCTCCAAGGTCAGATCGGTGCCCGAATTCCTGCTGCACCGCTACGGGCCGTCCTCGCATCTGCTCAGCTCGATCATCTTCTCCGTGGCGTCCGTGCTGATCGCGGGCGTCAACCTCTACGCGATGGCCATCGTGGTGGAGGCGCTGCTCGGCTGGCCGCAGTGGGTCGCCATCGTCGTCGCCGGGCTGTTCGTGCTCGCGTACATCACCCTCGGCGGGCTCTCCTCGGCGATCTACAACGAGGTGCTGCAGTTCTTCGTCATCCTCGCCGCGCTCATCCCGCTCACCGTCGTCGGCCTCAAGCGGGTCGGCGGCTTCGGCGGCCTCAAGGACTCGCTCGACGCGTCCCACGGCGCCAACTTCACCTCCGCGTGGGGCGGCACCGGCATCGGCTCGGACAACCCGCTGGGCGCCAACTGGCTGACCATCGTGCTCGGCCTCGGCTTCTGCCTGAGCTTCGGCTACTGGACGACCAACTTCGCCGAGGTGCAGCGCGCGCTGTCCGCCAAGAACCTCTCCGCCGCCCAGCGCACCCCGCTGATCGCCGCCTTCCCCAAGATGTTCATCCCGCTGATCGTGGTGGTCCCGGGGCTGATCGCGCTGGTCGTCGAGCCGGGGATCGGCTCCACGAAGAGCGGGCTGCAGTACAACGACGCGATCCCGCTGCTGATGAGCGATCTGCTCCCCAACGGGGTGCTGGGCCTCGCGGTGACCGGGCTGCTCGCCGCCTTCATGGCGGGCATGGCGGCCAACGTCTCGTCCTTCAACACGGTCTTCACCAACGACATCTGGCGGGCGTACATCAGGAAGGGCCGCGCGGACGAGTACTACCTGCTGACGGGGCGGGTGGTGACCGCGATCGGCGTGCTGGCCGGGATGGGGACGGCGTTCATCGCGTCCTCGTTCAGCAACATCATGAACTACCTGCAGACCCTGTTCTCGTTCTTCAACGTGCCGCTGTTCTGCGTCTTCATCATCGGGATGTTCTGGCGGCGGGCCACCGCCCCGGCCGGGTTCTGGGGGCTGCTCGCCGGCACCGTCGCGGCGATGATCAACTACTTCTGGCTCTACAAGGACGGCGTCATCTCCATCCCCAGCGACCAGGGCGCCAACTTCGTCTCCGCCATCGTGGCGTTCGTGGTCGGCGGGGTGGTGATGGTCGCGGTCACGCCCTTCACCAAGCCCAAGCCGGAGCAGGCGCTGGCCGGTCTTGTCTACGGCACCACCGCCCCGGGCCTCGCCGAACCCGCGGCGCCCGGCGACGAGGCCTGGTACCGCAGCCCGGCGCTGCTCGGCTGGGGCGCGATCGTCCTCGCGGCGCTGTGCTACATCCCGTTCTCCCTCTGACCGTCCGTGTGCCCCTGTGCCCCTCCTGCGGTAAGGAACCCGCGCCATGAGTGACGAGTACGAGTACCAGCACGAGGTCGAGGAGCTGGAGGGGAGGTCGGCGACCGCGGCCCGGCTCTTCGACGTACGGCGCATCATCGGCGTCCTGTTCGTGATCTACGGGATCGCCGTCACGATCGCCGGAATCACCGTCTCCGACGCGGACCTGAAGAAGGCCGAGAACATCAACATCAACCTGTGGACGGGCGCCAGCATGTTCGTCCTCGGCCTGCTCTTCCTGCTCTGGATGAAGCTCAGACCGCTCCCGGTGCCGCACCCCGCCCCCGCCGCCCCTGAGCAGGGCCCCGCCCGGCCCGGGGACGACAGCGCTTAGGGGCGCGTCTAGGAGGGAGCCAGCGGCGCCGCGCCGCGGTGAGTCGCCGCCCGGTCCAGCAGGCCGGTGCGCGCCGCGAGCGCCGCCGCCTCCAGCCGGGACCCCACCCCGAGCTTCATCAGCACCCGCTGCACATGGGTGCGCGCCGTGCTGGGCGCGATCCCCATGCCCGCGGCGATCAGCCGGGTGTCCTCCCCCTCCGCGACCCGCATCAGCACTTCCACCTCGCGCGGGGTCAGCATGCGCAGCAGCCGGGCTCCTTCGTCGTCCGGCTGGGCCGCGGGGTTGAGCAGCTCCGCGAACGCGCCCTGCAGCAACTGCGGGGCCACCGCCGCCTCGCCCGCGCGCGCCTTCAGCATGGCGCGCTCGACGCCCTCGATCCGCTCGTCGTGCCGGACATAGCCGGAGGCGCCCGCGGCGAAGGCGGCGGCGATGCCACGCGGGTTCGGCACCGGGCCGAGCACCACCACCGCGACCTGCGGCCGCTCCTTCTTGATCCGCACGACCGGTTCGAACACGCCCGGATCGGCGGGTGTCGCCGTTCCCAGCAGACACACCTCCGGTGCCCGGCTCACCACCAGCTCCGCCGCTCCCGCGCTCGGCGCGGCCGCGGCGAGCACCCGGTGCCCACGCAGCTTCAACGCCGAGGCGAGGGCCTCCGCGAGCAGGCGGTGGTCATCGACCACCATGAGTCGCACGCCCATGAGTTTCCCCCCTTTGCCCCGGGAAGCTACACGCTTGTTCGACGTTGCGCGCCCCTTACCCGGAAGAAGCCCCCCGGAATGCCGAAATCCCGCTCATCTGCGCCTACTTGACACCTCATTCACGTCCGAAACAGATCGCCTCGGCCTGCCGAGGGGGCGGATTCGATCATGGAGGCGGAATCAATCATGGCGAAGAACGGCGGCGGCCCCGCCCGTACGGTGCGTACGGGCGGGGCCGCCGAGGTGTGTGCCGGGCGCTGTCAGCTGCCGCCGCTGCCGAAGATGAGGGCCAGCGGGTCCTCCTCGTCGTACGAGCCCGAGGGCTTGTCGGCGTAGACGGTGCTCATGTACAGCCGCTGCTGGGAGTAGATGATCTCCGAATAGGTGGGGCTGAACTTCATCTCCATCGCCCCGCTGGAGGTCGGGTTCTGCAGCAGCTTCGCCTTCTCGTACGACTTGGGGTCGACGCGCCAGACGGCGCCGCCCTGGTCGAACGTGCTCTCCTGGTAGGCGAGCACGAAGCCGTCCTCGTCGAGCCCGAGCGGGGTCATCGCGGCGCCCTTGGCACCGTCCGCCTTGCCGACCGGCTTGCCGGTGGCCAGGCTGAACGCCACGATCTCGTTGGCGGTGGTGCCGCTGTCGTAGCTGTTGCGGTCCTCCGACCCCAGGAAGAGGGCGTCGGCCGACTTGCTGACGGCGACCTGCTTGCAGTCCTCGACACTGGTCGAGCCGCACCTGGCCTGATACTTGCCGTTCTCAGTGCTGATCTTGCCACGCACCGTACCGGCCTTGGCGCTGTCGTCGACGGACAAGAAGTCGGAGACCCCGGAGCTGGACGAGTCGCCCGCGTCGAGCCCGATCACCAGCGGATCGACGGACACGATGTACACGAACTTGAGGCCCCGCGTCACCTTGTACTCGGACTTCACCGCACCCGTCTTCGGGTTCAGCGTCTGGACCAGGATCTGCGGATTGTCGAACCGACCGCACTGGCGCGCCGCGACCAGCTTGGTGTCACTGCCGGCATAGCCGCGGTCCTTGCAGTCACCGGTGGACTGCGGCTTCCACAGCTGCTTGCCCGAGAGCGACCAGGCCGCGCCGCCACCGGAACCGCCCGCGGCGATCGTGCCACCGCCGATGGTCACCTGGTCGAAGGAGGCCTTCTGGTCACCCTCTTCGACGTCCCGGTGCCACCGCATCTTGCCGTTCTTCAGGTCCAGCAGCGCGACCTGGCTGCAGCTCGGGTACTCATCCTCCTTGGAGGGCTTGGCCTCCTGGTAGAGGACCGCGGTCAGACCGTCCTCGGTGACATGCTTCGAGGACCAGCAGACCGCGCCGGCCAGCGGGATCGACCACTTCGGGCTGCCGCCGTTCAGCGGATAGCCGTCGATCTTGTTGGCACCGGCCTTCACGAAGGTGTCGTCGGTGGTCCACATGCCCTGGACCACGACCTGGCTCTTGACCTTCGGCATCGGGAGCTTGTTGATCAGCTGGGCGTTGACCGTCTTCGGGGCGGGCTTGTTCTCGGTGTCGCCGGTGCCGCCGCTGCTGCTGCCCTGGGTGGTCTGCTTGCCCTTGTCCTTGGCCTGCTCGTCGGACTTGTCGTCACCGCTGGTCGCGAACCATATGCCGCCGCCGATGATCAGGGCGACCGCGACCACCGCGCTGACGATGACCGCCATCCGCTGCTTGGACCGGCCGCTGCCGCCGGGGCCGCCCTGGCCCGGGCCGCCGGGGTACTGCGGCTGGGGCGGGTAGCCGTACTGCTGCTGGCCGTACTGCTGCTGGCCGAATTGCTGCTGTCCGTGCTGCTGCTGGTACGGGCTCGGGGTGCTCACCTGGGTGGGCACCGCGTGCACCGGCTGCCCCGGGTAGCCGTAACCGCCCGCGCCCTGCGGGGGCGTCTGCGGCGGCTGCGGCGGCGGGCCGGGGGGCGGCGGGGGCGGGACGGGCGGCTGCTGCGGATAGCCGTAACTCGGCTCCTGCGGCGCGCCGAAGCCGCCCTGCGGCGGCTGATTCGGCGGCGGAGGCGGCTGTGACATGCGTATTCCTCTGTACGCGAGCCCATGAACCGACTCGGCCTCCCCCGCTATCCCGGAGGCGTGGGTACCAAAGGCCGCCGGGATGGAGTGAATCGGACATGCGACCCGCCGGTGAGCAGCAGGGCAAGGCGGGAGTTCTTTGTATCACCCGGTCATGACAAGCCACGGACCGGCCGCCAACTCATTGAGCAGCTGAGACCGGCCCGTGACGCGACTGTTGCTCATGCGTCGTCGGCGAGTTCCAGCCAGCGCGTCTCCAGGTCGTCCCGCTCCCCCGTCAGCTCCCGCAGCTTGGCGTCCAGCTCGGCGACCCGGGCGAAGTCCGTGGCGTCCTCGGCGATCTGGGCGTGCAGCGTGGACTCCTGCTCGCTGATGCGGTCCAGCCGCCGCTCGATCTTCTGGAGTTCCTTCTTCGCGGCACGCTGCTCGGCCGCCGAACGCTGCGGCGCCTGCCCGTCGGACGGCGTCTCCGCGGCCTTCTGCTTGCCGGAACCGGAACCGGAGCCGGACGCGGACGGCGTCGCGGCCAGCGCGCGCCGCCGCCGCTCCAGGTACTCGTCCACCCCGCGCGGCAGCATCCGCAGCGTGGCGTCGCCCAGCAGGGCGAGCACCCGGTCGGTGGTGCGCTCCAGGAAGTACCGGTCGTGGCTGATGACCACGAGCGAGCCCGGCCAGCTGTCGAGTACGTCCTCCAGCTGGGTCAGGGTCTCGATGTCCAGGTCGTTCGTCGGCTCGTCCAGGAACAGCACATTGGGCTCGTCCATCAGCAGCCGCAGGATCTGCAGCCGCCGCCGCTCACCGCCGGACAGGTCGCCGACCGGCGTCCACTGCTTCTCCTTCGTGAAGCCGAACTTCTCGCACAGCTGGGAGGCGGTCATCTCCTTGCCCTTGCCCAGCTCGACGCGCTGCTTCACCTGCTCGACGGCCTCCAGGACGCGCAGGCCCTTGTCGAGTTCGGCGACCTCCTGCGAGAGGTACGCGAGCTTCACGGTCTTGCCGACGGTGATCCGGCCGCTTGCGGGCTGCTGTTCGCCCTCGCTGCGCGCGGCCTCGGCGAGGGCGCGCAGCAGCGACGTCTTGCCCGCACCGTTCACGCCCACCAGGCCGATCCGGTCGCCGGGCCCCAGCTGCCAGGTCAGATGCTTGAGCAGCATCTTCGGCCCGGCGGTGACGGTCACGTCCTCCAGCTCGAAGACGGTCTTGCCGAGGCGGGAGTTGGCGAACTTCATCAGCTCGGCGGTGTCGCGGGGCGGCGGGACGTCCTCGATCAGCGCGTTCGCCGCCTCGATGCGGAAGCGCGGCTTGCTGGTGCGGGCCGGGGCGCCGCGGCGCAGCCAGGCCAGCTCCTTGCGCATCAGGTTCTGCCGCTTGGCCTCCTCGGTGGCGGCGATGCGCTCGCGCTCGGCCCGGGCGAAGACGTAGTCGCTGTAGCCGCCCTCGTACTCGTGCACCGCGCCGCGCTGTACGTCCCACATGCGGGTGCAGACCTGGTCCAGGAACCAGCGGTCGTGGGTGACCACCACCAGCGCGGAGCGGCGGGCCCGCAGATGACCGGCCAGCCAGGAGATGCCCTCGACGTCGAGGTGGTTGGTCGGCTCGTCGAGGACGATCAGGTCCTGTTCGGCGATCAGCAGCTTGGCGAGCGCGATACGGCGGCGCTCGCCGCCGGACAGCGGGCCGATGACGGTGTCCAGGCCCTGCGGGAAGGCGGGCAGGTCGAGCCCGCCGAACAGCCCGGTGAGGATGTCCCGGATCTTGGCGTCGCCCGCCCACTCGTGGTCGGCGAGGTCGCCGATCACCTCGTGCCGGACGGTGGCGGCGGGGTCGAGCGAGTCGTGCTGGGTGAGCACGCCCGCCCGCAGGTCCCCGGAGTGGGTGACGCGGCCGTTGTCGGCCGGTTCGAGCTTGGCGAGGATCCGGATGAGCGTGGTCTTCCCGTCCCCATTACGGCCGACGACGCCGATCCGGTCCCCCTCGTTGACCCCGAGGGACACCCCGTCCAGCAGTGCACGGGTGCCGTACACCTTGCCGACGGCTTCGACGTTGACCAAGTTGGTGACCATCACACTCCAGATACGCGGATCGACCGACGTCCCAGGGTAGTCGCGTCCGCGCACAGCTACGGCGGGCGGGCTCTCCGCTACCCCCTTACGGCGTGATGACCGCCGCCCCGGCCGCCGGACCGGACGCCGTCCGTACGGTGCGGCAGGTGCCGGAGACCGTGAGCGCGGTGGCCACGGTCTGGGCGGCCTCCGCGTCCTTCGCCAGGAACGCGCAGGTCGGGCCCGATCCGGAGACCAGCGACGCGAGCGCGCCGGCGTCCGCGCCCGCGCGCAGGGTCTCGGCGAGCGCCGGGCGCAGGGAGAGCGCGGCGGGCTGCAGATCGTTGGTCACGGCGGCGGCCAGCGCGGCGGGGTCCCCTGTGCGCAGCGCCGTGAGCAGCGCCTCCGACGGCTCGGGGTCGGGGATGTCCTCGACGGTCGCGCCCGCCCCGGTCTCCTCCCGGAGCCGGTCGCACTCCCGGTAGACGGCCGGGGTGGGCAGCCCGCCGTCCGCGACCGCGAACACCCAGTGGAACGTGCCGCCCGTCTCCAGCGGCGTTAGCAGCTCCCCCCGCCCCCGGCCGAGGGCCGCGCCGCCGACCAGGCTGAACGGGACGTCACTGCCCAGGTCGGCGCAGAGCGCGAGGAGTTCGGCGCGGCTCGTCTCCGTCCCCCACAGCGCGTCGCACGCCAGCAGCGCCCCGGCGGCGTCCGCACTGCCGCCCGCCATGCCGCCCGCGACGGGGATGTCCTTGGCGATGTGCAGATGGACATCCGGCGCGATGCCGTGGCGCGCGGCGAGCGCGATCGCGGCGCGGGCGGCGAGGTTGGTGTGGTCGGCGGGGACGTGGTGGGCGTCCGCGCCCTCGACGGTGATGCGGAGGGTGTCGGCCGGGGTGGCCGTGACCTCGTCGTGGAGCCCTACGGCGAGGAAGACGTTGGCCAGGTCGTGAAAGCCGTCGGGGCGCAGGCCGCCGACCGCGAGCTGAACGTTGACCTTCGCGGGGACGCGGGCGGTCACGGATCGGGTCACGGGGCTCCTCGGTGAGTTCGGATGTCCGGCACCGCCCATTGTCCCGCCCCCGGCAACCGACTCCCCCCGGGGCCCGGGCACCTTGCGGCGGACCGCCCCCACCAGGGCTCCGCCCCTCGGCCCGGCGACGCCTGCGGCGAGCGATCCCCCACCCCGCCCCTTCCCGAAACCGGGGGCAACCCCCGGACCCCCGCCTCGGAGCTACGCCCCGCACCCGACGGGGGCCCAGGCGCGAAGCCCCCGAAACGAAACCGGGGACATGCCCCAGGCCCCCGCCTCATGGCTACGCTCCGCACCCGACGGGGGGTGTGGGGCGGAGCCCCCAAAACCCAGCCCCTCCGGCGCTTGAGGAGCGGGGCCCGGGGCGGGCTCCGCAGCGGCGGCCTGGGGCGCAGCCCCGCAGTGGGGGGCCGGGGGCTTGCCCCCGGTTTCGGGAAGGGGCGGGGTGGGGGACAAGTCCGGCCCTGCACCCGGCGGGGGTGTGGGGCGGAGCCGCCGAGACGGGGTCCGGGGCGGTCGCCCCCAAAACCCAGCCCCTCCGGCGCTTGAGGAGCGGGGCCCGGGGCGGAGCCCCGGGTTCGGGAAGGGGCGGGGTGGGGAACAAGCCCGCCGCAGCCGACCAGGGGCGGGGTGGGGGCTTGGCCGCCTCGGGGGCGGGCGTGGGTCAGGGGGCGCGTTCGGCGATTTTGGCGAAGTCTTCTACCGTCAGGGACTCGCCCCGGGCCTGGGGAGAGATGCCTGCCGCCGTGAGGGCGGCCTCGGCGGCGGGGGCCGAGCCCGCCCAGCCGGACAGGGCCGCGCGCAAGGTCTTGCGCCGCTGGGCGAAGGCCGCGTCGACGACGGCGAAGACCTCGTCGCGGGAGGCGGTCGTCGCGAGGGGTGCGTCGCGGCGGACCAGGGAGACGAGGCCGGAGTCGACGTTCGGGGCGGGCCAGAAGACGCTGCGCCCGATGGCACCCGCGCGCTTGACGTGGGCGTACCACGCGGCCTTCACCGACGGCACGCCGTACACCTTGGACCCGGGCGGGGCGGCCAGGCGGTCGGCGACCTCCGACTGCACCATCACCAGCGTGCGCTCGATGGTGGGGAAGCGGGCGAGCATGTTGAGCAGGACGGGGACGGCCACGTTGTACGGGAGGTTCGCGACCAGGGCGGTCGGCGCGGGCCCCGGCAGCTCGGTGACCTGCATCGCGTCGGAGTGGACGAGCGCGAAGCGGTCGGCGCGGCCGGGCAGCCGGGCGGCCACGGTGGCCGGGAGGGCGGCGGCCAGCACCTCGTCGATCTCGACCGCGACGACCCGGTCGGCGGCCTCCAGCAGGGCCAGGGTCAGGGAGCCAAGACCGGGGCCGACCTCGACGACGACGTCGTCGGGCCGCACCTCGGCGGTGCGCACGATGCGCCGCACCGTGTTGGCGTCGATGACGAAGTTCTGGCCGCGCTGCTTGGTGGGGCGTACGCCGAGCCGGGCCGCGAGGTCGCGGATGTCGGCGGGGCCCAGCAGGGCGTCGATGGGGTCGGTTGAGCTCACCGGGGAAGTTTACGGGGCGGCAGCGGGACCGTTCACTGGCGCAGCTTCTGGCCGCAGTGCGGCCACGGCGCGGAGCCGCGCTGCACGTACAGCTTCTTGGCCCGGTATGTCTGCTCGGCCGGAGGCGCGTCCTGGGGGCTGCCGTGGCCGCCGAGGGCCTGCCAGGTCTGGCGGTCGAGCTGGTAGAGCCCGCCGTAGCGGCCGGAGCTGTCGACGGCGCCCGGGCGGCCGCCCGATTCGCAGCGGGCCATGGCCTGCCAGTCGAGCCGGTCGGCCCCGGCGACGGCGGTGGGCGGGGTCATGGTGCCGACCCGGACGATGCGCGCGACGGGCGCCCGTACGGTCTCGGTGCGTACCTTGCGGGGCCGCTGCCGTACGCCGTTGACGGTGCGCACCTGGTAGATGGTGCGCAGGGTGCCGGGGTGGCCCTCCCGGGCGACCAGGTGGGTGCCCTTGAAGAGGGTGGGGTCGGCGCGCTGGATGGTCGGGAACGGGACCGGCGTCTCGCGGCTCTCCCTGCCGCCGGTGATGCGCATGACCTTCACGATCTGGCCGTCGCGCGGGTAGCTGTCCTGCGGGACGGAGGTGGTGTCGTGGCCGCGCAGGGTGATCCCGGCCGCCGCGAGCGCCTCGCCGATGGTGGCGGCGTTGGTGCGGACGGGGCGCTCGCGCTCGTCGGCCAGGAAGGTGATGGTGCGCTCGGTGCGGACGTGGAGATCGAGCCCGCTCCGGGTGATGGCGGCGGAGCGGGACGCCGACAGATAGGCGCCCTCGGCGCGCACGCCGAGCTGGCGCAGCGCGCCGTCGACGGTGTGGGCGGTGGTCCATACCCGGCGGCGCTCGCCGTCGACGGTGAGGGTGACGGGGCGGCCGTAGCGGACGGCGATCTCGGCGCCGCTGGTGAGGGGCTGGCCGGGGGCGGGGGCGACGATGTCGTGCGGGCTGACGTCGACGTCCTCGTCGGCGAGGAGTTCGGCCACGTCGTCGGCGTAGGTGTGGAGGGTGCGGGTGTGGCCGTCGACGCTGAGCCGGACCGCCTTGTCCTGGGCGACGAAGGCGGAGGTGCCCCCGGCCAGGGCGGCGACCACGAGCGCCTGCGGCAGCAGCCGCCGCACCGGGTCGGTACGGGCCGGGAGGCGTCCGCGCCGGGCGGCTCGGCGGGCGGCGGCACGGCCGCCCGGGACGCGGTGGCTGCCCTGCGTACGGCTCACGACAACACTCCGGTAACACTCCACGGGTCCACGGGGCCCACGAGTCGGGGGTGCCGCGGACTGTAGCGGAGTGTTCCGTCACTCTCCAAAGCCGATTAATTACCCTGCGCTGTCAACGGTCTTGGGGGCCGCCCTCATGCGGATAGCCGAAGACGCGCGCGGTGTTGACCGCCACGGCGGCCGCCAGGGTGTCCTCGGGGACGTCCTTGACGTCGGCCATGGCCCGCAGGGTGAACGGAATCAGGTACGGGGCGTTAGGCCGTCCGCGGTAGGGCGCGGGGGTGAGGAACGGCGCGTCGGTCTCCACGAGGAGGAGGTCGAGGGGGGCGACGGCGAGGGCGTCGCGCAGCGGCTGGGCGTTCTTGAAGGTGACGTTCCCGGCGAACGACATGTAGTAGCCGTGCTCCGCGCACACCTTGGCCATGGCGGCGTCGCCGGAGTAGCAGTGGAAGACGACGGTGTCGGGGGCGCCCTCCTCGGCGAGCACCCGCAGGACGTCGTCGTGGGCTTCCCGGTCGTGGATGACCAGGGCCTTGCCGTGCCGCTTGGCGATGTCGATATGGCGGCGGAAGGAGCGCTCCTGGGCGGCCATGCCGTCGGGTCCGGTGCGGAAGTAGTCGAGGCCGGTCTCGCCGACGCCGCGCACCTGGGGCAGGGCGGCGAGGGTGTCGATCTCGGCGAGGGCCGCGTCGAGGGCCCGGTCACCGCCGGGCTCCCTGGCGCCCTGCCGGGACCAGCCATCAGAGTCACCCAGCACGATGCGGGGCGCCTCGTTGGGGTGGAGGGCGACGGTGGCCCAGACGGCGTCGTGGGCGGCGGCGGTCTCGGCCGCCCACCGCGATCCGGCGATGTCGCACCCCACCTGGACGACGGTCGTCACACCGACCGAGGCCGCCTTGGCGAGGGCGTCCTCGACGGTTCCCGTCTGCATGTCCAGGTGGGTGTGCGAGTCGGCGACCGGTACCCGCAGGGGGTCCGGGAGCGGGGGCGGAGCGTCCTTTTCCTTTTGCCTGCCGTTTTGTCCGCCGTTGTTCTTCGATGCTGATTGCGCCATGTGCGTGATTCTATGAATGCGAGCAAATGGCGCTCAGCTGACCCCTGCCGGGCTCATTTGCGATGGTGCGAAAAGGGGTGCAGCAGATTCGACAGGTGCCAGTGGTGCCCACGGCGCCGCGTGGGGCTCTCGGCGTCCGCCTCGTCCGGCTTCGGCTCCGTCATCGCACGCGGGGCGCCGCGGCGGGCGCTCTCCAGGACCGACGCGACCTGCCCCGCGCGCATGATGCGCACCAGATGCGCACCGCAGTTGACGCAGTCGGGGCTCGTCAGCGGAGACGGAACGCGCGTGCCGCCGGTGAAGTACACGACGAAGGGGTGGCCCTCGCCGTCCACGTGGTGCTCGATGTCATACGACCGTTCCCAACCGTGCCCGCACTTCATGCAGGCGAAGGCGTAGGCCTCGTGGGCCACCTCACCGCCCGCCGGGCCGTCGGTGGGACGGGTTATCGGGTGCACGCCGTTCGAGGCTCCCGCTATTTCGGTCATGGCAGCTCCTCTTGCCCGCAGGACAAGTCTTCCGGGATTGGTACGTCCCCTTCGCTTCTCCTCCAGTGGACGCCTTTCCCGGCGGGATCGCAGCAGCTCTTCCCTCTCTTTGGGGGAGATTTAGCTGTGCACTATCGAAACCGCCCGATCGGCAGGCCTGCCCTTTGCCTTTCAGTGGTGAGCTTTACCTCCGCGTGGCGCGCCTCCGGCCGCGTTCTTTGCCGCCACGACCGCATCGAACACCACCCTTTTGGGTACCCCGGCGGCCTGCGCGACCGCCGCGATGGCCTCCTTGCGGCGCTCCCCGGCCTCCTCGCGCACCGCGACCCGGCGGGCCAGCTCATCGGGACCGGCCTCGTCGGGGCCCGGTTCGGCGGCACCCTCGACGACGACGGTGATCTCGCCCCGTACGCCCTCGGCGGCCCACGCCGCCAGCTCCTCCAGCGGGCCGCGCCGGACCTCTTCGTACGTCTTCGTCAGCTCCCGGCACACCGCGGCCCGCCGGTCCGCGCCGAACACCTCCGCCATGGCGGCCAGGGTGTCGGCCAGCCGGTGCGGGGCCTCGAAGTAGACCAGCGTGCGACGCTCCTCGGCGGCCTCGCGCAGCCGCCCCAGCCGCTCCCCCGCCTTGCGCGGCGGAAAGCCCTCGAAGCAGAAGCGGTCCACCGGCAGCCCGGAGACGGCCAGCGCGGTGAGCACGGCGGACGGGCCGGGCACCGCGGTGACCGCGATGCCGTGCTCGACGGCGGCGGCGACCAGCCGGTAGCCGGGGTCGGAGACCGAGGGCATGCCCGCGTCGGTGACCAGCAGCACCCGGGCGCCGCCCGCCAGCGCCTCGACCAGCTCGGGGGTGCGCGCCGACTCGTTCCCCTCGAAGTAGGACACCACCCGGCCGCCCGGCTGGACGTCCAGCGCCTGGGTGAGGCGGCGCAGCCGCCGGGTGTCCTCGGCGGCGATCACGTCGGCCGCCGCCAGCTCGGCGGCCAGGCGCGGGGGCGCGTCCGCGGTGTCGCCGATGGGGGTCCCTGCGAGTACGAGCGTTCCAGTCACCCGGTCATCCTCGCAGCCCGCTGTTTCCGCCGCGTCGGCCGCCGCTTCCGCGAGACACCACCTGATCCACGCCACACTCACAGACCGCTTCCCTACGATGGCCCGGTGAGCAGTGACACCGCGACCCACGCCCAGCCGGGCCGAGCCGCCGGCCAGCACCCGCCGGCCTGGCAGCGCCGGCTGCGCCGTTTCGGATACGCGGGCCGCCCCCGGCCCGGCGTACGGGAACGGCTGGTCCCGCCGTACCAGCAGCCGGGCACCCGGCTGTGGGAGACGCTCGGGGCGACCCCCGCGGTGGCGGCCAGAATCGCCCGCTGGAGCGGCTGGGGCGGGCCGCTGCTGGTCGCGCTCGTCGCCGGGCTGACCCGTTTCTGGCGCCTCGGCAGCCCGGACAACGTCATATTCGACGAGACGTACTACGCCAAGGACGCCTGGTCGGTCTGGCAGTTCGGCTACGAGGGCACCTGGCCGAAAACGGCCAACGACAAGATCCTCGACTCGCCGCAGCACATCCCGCTGAGCGACGCCGCGTCCTATGTGGTCCATCCGCCGGTCGGCAAGTGGGTCATCGGGCTGGGCGAGCAGTTCTTCGGGCTGACCCCCTTCGGCTGGCGGTTCATGCTCGCCCTGCTCGGCACCCTGTCGGTGCTGATGCTGTGCCGGATCGGGCGGCGGCTCTTCCGCTCCACGTTCCTCGGCTGCCTCGCGGGCGCGCTGATGGCCGTGGACGGTCTGCACTATGTGATGAGCCGCACAGCGCTGCTCGACCTGGTGCTGATGTTCTTCGTACTGTCCGCCTTCGGCTGTCTGCTGATCGACCGGGACAAGGCCCGGGCCCGGCTCGCGGCGGCGCTGCCGTCAGCGGTTCCGGACAGCGACGACGAACCGGCCCGGCCCGACGCGACGGTCGGCTGGAGCCTGAAGCTGGGCGCCCGGCCGTGGCGGATCGCGGCCGGGGTGCTGCTGGGCCTGGCCGTCGGCACCAAGTGGAACGGGCTGTACGTACTGGCCGTGTTCGGCCTCATGACCGTCCTGTGGGACGTCGGCGCGCGCCGCACCGCGGGCGCCCCGCGCCCGTACCGGACGGTCCTGCGCCGCGATCTGCCGTGGGCGTTCCTGTCGACGGTGCCGGTGGCGATCCTCACGTACGTCGCCTCCTGGTCGGGCTGGTTCGCCGCGAGCGGCACCTTCAGCCGGGCGCGCGGCTGGCGGGACAGCGGCTACTTCCGCCACTGGGCCGAGTCCCCGAAGCCGGACGGCGGCGGCTACGGCACCGGCGGCGTCTTCGACTGGCTGCTCAACCCGCTGCGCAGCCTGTGGCACTACGAGACCGAGGTCTACAAGTTCCATGTGGGCCTGGACTCGCCGCACGTCTACCAGTCCAACCCGTGGAGCTGGCTGGTCCAGTCCCGGCCGGTCTCGTACTTCTACGAGTCGCCGCGCGCCGGACAGGAGGGCTGCCCCAAGGACGCCGCCGAGAAGTGCGCGCGCGAGGTGCTGGCGCTGGGCACCCCGCTGCTGTGGTGGGCGGCCTGCTTCGCGGTGCTCTACCTGCTCTTCCGGTGGGCGCTGCGGCGCGACTGGCGGGCGGGCGCGGTGCTGGCCGGGATCGCGGCCGGGTATCTGCCGTGGTTCCTCTACCAGGACCGCACGATCTTCTCCTTCTACGCCGTCGTGTTCGTGCCGTTCCTGTGTCTGGCGGTGGCCATGATGATCGGCGCCCTGCTGGGTCCGCCGGGGGCCACCGACACCCGGCGGGTGGTGGGCGCGGTCGGCTCGGGCGCCCTCGTCCTGCTCATCATCTGGAACTTCATCTACTTCTTCCCGCTGTACACGGGCCAGACGATGCCGATGGACGCCTGGCGGGCCCGCATGTGGCTCGATACCTGGATCTAGCTGTGACGACGGTCTGTGCGACGCATGCGGGCGCCAGCTCGTCGTGGTCGTTGTTGGTCGTTGGTGGTCGTCGTGGGCCGTCTCCGGACGGCCCACAGACGGCCCGACGCACACCCCCGGAGGAGCGTGCGAAGGCAGAACCAGAGGTCGTTCCGCCGTGATTCGGAAGACGTGGAGGGAGGCTGATGTTGCGGGCTCAAGGGAAGGAAGTCAGCCAGCAGGGACATCAGCCCGTCGCGTCTGACATGGGAAGCTGGAGGCGATGAGGCGCCACCAGCAAAGTCGTCGGCGAGGGACGAGGAAAGGTAGGCCACGTGCCGCAGGCCAGTCCGCGAGGTTCGTACTTGCAGATCTCGGAATCTCTGCGCCAGAAGATCGAGAACAGCGAGATCACGGAAGCGCTGCCGTCCCAAGCGGCGCTGATGCGCGACTACGGGGTCAGCCGCAGCACAATCGAGCGCGCGCTCATGGAACTCCGGCATGAGGGCGTCGTTGTATCCGTTCAGGGGTCGGGCTGGTATGTGGCGGGTACCGGTGACCGGCGGCCGTTGGTAGAGCGGGTGACCGATCTACTTCGAGCAGAGGGCGTCAAGGTCGGCGATCCGTTCCCAACGGAAAAGGAGCTGTGTGACCAGTTCAGCGCCTCGCGGACGGCGGTACGTTCTGCCATTGCGCAGATGGAAGGGCAGGGTCTCATCGGCAAAGCGGCCGTGCGCGGACGGGAAGTCCGCGCCCTACCCGCTCGACAGGAGGGCCAGAGCACCACATGACGACGAGCGAGCAGACAGCGTTCGACCATGCCGCAGCAGAGACCATCCTGCGCCGGGCCTGTGCTCTCGCCAACGTAGAGCCGAACGGCATCGAGCTGCTGCGTTTCGGCGACCATGCGGTCTTTCGCATCAGCGGCGGTCGGATCGTCGCCCGCGTTGGCCGCAGCCCCGACCGCTTGCCTTCGGTCACCAGAGAGGTCGCCATCGCTCGATGGCTTGCGACAGCGCAGTACCCGGCGGCTCGACTCGTCACGGAGGCCGACCAACCCGTCGTTGTCGATGGCCACCCCGTGACCTTCTGGGAGGGGCTGGCTGATGGAGATACGTACGCCAGCACTCGCGAAATGGGCGACCTGCTGCGGCTGCTGCACGAGCTGATTCCGCCGACCTTTCCGCTGCCCCCGCTGCGGCCGTTCGACAAGGTCGAGCAGCGCCTGGCCGTGGCCGTGCTCCCTTCCGACACCCGCGAGTACCTCACCGCCTTGGCGGAGGATCTCTCGTCCGAGTACGAGGGCTTGCAGTTCGCGCTCCGGCCGGGGCCTCTGCATGGAGACTTCAACGTCGGCAACGTCCTACGCGACGGCACGGGCAGCCCGAAGGTGATCGACCTGGACGGCTTCGTCACCGGCCCACGCGAGTGGGATCTCATGCAGACAGCGATGTACTACGACAGCTTCGGCTGGCACACGGAGGCCGAGTACGCCGATTTCGTGGACGGCTACGGCTTCGACGTCCGGCGGTGGTCCGGGTATCCAGTGCTCCGCAGCGTCCGCGAGCTGTTGATGGTGACCTGGCTCTCCCAAAATGCCGGTACGAACCCGCGAGCCGCTGAGGAAGTCGAGAAGCGCGTCGAGACGCTGCGTTCCGGAGGATCGCGGCGCGACTGGGCACCGTTCTAGAACTTCACCTGCTGCCAGAGGCGGAAGCCGCGGGCCTGTTCCGTGAAGTCGCGGAACTCCGCGGTCCGCCGCATACCGTCGCTGACGCGCTCGTGGAACTCCTGCACGTACTGCCCGCAGCGTGCTGACTTCAGACCCTCGCCGAGCCGTAGCGCGCTCAGCGCAATGTCGCACCCTTGGGCAATCTCGCCCTGATTGATGTACGCCTCCGCCTGCACCATCGTCGCGAAGAAGTCGCTGCGGTTGTTCAGGCCATCGCCGAAGATGGAACCTGCGCCGCGCTCAACGGCCTGTACGGAGCGTCCGAGGTCGCGAAAGCAGTGCCCGAACTCGGCCGCCAGCTCGACCTGGTCGAAGTAGGCGATGTACTCCGGATCGCTGTCCGCCGTGCGAAGGCTGAGCTGGCGTTCGGCCTCGGCGAGAGCCAGTTCGCAGCCGTGAGGGTCGTCCATCCGAGCGAGTGCTCGCGCCTCCATCGCGCGGAACTGCGCGGCCATCGTGGGCGTGAGGCTCCCGGCTGGGCCCGTGAGCGCGGCGCGAGCCAGGGTCGCAGCCTCCCGGTGCCGACCAAGGAAGTTGGCTTGGTGGCTCATGGCGGAGAGGATGCTGCCGCCGAGCAGCCTGTCACCGGCTGCCTGCGTCATGCGCAGGGCCTGGATGAAGTACCGCTGCGCGATGCCGTGGAGGCCGCTGTCATACGACATCCAACCGGCGAGCATGAGGGCTTCGGCGACCGCCGAGTGCAGCTGTTTACCCACAACGTCGGAGTACTTGCCGTCAAGTAGCGGGCGGACGTCTGAGTGCAGGTACTGAATCAACGCACGACGCGCGTGGCCTCCGCCGAACTTCGCGTCGAGCATGCTGAACGAGTCGGCGGTGGAACGCACCATTTCCACGTCCACGGCCCCGACTGCCCTGTTGCCCAACCGAGCGAGTTCACCGTCTGGCGGGGCGACGAGCCACCGGACGGATGCTTCGTTCCAGGCTGCGGAGTCCGGGAGCGCCTTCACCACCGACTCGGCTTCGGCGAGATCCGCTCGCCAGAGGTCGGCCACCGTAACGATGGCGATCTCCGGGCGGTCTGCGAAGTCAAGGCCGAGGTTCGGCTGTACGGCGGAGACGGCTGCGCCGCCCATCCCGATGTCATCAACCGTGAGGGTGCGCCCCAGCTTGCGCCCTACGGCCTCAGCGATGAAGCGGGGCATATCCCCCCTGGGGATCGAGCCCTTGAGCCACCGACTGACGTAGGTGTGATCACAGGTGATGTCATCGCCTGAGCGGGCCGCAGCGCCGATCACCGCGCGCGCGAGCGACTTGTGCGAGAAACCGCCCTCCTGCATGAGCGCGGCCAGCCTCGCGTTCCGGTCTGCCATGGATCCCCCAGGGACGCTCGAAGTCCCAGTTTGACGCACCGCCACTCTACGCAGGTCAGAGCGGGGGTGTAGGGGGTTTGCACGTCCGAGTGCACAACTGCACCCCCAAGTACACGCTCCCGAAGCCGCCTCCCCTTGGCGATAGTCGAGTCATCGCCGCAGGGCAGGTCGGCGGCCCCGAGTTCGAAAGCCAAGCGCTTGACGGCCCGGAATCGATCTGCCAACGTGAGTGGTAGGTAGTACACACCACGCAAACAAAGTGGTGAGTGCCACCCGTGCGCCCGGAGGACCCCGTGAAACGGGCCCGAAGGAAGTGCTCGTTGCTTGAGAACTCAACAGCGTGCCGACCCAGCCACATGCACACGTGTGGTCGATGGGTGCGGGTCACCATCCCGACCGCCCATGTCGGGCCGGGTGACCTGCCCGGATCTCCGCCCTTCGGGGTGGTGACTGGCATTGCGTGATCTGACACCGCAGAACCTTCCGCGGGCCGTACGAGCCCGCGCTGAGCACCAGTGCTCACGGTCCCCGACACCGGCGCCGCGCGCGGCGTTGAGTGCCGGGTGGCCGTGAGCGCTCGTACTGCACGAGACGCCGACGACAACGGCCCGCGGCCCCGGGAGCTCCCGGGGCGCTGTTCGGGCCGTTCCACTGTGAGGAGAGACGTCCTATGAAGTGCATCGTTGCTGGCCGTGAGGCCGTCACCGCTGCGGAGTTCGCGGAACTTGCGCTGGGCACCCCGGTTGAACTGTGGCTCGGGGTCGAGGGTGAGACGGACGAGGAGCGCGCGGCTCGCCTGGACGCGGCGCGCGACATCCTGGCCGACCCGGAGTACAGCGACCTGGCCGACGACCTGGTTCGCCTGGCCGCGCGGGCCGTCGAGGACCACGCGGACCTGTTCAACGTGGTCCCGCTGGCCCGCCCCGCCCGCCGCCGCCCGGTACGTCAGGGGGTCGCGGCATGAACGAGGGGCTGACGCTGGACGACCTGGCCGTGCCGCTGCGCGTGCTGCGCCTGCTGACCACGGACTTCGGGCACCTGCCCGCACCGGAGATCCACGTGTCGACCATCTACCCGGACCGGCTGGAGCTGAGGTTCCACGACGACCTGTCCGGCTTCGAGACGTGGCGGGACGCGCTGGGCATCGCCCCGGACCACGTGGACTACCGCGAGCAGAGCAGCGGCCGTACGCGCGTCCTGAAGGCGTCCACCGACTACGCGGGTGCCGAGCTGGAGCTGACCGGCTTTAGCGACGTGCCCGTTCTGGTGCCGGTGAGGACGGCGGCCTGATGGCGACGCTGGGCAAGTACTTCGATCCGAGCGGCGCCCGGCACGGCATCCCCACCTACCCGTGGCGCTATGCGCCGGACGGGCTGGCGACCAGACGGCAGTTACGGGCCCGTGGCCTGCGCCCCGGCGGTCAGCCGGTCGCAGCCCAGATCCTCCGTCCGCGCTACCGGCGCGGGCCGCTGGTCGCCTACCTCTACCGGCTCGACAAGGCCAAGCCGGTGCGGCCGATGACGCCCGCGAAGCGCCGGGCGCTGGCGTGCGCGATGCTCGCGCGCCGCACCTGCCCGCAGTGCCGCACCGATGCCGGATACGTCATCCCCGCATCCCTTGGGGTCTGCGTCCCCTGCGCCTACCCCGAGGACCAGACCGCCGCCTGACCAGGACCGGTCATGCGGTCCCCGTGCGAAGGAGAAGAGATGAGCAGCCCCCCGGAAAGGTCCCTGAGCAAGGGACAGGCATACGTACTCGGTGCCGCCGCGGTGCCCATGGTCGCGTTCGGCGGCATGGGCGCGTGGGGCACCTACAGCAACATCACATCGATCTTCCACCGGTCGGCTACCGCGCTGGGCGTGGTCGCGGCCGGTGAAGGCGCAACGCTCGTTCTCGCCCTGGTCCTGGTGGGCTTGACCATGCTGGGCCAGTCCGCCCCGGCGGCTGTCCGGATCGGGTTGTGGACGCTGCCCGCGGTGGCCTCCCTGACCGGTGTCGCGGTCGCCAAGGACTCGACGGAGGCGGTGGTGTTCGCCGTCACGCCCCTGGCCATGTGCGTCTCCGCCGAGGGCATGGGCCTGCTGGCCCGGCGGATCGTGGTCTACCGCACGGGCGTGGACGCCGAAGCGCAGCGCCGGAACGCGGCCGTCATGCAGCGGCTCGCCTACCACCGCGCCCGCGCCGCCAACCACCCCGACAAGAAGGCTCGCAACGGCTCGGAGCTGGAGTCGTGGAAGCTGGCGAAGAAGGTCGGCGCGGGGGATGCGCTGCTCGGGGCGAACCTGGTCGACGTCCAGCGCGAGCGGATGACGACCGGCGCGGACGCAGCTCTTGCGGGCATGTTCGCCCTGCCCGTCACACCCCCCGCCCACGGCGTCACGGACACCCCTGCGCCCCTCGCTGTTGAGGGCGCGGACGAGGAGGGTGTCATGCCCTCCGTCACGGGCGTCACGCCCCCCGTGACGGAGGAAGACACGCAGGTCACGCCCGAGACGGAGACCGTTCCGGCGGAGCCCGTCACGCCCGTGACGCCCCCGGCGGATCCGCCCGTGACGCTAGACGAAATCGCGGCCGTATCGGGCGTTCCCACACCCGTCGTGGGGGAACCGCTGACGGACGCACAGCTCGTGGTCGTCCTGCGGCACCTGCGCTACACCGACGACCCGCCCCTGTCCTACCGCCAGGCCGTGGCCGCCTTCCGCGAGGCCGCTTTCGTCGGCGGAGAACAGCGGGTGCGCCGCGCGTGGGGCTCGCTCATGTCCCACGAAGAATCCGACGTCTGAAAAGCGTCCGGCACCACCAATGAGGACCAGCCCACGCCAATTGGGCTGGCCCTCGTTGCGACTGCCGGAAGCAGTCGACCGCACCAGTGAAGCAGACCCGGTGAGCCCCGGCGAGCGGCACCTACGCAGACCCGGCGAGCAGACCCGGCGCGCTGACCTCGACATCCCACACGGCCACGGCCCGCCAAGAGGCCGCGCGCCGCCCGATCAACCCGATGCGACAGGGAGAAACCGCAGTGACCACCCAGACTCAGCAGACCACCAGCTCGGCCGCTCAGCAGCAGGGCTCGCACCACTTCGTCCTGACCCTCCAGAAGCCGCACCGGCAGGGCTTCGTCACCGTGACGTTCACCAACACCTTCACGCCCCGCCCCGATGACACCCGGGCGGACATCTACGAGGTGCTGTTGGAGGAGGTCGCCCGCGAGAAGCCGGAGCTGAAGGGGGCCAACGTCGTGTTCTTCTCGCTGGAGCGCAACCAGCTCTGAGTAGCGAGTAGGGACTGATTCACCCGGCGCGGCCCCATGTGGCCTGGCAGCTCGTGGGCCGCGCCGGTCCCCTTCCCGATGCTTCGAGTTGGAGGACTTCAGCATGACCGAGACCACGACGGAAGCGGTAGTCCGCCCCAGGCGCGCCCCTGGGGCGGGTAGGCAGGAGGCGGCACCAGCCGCGCGGAATGCGGAGCCGTCGTCGGCTCCGGGGCAGACGCTGGGTGGGGTGCTGGCGCCTGGTGGTGCGCTGACCGGTTTGATCGGTCTGTGCTGGCTGATCCACCAGTTCGGCCTGTCCGCGGTGATCCTGGCTGCGGTGGCCTGCTCGGCGGTCGCCACGACCGCGCTGGTGGTGCGGGCCCGACATCGCGTTCGGCGGGCCCGCCCGCCCCATCTGGCACGCTCGACCCTGGGCTCTCCCGGCCGCGGTCATCGCACCGCCGCCCACCCGGCGGGCCGCACGCAGACCCGCGGCAAGGCCCCTTCCGCCCGTGCGGGGACCGGCACCCTGGCCAGCAGGAGCACCGGGGCGAACCCCGCTGCTGCGCATCGTCGGGGCAGTACGTCGGCGTCGCGTAAGCCGGGCGGGCTGGCATCGGCGAGCAAGAGGCCCTTGGCCGCCGTGCCGAATGCCACGGGCGTTCGGCCCGCCCCGCTGGGCCGCAACGCCGCTGCTACCGGTGGCACCGGCCGCCGTAGCGCCCCGGCTGCCGCATCACCGCGTACGGCGCGTAAGCCGGGCGGGACCGGTGCGGCACTGCAGCGTGGCGGCGCTGGCGCGTCGATGCCGGGGGCGGCCGGGCGGCTGGCCCGGGCCCTGGGCCGCAAGACGCCGACCGCCCCGGCCAGTGGCGGCCGACCGCTCACATCGGGCGGGAAGCAGCAGGCGGGCAGGAAGCAGCAGCCGAGCGGCATCAAGGGTGGCTACAAGGCCGCGCCGCAGCCCGGTGCCGCCTCGGCCACGAAGCGGGCTGCGAAGGCGGCCAAGGCCATCGGGAAGGCCGTCAACCGCGGCCGGTCCGGCGGCAAGGCGCCCAATGCCAAACGGCTGAAGGCCCGGCCCAAGCCGCAGACGCATCCCAAGAAGAAGTCCAAGCCCGGCTCCCGCAAGAACCGGGCCGCCATGAGCAAGCACACCCGGCGGTTCGGGAGTAAGGCCCCGATGAACGCCCTGCGGCGGGCCCAGTACTGGGCGGGGCGGAAGCTGCGCAAGCACACCAGCGCCCTGACCCGGCGGCGGCTGCGTAAGGCGGCCGTCCCCTTCCGGGCCGGTGCCCGCGCGGTGGCCCGCTACGGGACGCCACTGCTGGCGCGTGCCTGGCGGCTGGGCTCCCGGGGCCTGCTGAAGGCTCACATGGCGCTTGGGTCGGTGCGGTTTTCCACGATGGGGCCGAACTGGCTGCGCCCGCTGGCCCGCGTGCTGCACACCCTGACCACCCCCGCCGCCCGGGCTCTGGCCTGGACGGGCACGTGGGGGTGGCTGAACCGCTGGATGTACCGGCACACCGGCGGCGGCAGCACACCGACCGTCCCCCGCCGCCGCGCGTCCGCTCCTGGCCGCCGGACGGCGGCTGTGCACCGGCCGGTGCACAGCCCCACCAAGATTTCCACCGCCCCCGCTGTGAAGGGAGTCCCCGTGTCCTCGATCGAACCGGCGCTGCCGCTGCACTACGCGGCCGACGCTGTCCGCACCGCTGGCGCCATGATGGTGCTCAACCCGGCCGGGAACATGGTCGGCTACGAGGCGACCATCAACAGCCTCGCGGAGATCCAGCGGGCCATCGGCGACGTCATCGCGATGGCCGCGCACTCCAGCCGGGAGAACTTCAAGGTCAACCCGGCCATCCCTGACGCCTACGACGACACCGCCGTGTACGCGCACGCGCTGGCCGGTCGGCTGGACTCGATCCCCACGCTCTACCGGATCATCCACGCCGAGCAGATCGACAACATCGAGAACCCGACCGTCCAGGGCGCCAAGTGGGACCAGTCGGCCAACAGCTGACCCCGCCCCGTCCCACCGCAGGGCAGGCCGCGACCGCTCGGCCTGCCCTGCGCGTTTTCCGGCTCGCCCCCGATCCGAACGGAGACCTCTGCTCATGCTGAGCCGCCCCCGCAACCACGAGCCGATCCCCTGGCGGCACGGCGTCGTGTCCACCCCCCTGTTCACCGCCGCCACCGTCTACGCGGGCGGGCTCGGGCTCGGACTGGCCGCGGACGCCGGAAACGCTCTGCCGCTGGGGTGGATCGGCGTCGGCTCCCTGACCGGGATCGCCGCCGCGGCTGCCTCCCGTTTCCTGCGCACCGCGCCGACCCCCACCGAACCGTCCAGGGCCAAGCGCTGGTTCCACACCGGCTTCACCACCGCGTGGACCAGCGCGGCCTACGCCTGGATCAACTGGACCGCGCACGGCACCCCCTGGACGCTGGCCTCCGCTGCGGCCCTGGGTGCGGCCACCGCCGCGCTGACCCCCTTCTACGTCATCGACCGGGGGCTGCGCGCCGAGCAGATCACGGCTCAGTGGGCGGCCGAGTCCGGCGCGAGCTTCGGGAACGCCAAGGAGTGGCAGCAGCTCTTCGAAGAGGTCGGTGCTCGCGGCGTCAAGGTCGGCAAATGCACCTCCACCCGCGGCGGCTACGCCCTGCCGCTGAGCCTGGCCAACACCTCCTACGAGGCACTGCTCGCGCTGCTGCCCACCCTGGAGGTCCGCAAGGGGGACCTGCGCACCGGCTCCCTGCGCCTGGTCCGCAGTGACTCCGGGCTCGCCTCCGAAGCCGTCCTGCAGGTGACCACGCGCAACGTGCTCGCCGAGACCATCAACCTGCCGGGCGATGACCACCCGCTGACCATCCGCGAACCCCTCACCCTGGGGCTGCTGGAGTCCGGGGAGCCGATCGAGATCCTGTTCCGGCAGGTCAGCATCATGATCGCGGGCATGAAGGGGTCGGGTAAGAGCGTCCTGCTCCATGTGATCATCGCCTGTCTGACCCGCTGCACCGACGCGGTGATCTGGATGATCGATATGGCGCAGGGCAACACCGCCAAGCGGTGGCTGCGTCCGTGGGCTCAGCAGTGGGAAGACCGCGAGGGCCGCCTGATCGACCGGCCGATTCTGGACTGGGTGGCAACCTCCCCGGGGGAGGCCGTGCGGCTGCTGAATGCCGCGCTGGCCATCACGGACGGGCGGGCCCGCCGGATGAAGGGCGGCAAGATCCAGCCCAAGAACACCGAGCCCGCCGTCATCGTCCTCTCCGATGAGAACTCGGACCTGATGGCATGGACCCCGGAAGCGCTCAAGGCGAAGATCCGGCTGCTGAAGAAGGGCCGGAAGGCCGCCGTGGACGTGGTGGACGCCGTCCAGCGCGGCACCGGCCCCAACACCGGTGGCGGTGAGGTCGATTCGCAGTACGACACCGTGATCGGCATGCGCTTCGCCAAGAAGCAGGAAGGCCAGTTCGTCTTCCCCGGCCACTACCAGCAAGTCGACCTGTCCAAGCTCCCCGGCCGGGGCAGCCTCTACATCCTCGACGAACAGCGCGCCCAGGAAGGCGGCACCGGCCCCGAGCGCGGCAAGGTCTACTACGCCAACGACGAGGACGAACAGCCGGACGGCAGCCCCCGCCACGACATCGAGGAACTGGCGGTCGCCCGCTGGGCCATCCGCCCCGACCTGGACGCCGCATCCCAGGAAGACGCCGCCCCCTTCGGCTACCACGACCGCTGGACCGACCCCGGGCGCATCGAATGGCTGCTGGACGCCCTCGGCCTGCCCACCCCGGCCGGAACCGGCGCCCGCACCGAATCGCGCGCGGCGCACGCCGAGGGCAGCACCAGCCAGACGCCGCCCGCTGGGGACATCGGCACCCTGACCCCGATGCGGCCAATGGACTACTACATCGAGAAGGCCAAGAACTGGCAGCCCGACGCCGATCAGCCCGGCCAGCCGCCCACACCGGCCCCGGAACCGGCCACGGGCGGAGAGCAGTCGCCCAGCGGTGATGACCCGCAGGTGGCTGCGGCCATCGCGCGGGCCCTGGCGGAGTTCGAGCGCATCACCGAGCAGGCCGCCGAGACCCCGGCGGAAGAGGAGCCTTCACCGGCTGGTGCGGCGGGCCCGGAGTGGCTGCCGATGGCGATCGAGGCGATCGCCTCCGCCGGGGCGATGGGCATGAAGCCCGCCGCCATCGCGGAGATGGTCGGCCGCGACCGCAAGACCGTCCGCGAAGCCCTCAAGGCCGCCGCCGAGCGCGGCGAGCTGGTCTACCGGGACCGCGGACCCCACTCCGTCTACGTCCACCCCGACCACGCCTGAGCGTCACGCTCAGCTACTGGTTAGTGGGTAGCGGGGCCCAACACCCCACTACCCACTAACCCCCCGAACCCTTGCCCATGGGGGCCTTCAACAGGGCGTCCCCAGTAGGCACCCCACTACCCACTACCCAGTACTCACTACCCACTAGCAGCAACAGAACGTAACCAGCGCGGGCGGCTCCCACACCCATGGGAGCCGCCCGCGACTCGTGGAAGGGGCTCCCCTTGGTCGTCTCACTGTCCGCCGCCGCGCTGCTCGGCGTCGTCGTCTTCTTCATGCTCCGCCAGCGCGTGCTGAGCCCCGGCGGCGCGATCGCGGCTGCCCTGTTCGGCTTCTGCCTCGCCTCGACCGGCGCGGCCCCCGCGATCAACGACGCCCTGCAGTCCCTCGCGGACTCGCTCAGCCGCATCGGCTGACACGCCTCACCACATCCCCGCATCCGACCCGGAGGCAGTCATGCAGCAGCAGGACCCGCGCAACCCCATCCCGGGCACGATCGCACCCCACATACCCGCCGACGTCTACCAGCGCGCACAGGCCACCGGACAGCCGGTCGTCATCGTCGTCCACGACACCGAGCCGACCGGCTTCCCCTGGCGGCGCATCCTGATCCCCTTCGCGATCGCCGGGGCCGTCGTCGCCGGGGGCTGGGGACTGGCCGCCGCCCTGTGCTGGCTGATGGACACCGCCGCCCACACCGCAACCGCGATCGCTGGAGCGGTCGCCGGACCCATCGGAGTCGGCGGCATCACCCTCAAGCTCTTCGGCTCCAAGAACAAGTAGGGAGCGCCGATTCATGCACGCACTCACCGTGCGCCAGCCGTGGGCAGACGCCATCGCCCACGGCGGTAAGACCACCGAAAACCGCACCTGGCCTGTGCCGGAGAAGCACATCGGCGGGCGCATCCTCATCCACGCGGGAGCGTCCTACGACCCCATGGGGCGCTTCCTCATCACTGACTGGGACGCCCTCGACTCCTGGCCGAACAGCCGCAGCGCCATCGTGGCCGTCGCCTCGCTCGCCGATTGCCACCGCAGTGCCGACGCTTGCTGTGCGCCGTGGGGAGAGAGCGACGTCTACCACTGGCAGCTCGCCGACGTCCGCCGCCTGCGCCACCCCGTGCCCGCCAGGGGCGCCCTGGGGTTCTGGACTCCCGATCAGGCAGTCATCGAATCCGTCATCACTCAAACCACCGCTCTTGACCCTTCCATCTGACCCCGGAGAGGAACGCCAGCCACGTGGAAGCTTCATACACTCCAGGAAGCCTCATCGTCCTGGTCGGCTCACCCGGGGTGGGCAAGTCCACCTACGCCCGCCGTCACTTCCCGACCGGTCGTCTGTGCCTGGACGACTTTCGCCAGATGGCCACCGATGACGCCGCCGATCAGTCCGCCACACCCACAGCAGCCCAGATCCAGAACCTCCTGTTGGAGGCTCGACTTGCACGGGGGCTGACCACCGTCGTGGACAGCACCAATGTCCTGCCCCATGTCCGCGCCGGACTCCTGGCCCGCGCCCGCTACTACCAGCGTCCCGCCGTGGCGGTCCTCTTCGACCTGCCGCTGGCCCTCTGCCAGGCACGCAACAACGCCCGGGCCCGTCAGGTCCCCCATGACGTGGTGCGCGAGCTGCACGAGATGACCCCGACAGCCGAGCAGTTGACCGCCGAAGGCTTCACCAGCATCCGCACCGTCCACCTGACCTGCGACAGGAGCACGACACCATGACCAGCCCCATGCCCTGGTTCGAATCCCTCACCGACAGCGTGTACGCCCTCGGCGCCGCCGCCCGCGAAGCTCAGCGCGCCGCCCGCACCGCCGAACTGGCCCGTGACGCCTATGACCTCGACCGGCTCCGGCCGGTAGACGGGGAAGTGCGTCTCGACGGCCGGGACCCGGGCGGTGTGCCGTTCCGCCCGCACGACGCCGCCCTGTTCACCATCGGCGACACCCTCAGCGAGCAGGCGTACAAGCTGCGCAACCTCTACGCCCAGACCGCCACCGGGTACGCCTATGGCACTGCGTGGGCCATCCTGCGCGTCCTGGATGGCCAGCAGCCCGACGCTGTGCAGCTCGGCCGGAGCCGGGAAGGGTTCTACGTCATCCCCGGTGAGCTGTGCCCGATCCCGGCGCTGATGCCGGGCCTGGAGCGCTGGAGCGGCTACACGAAGTTCGTCCAGGCCCATGCCCGGTGGGCCCTCTGCGAGGAAGCGGGCATGTTCGCCGAGTACCTGGACGAGCAGCCCCAGCTCTCCGACCACGAGGCCGGTGAACTGCACGAGGCCCTCGACACCGCGACCGGGGTCCCGGACGCCACGTACGCCTACGGCCAGCTCGCCGAATCCGCGCTGCACTTCGCGCTGCTGGAGCCCCGCGCCCGGCACGCTCGCGCCCAGACCAGCCGCTAGCTACGCCCGGGGCGACCGCCCGCTCTCGCCAAAGATGCGCGGTCGCCCCGGCCCAACCAGCCCACAACAGACCTGTTGGAGGTATCCAGCATGACCCAACCCACCGTCATCCGGCGAGTGATCCCGCGCCCGGCGCGGGAGCTCCCGGACGCAGCCGCCCGCCCCGGGGGCATGCGGTTCTACCTGACCACCCACAAAAAGCACTGGCTGCGGGAGACGCCGGTGCCGCTGTTCTTGAAGTCCGAGCACCTTGCCTCGGCCGTCAAGCCGCTGCGGGCCATCGGCCGCTATGCCGTGGACTCCGGCGGCTTCACCGAACTCCAGCGACACGGCCGCTGGACCCGCACCCCCCGCCAGTACGTGGCTGACCTGCGCCGGATCTGGGAACACATCGGCCCCTACGACTGGGCCGCCGGACAGGACTGGATGTGCGAAGACCTGATCATCAACGGCGGCACCGCCGGACCCCTCACCTTCGTGGGGACGCACCTCAGCGTCGCCGAACACCGCCGCCGCACCGTGCACAACTTCCTGGAACTGCGGTCCCTGGCCCCCAACCTGCGGATCATCCCCACCCTCCAGGGCCAGACCATCCCGGACTACCACGCATGCGCCGACCTGTACGAGTACTACGGCGTAGACCTGCGCGCAGAGCCCACCGTGGGCCTTGGCTCCGTGTGTCGCCTCCAGTCCACGGCCCAGGGTGCCGCGATCGTCACGGCCATGGCCGCTCGCGGCTACCGGCTCCACGGCTTCGGCTTCAAGACTCTCGGCCTGGAACGCGTCGGTCACCTGCTGGCCTCCGCCGACTCCGCCGCATGGAGCATCCACGCCCGCAACCGCCCGCCCCTCCCCGGTCACACCACGCACAAGAACTGCGCCAACTGCCTGCCCTACGCCCTGCGGTGGCGTGACCGCGTCCTGGCGAAGATGCCCACGCACCGGCTCGCCCCGGAAGGGAGCTCTCACACATGACCAGCACTCATCTGGCCACGCTTGCGCCCCTTCGGACCGCGCTGGAACTGGCCGCGTTCGGTCTGCCAGTGCTGCCCCTGCGTCGGGGCAAGGTCCCGTTCGGGAACTGCCGCATCTGCGCGAAGGACGTCCGCACGGGCAGGGCCGCCTGTGGCGGAAGGCCGAACATGAAGGACCCGGGCCCCTGCCAGTGCCCCGCCGTCTGCCATGCCTGGGCCGCCGCCACCATCGACCCCGCCGTCATCACCTCTCCCGCCTGGGCCCCGGCGTGGCGACAGGCGGTGGCCGTTGCCTACCACCCCGGCGGCGCCGGGCTGACCGTCGTGGACCTCGACAACCCATCGGCCGTCGCCTGGGCTCGCCAGACCCTCCCAGCCACCCGGACCGTGCCCACCACCCGTGGGGAGCACTGGATCTACCAGGGCGCCATGCGCTCGGTGAACGGCGTCCGTGAGGGTGTCGACCTCAAGTCCACGATGGCCTACGCGCGGTGGCGCGGGCCCGGCACGGGTTCCATGGCGGCGTTGCCAGCGGCCGTAGGTGCGCTGGCAGCGAAGAGTCCCACCATGGTCCCGGTGGCTCCGTGCGCCGTCACTGTGCCCGCACCAGCCGGGGGCGGGGAGTGTCGCCACCGCACGCCCGCCTATCTGGAGCGTGGCGTCGCCATGGCCGAGCAGCGCATCACCGATGCCCGCAGCGCGATCCACGCCACCGTCTACCGGACGTTCCTCGCCGTGCTCTCCACGCACGGCCGGTGCGGCTGCCTGACCGACACCCACGTCGCGCGACTGTTCACCGCAGCGCAGGCCAAGGGCGAATCTCCCCGGCACTGCACCGACGCCTGGACCAACGCCCGCGCCAAGTTGGGACTGTGACCATGTCCGACGACGAGAAGACCCCGGCCCGCGAAGTCATCACGGAGTACGCACAGGCGCACTTCCGGTACTTCCGCACCGCCGACGGGACCGTGTACGCGCAGAAGAACGGCCACCCCGTGGCCCGCCCGATCCGCTCACAGGGCACCACGGGCAGCCACCGCCAGGAACTCATGGTCGGCCTGTTCAAGGACGGGCGCGGCGTGTTCAACGGGACCGCGCTCAAGGAGGCGTTGGACTTGATCGAAGCACTCGCGCTAGACGAAGACGTTCAGCCCGTCCACATCCGCGTCGCGCCCGGATTCGACGGCGCGACCTGGTTGGACCTGGGCCGCAGTGACGGGCAGTCCGTCCGTATCCACCCCACCGGCTGGGACATCGCCATCCCCGACCCGCGCGAGGTGTGCTGGCGACGCACCCAGCTCACCGGGGAACTGCCCCTGCCCGCCAAGGACACCGACGGCAAGGGCATCGACCTCCTGCTGAGGCTGTGCAACTTCGCCAGCGCGGAGACCGAGTGCCTGGCCATCGCCTGGCTGATCGGCTGTCTCGGACCGTCCGTGCCCGTCCCCGCCCCCTTCCTCACCGGCCCCCAGGGCGCGGGCAAGTCCACCGGCGGGCGGATGCTCGTGCGCATCATCGAGGGCATGAGCGGCGACCTTCGCCGGGCCCCGAAGGATGAGGAGAACCTGATCGCGGCGGTCGCGGCCGGATGGGTCACCGCCCTGGACAACCTGTCCCATCTGACGCCGGACCTGTCCGACGCGGTGTGCTGCGTTGTCACCGGGGCCGAGAACGTCAAGCGTGCTCTGTTCACGGACGGGGACGTCTTTCGCGTCGGCTACCGGCGACCTCTGCTGCTGACCGGTATCGACGTGGGCCTCATCCGAGGTGACCTTGCCGAACGGCTGCTGCCGCTGCGTCTGGAGCGGCCCAAGGTCCGGCGGACCGAGGCTGAGCTGTGGGCGGAGTACGCGGAGATTCTGCCCGTCGTGCTCGGCTCGCTCCTAGACCTCACGGTCAAAGTCCGCGCAGTCGAGGCGGAGACCCCCACCGACCTGCGCATGGCCGACTTCGCGCACCTGTGCGCGCAGCTCGACGCGGCGACCGGCCTCCGGTCGCTGGATGCCTATCGGGCCAGCCTGGATGACCTCAATGACGACGTGATCGAAGGTGACCTCCTCGCGCAGACGGTCCTCAAGCACGCCGACCACATCGAACCGGGTGCTGCGCAGCGCATGACGTCGACCGAGTGGCTGCACTGCCTCAGCCGTCTCTACAGCGGCGACGAACTGCGTCCATTGCCTAAAGGCTGGCCGACCACGGGCAAGGTCCTGTCCGACCGGCTCAAGCGCCTCCAGCCGACGCTTACCGCTCGTGGTGTTCTCATCGACTCGGGCCGCACCAGCGAGGGCCGCTATCTCGAAATGACCCGTCTGCAAGCCGCGCCGCCGCACGAGGCGAAGCGGATGTTCTGATCCGCGCCGCGCCGCGCTCGTCCGGACAAGCAAGAGGAGCACCAGCGCGGAGGCGTGCTCTTCTTGCTCTTCGGCGGCGGCGCCGCCCTGCGATGGTCGCGCCGCGCAGCGGCTCCTTCTTCACGCTTGAAGCGGAACCGCACCACAACAGACACCGCCCCTCTTTTGTCCTAAGAGGAGAGACGCTGCGTCATCTGCGTCATGCGGGCACAAAAACGGCCGCCGACCTGTGGTTATAGCAATGACGCAGACGGCGGGTTCTGCGTCATCCTGCGTCATCTGCGTCATGCGATGACGCAGCCCATGACACGGCGATGACGCACCCCCGGACCACTACGTCACACAAAGTTGCAGGTCAGAAGCCCGAATGACGCTGATGACGCAATGCCGCAGAAATCCGCACCTCGGACAGACGCGAGCCAGGCAAAGCCCAAAGACCCCGCCCACCGCGCTGCGGAGGAGAGACCGCCACATGGCAGAGGCATCCGCCATAGCCACACTGCGGGCCGGACTCCCGGACCGCTACCTGACCCCCGACGACATCGCCGAAATGTTCGAGGTACCCAAAGAGACCGTCTACGCCTGGCGCAAGAAGCGCATCGGCCCGCCCGGATTCCGCGTCGGCAAGCACGTCCGCTACGACCCCGCCGCCGTCCATCGCTGGGCCGCTGAGCGCATGGCGGCCGACACCGCCGCCTGACGGCGACAACCCACGAGCGCATTCACAACCCGCAGGGGGGCGGAGCCATGTGGTTCCGCCCCCCTGCTCTGCTCTGCCCGAGAAGGGAACACATTCGGTGGCAGGCCACATCCAAGACCGCTGGTACAAGACCGAGACCGACGCCAACGGCGAGCCCTTCAAGGTAAAGACGGACCGCTACGGAACGGGCATGCGCTACCGTGCCCGCTACATCGGCCCGGACGGCACCGAGAAGAGCAAGTCATTCCCCGACAAGCAGAAGCGCCTCGCCGAGAAGTGGCTCACCAACACCGCTGCCGACATGTCGCGCGGACAGTACATCGACCCCCGCGCCGCACGGATCACCTTTCAGCAGTACGGGGAACAGTGGCTTGCGACACACACCACAGACATCAACAGCCAGGATTCAGCGGAACGCCGTCTGCGGCTGCACGCCTTCCCGTACATCGGAACGCGCCCCCTGGCGTCGTTCCAGCCCGGACACGTCCGAAGCTGGCTGAGCGAGTTGGAGAGTTCCGTACCGGCGGCTTCATATCGGCGGATCATCTTCGGAATCGTCTCAAGCGTCTTCAGTGCGGCTGTGGACGACGGGCTGATGTCGCGAAACCCCTGTCTGGCCAAATCCGTAAAGGGGCCTCAAGGAAGCCCGTCGAAGGTGGTCCCCTGGACGCCTGATCAGGTATTCACCGTCCGGGCCGCGCTACCCGAGCGGTACCGCGCGATGATCGACGTGGGCGGCGGATGCGGGTTGCGGCAGGGCGAGATATTCGGCCTGCCCATCGACAACGTGGACTTCGACGGCGGTTGGCTTGCTGTTCGACAGCAGCTCAAGCGGGTACGGGGCAAGTTCGTCTTCGCCCCACCGAAGCGCGGAAAGCTCCGTGATGTGCCACTGCCGACCGCAGTCGGCGCCGCGCTCCAAGAGCACCTGAAGCAATTCCCCACCGTCAAGGTGACCCTTCCGTGGCTCAAGCCCGACGGGCCCACGGTCACGAAAGAGTTGCTATTCACAGGCCGTGCCGGACGGGCCGTGCGGTCGAGTCACTTCGATGACCATCTCTGGAAACCAGCTCTGGCCGCCGCTGGCTTTATCCCGGAGCCCGAGAAGGGTGAGCGATACCAGGCCGCACGGGAGCACGGCATGCACGCGCTCAGGCACTTCTACGCATCGGTCCTGCTGGACGCTGGCGAGAGCATCCGGGCTCTGAGCACGTACCTCGGACACAGTGACCCGGGATTCACGCTGCGTGTCTACACTCACCTGATGCCGAGCAGCGAGGGGCGCACCCGAAGGGCGGTCGACACCCTCTATCGGGCCTCCGGTAGGCCGCTGGACGGCCCGGAGACGGCCCAGGCCGCGTAGGAATGGCCTGGTCAGGGACTAAATCCCTGGTCAGGCCACCCAAACGTTAGAGAATCGGAACTTCATCTACTTCTTCCCGCTGTACACGGGCCAGACGATGCCGATGGATGCCTGGCGGGCCCGCATGTGGCTGGACACCTGGATCTGACTCCCTGGATCTGGCTCCCTGGATCTGGCTCCCTGGATCTCAAGACTGGGCCAGGCCCCCGGAAGAAGGCGTTCCGAAGGGGTCGCGGGAGGTTCACACGATGCCGGTAGAGTGCGTCGGACCGCGGCCCCCACCGCACCGGTGGGGGGACTCGAAGAACACAGTGGGGGTTCTGCATGCGGAGTGGCGCGAGAGCCGCGATCGTCAGTGCGGTGTTCGCCGCCATGGTCGTCAGTGTTGCCGGCTGCGGCAGCGGCCAGGATGACTCGTCGGGTTCCCAGGACGGCGCGAACGCGTCGGGCGACGAGAAGAACACCGTGAAGAAGGTGAAGACCGGCCCGCCCAGCGCGGCCGAAGTCAAGACCACCGCCCGCACGTTCCTGGCGGCATGGTCGGCGGGCGAGACGGCGAAGGCCGCCGCCCTGACGGACGACAGCGACGCGGCCGCCGCGGCGCTGAGCGATTACCGCAAGAAAGCCCATATCGACAAGGTGGAGCTGAATCCGGGCCAGGCCAGCGGCGCCAAGGTGCCGTTCGCGGTCAACGCCCAGATCTCGAACAGCGGTGAGAGCGTCCCCTGGACGTATGAATCCGCGCTGTCCGTGACCCGCGACACCAAGACGGGCAAGCCGGTCGTCGACTGGCAGCCCTCGGTCGTCCACCCCAAGCTGGGCGAGGGCGACACCCTGAAGACCGGCGAGTCCGAGGCTCCGCCGATCAAGGCCGTCGACCGGGACGGTACGGAGCTGAGCGCCACCGACCACCCGACGCTGAAGACGGTGCTGTCCGGGCTGCGCGAGCGGTACGGGAAGAAGGCCGGCGGCAAGGCGGGTGTGGAGACCTTCATCGCCCGCGGCAAGGGCTCCAAGTCCCCCGACGAGACGCTGAAGGTGCTCTCCAAGGGCACTCCGGGCACGCTGAAGACGACGATCGACGCGAAGCTGCAGGCCACCGCCGAACAGCAGGTGAGCAAGCGCAGCAAGGCGTCGGTGGTGGCCGTCAAGCCGAGCACCGGTGAGATCCTCGCGGTGGCCAACTCGCCCGCGAGCGGCTTCAACACGGCGCTCCAGGGCTCGTACGCGCCGGGCTCGACCATGAAGGTCATCACGGCGGCGACGCTGATCGACAAGGGGCTGGCCGGGTACGGCAAGGCACATCCGTGCCCGAAGTACTTCTCTTACGGCGGCTGGAAGTTCCAGAACGACAAGAAGTTCGAGATCAAGAACGGCACGTTCGAGCAGAGCTTCGCCCGTTCCTGCAACACCGCCTTCATCAGCCAGGCGGGGAAGCTCAAGGACGACGATCTGACCAAGGAGGCCCGTGATGTCTTCGGCATCGGCCTCAACTGGCAGACCGGCGTGCCCACCTTCGACGGCGCGGTGCCGGTCCAGTCCGCGGCGTCCAAGGCCGCGTCGCTGATCGGCCAGGGCGGGGTGCGGATGAACCCGCTCAACATGGCGTCGGTCTCGGCCACGGCGTCCACCGGCACGTTCCGGCAGCCGTACCTGGTCGCGCCGTCCGTGGACAACCGGACGCTGGCCAAGGCGAGCAAGACGATGAAGTCGAGCACCAAGGACCAGCTGCGCAAGCTGATGAACCTGACCGCCACCTCCGGCACCGCCGCCCAGGCGATGTCCGGGATGAGCGGTGACTTCGGCGCCAAGACCGGCTCGGCCGAGGTCGACAACCAGGAGAAGCCGAACGGCTGGTTCACCGCGTACAACGGCGACCTTGCGGCCGCCGGTGTGGTCCCCGAGGGCGGCCACGGCGGCGACACGGCGGGCCCGATCGTGTCGGCCCTGCTGCGCGCGGGCGGCTGACGCCCCGGCATATGGCTGAGGAGCCGGGCGGACGCGGTGATTCCGCGCCCGCCCGGCTTTCTTTTCTGCCGTTGGACGGGCCCGTCTGGTCGCGCTCCCGCGCGGCCGGGGGTGCGGTGCGGGGTGCGGGGTGCGGCGCACGACGCCGCGGCGACCGCGAAATGTCCTCGCGTGGGTCCGGCGGCCGCCGATAGCGTCGGCGCCATGGCCTCCCACACCTCTGACACCGCCGCCCATCCCCGCTTCGCCGAAGCCCTGCGCGCCCTCGGCCTGGACGTGGAGATCCGGCGCTTCCCCGATGCCACCCGCACCGCCGTCGAGGCGGCCGAGGCGGTCGGCTGCGAGTTGAGCCAGATCGTGAAGTCCCTCGTCTTCGAGGCGGACGGGGCGCCGGTCGTGGTCCTGGTGGACGGCGCGTCACGAGTCGATGTCGAGCTGGTGCGCCGCGCGCTGGACACGGGCGCGGTACGGCGGGCGAGCGCCGCGCTCGTGCGCGAGACGACCGGCTACGCCATCGGCGGCGTACCGCCCTTCGGGCACCGCACCCGCACCCGGGTCCTGGCCGACCGGCGGCTGCTGGACCACGGAGTCGTCTGGGCGGCGGCGGGCACCCCGCACTCCGTGTTCGCCCTCGACCCCACGTCGCTGATCGCGCACGCCGAGGGGACCCTGGCCGACGTACGCGACACCACCGGATGACCCCGCTCGTCGCCGCCGCGGTCCTCCTCGCGGCGGTCACCCACGCGAGCTGGAACGCCATCGCCCACAACATCCGCGATCAGCTGCTCTCCTTCACCCTGGTGAGCGGCGGCGGGGCGCTGTGCGGGGTGGTGCTGGCCGCCTTCAGCCCGCTGCCCGCGGCGGACGCCTGGCCGTATCTGATCGCCTCAGCGGTGATCCACCTCGTGTACTACGCACTGCTCATGCGCTCGTTCCACCTGGGCGACTTCGGCCAGATGTACCCGGTCGCCCGGGGCACCGCGCCGCTGGTGGTGACCGTGCTCGCCGCGGTCTTCGCCGCCGAGACCCCGGACGCCTGGCAGGCGGCGGGCATCGCGGTGTCCTCGGCGGGCCTGCTGGGCGTGGCGCTGTGGGGCGCGCGGGGCGCCCGTACGGCGGCGGATGGCGCGCTTACGGCGGGGCGCGGCGGCAGGCCCGGGCTCGCGCTGGCCGCCGCCGTGGCCACCGGGCTGTCCATCGCCGCGTACACCGTCGTGGACGGCCTCGGCGTGCGCGCCTCCGGCACCCCGCTCGGCTACATCGCCTGGCTGATGATCCTGGAGGGGTTCGCGATCCCCGCCTACGCCCTCGCCACCCGCCGCCGCGCGCTCGCCGCCCAGCTCCGCCCGGTCGCCGTGCGCGGCCTGCTCGGCGGCGTCCTCTCGGTCTGCGCGTACGGCCTGGTGCTGTGGGCCCAGACGCGCGCCGCGCTCGCCCCCGTCGCCGCCCTGCGCGAGTCGTCCATCATCGTGGGCGCGGCCATCGGCACCCTCTTCTTCAAGGAGCGCTTCGGCGCCCCGCGCATCGCGGCGGCGGGCCTGATGGTGGCGGGCATCGGCCTGATGTGGCACCCGGGTTGAGCCTGCGGGCTCAGTCCGGCCGGGCGGCCGGGGCGGCGGCTTGGGAGGGGAGCGGGGTCGGGGCCGGGCGGTGCGGGCGGGTGGATTTGATGCGGTGCACGGACGCCAGCAGGTCGACCTGGGTCACCCGGGGCCGCCCGGTGCGCAGCACCTCCGCGGCCGCGTCGATCACCGCGCGGCAGATGTCGCGCCCGGTGACGTCGTCGACGGCGGCCAGCTGCTCCGGGGAGACGTCGCCGTCCAGCGGCAGGGCGTCGGGCAGATGGCGGCGCCAGATCTCGACACGGGCCGCCCGGTCCGGGCTCGGGAAGCGCACATGCCAGACGCGGCTGTCGAACGCGGTGTCGTAGCTGGTCACCAGGTTGGTGGCGAGCACGACCAGCCCCTCATGGCCGTCGAGCGCGGTCAGCATCTCGCTGCGCATCGCGTTCACCGCGTGCTCCGAACCGTGGCTGGTGGTCTCGAAGCGGGCGGACATCAGCGCGTCCGCCTCGTCCAGGAAGAGCACCGCGCCCTGTTCGCGGGCGGCGTGGAAGAGCGCGCCGAGGTTCTTCGGCCCCTCCCCGTGGAACTTGCTCTCCAGCTGCGAGGCGCGGGCCGCGATCACCGGGCGGCCCAGCCGGTCCGCGATCGCGTGGGCGGCCAGGGTCTTGCCGGTGCCGGGGGCGCCCTCCAGGTTGACCGCCGAGCTGGGGTGCGGCTGGATGCTGCGCAGCCCCCAGTCGTCGTACAGGACCCGCCGCTGCTCCACGGTGTGCACCGCGCGCAGGAGTTGGTCGAGTGTGCGGGCGGGGAGGACGAGGCGGTCGAAGCTGTGCAGCGGGGCGGTCGCGGTGAAGCGCGCGGCCCGCTCGGCCTCCGACGGTTCGTCCGCCTCGCGCCGCGGCCCCGGCTCATCGGCGCGCGGGGGCGCGGTGGGGGCGCCGGGCGGCTGGTTGGTGATGGTGACGGTGAGCGGCTGGGGTCCGTGATGGCCGCTGAACGCCTTGGCGGCGGCGATCAGACGGGTGCGCAGCAAGCCCGCCTCCACGTCGTCCGCGCCGTGCGGTATGCCGGTGACGGCGAAGGCGGTGGCGGTGGCTCCGTGGTGTTTCACCGGTGTCCTCTCTCCCCGCCCGAGGGCGGGTGGCGGGGGTCAGCCCCAGACGGCGACTTGGTGGTTGGCGTGGGCGTTGCGGACGCGCTCGTCGGCCTGCTTGCCCTCGACGCGGCGGCTTTCGACGAACTGCTCGCGCGAGGTGTCGAATAACCCCTGGACATAGGCGACATTGCCGTCGCGGATGGACTCGGAGACGGTGACGCAGCGCAGATCGGGGTCGGTCTGCAGCCGCTCGCTGCGGGCCCGGAACCAGTCGGCGAGGTATTCGATGGTCACGACGACCACGTAGACCACCGCGACCGCCCCGAGCCCGCCGAGCGCGACGAGGACCATGGCCAGCAGGCTCAGCACGAGGGCACCGCCTTCCCGAAGATGATGAGGTCCTTGTCGCCGAAGGCCGCGGACAGCTCCTCGTCCAGCTGCCGGGTGCGGCAGACCCAGACCGGGGCGGGCGTACCGGTGCCGCGCACCGGGGCGTTGTCCGCGTCGAGGAAGAAGGTCTGGACGAGGTATTCGCGGCCCCGGCGCCGCCGCAGCACGGCCCCGGCCTCCGCCTCCGGCACCCGGGGGCGGTTGCGGACCAGGAACGCGACCACGTCGGCGTAGCCGAGGACGGGGCGCAGCGGGGCGCGCCTGGCGGCGAGCCCGTCCCGGGCCTCGCCGACCTGGTCGCCCCAGTCGATGAGGGTGTCTATCTGCCGCAGCATCAGGTCGACGGTGTCGAGCAGGGGGTTGGCGGCGGGCTTGTCGTCGGGGACGAGGGGTTCTGCCATGGGTGACCTCCCGTGGGGCGGGCCCGGCTGAGGTGCCGGGCCCGGCACCTCCGATGCTCCTCGCCCCGCGTGTCGCCGCGCGTCCCACGGCGCGGCGGGAATTTCGGGGCGCCGCTGTCGTCACCGCGTACGACAGAAACCGACACCGGCCCGCGTACGGGACGTACGGGGCCTACGGCGCTCCGTTGCCCCGGCGCGGCGCATGGGCGCCGAGCGCGGTGAGGCGGCGCAGCAGCTGGTCGGGTTTGGTGTGCCGGGAGCAGACGTACATCGCGAACATCATGCGGATGTCAGCCGGTTTGGAGCTGATGCCGCAGGCGGTCATGGCCCGGTCGATCTGGGTGCGGACGGTGGAGACCTTCACGTCGAGCTGGGCGGCGGTCTCCTCGTACGAATAGCCGTCCGCGTACCACTCCAGCGCCCGCACCTGGCCCTCGCTCAGGCCCGCCGCCCAGTGGGAGAACACCACGGGCTGGTGGGCGGGCGGCTGTTCGGCCGAGGAGGCCATGTAGAGCGTGTCCAGCAGGGTCAGCTGGCCCAGTCCGGTGCGGGCGCACTGCATCCGGAACAGCTCCAGGTCTTCCCGGTAGCGGCTGTCCGCGACGTCCAGCTCCTCCAGGATCCAGGCCACCCGGGTGCCGCGCGCGGTGCGGGCGAGCAGCTCGGCGAGGTACGACGGGATGGTGAGCCCGCATTCGCGGACGGCGGTCTCCAGGGCGGACGCCAGATGCGGTTTCAGCCAGTGCGGATGGTGCCGGGCGTCCCATACGGCGTTCGCGAGGACGGCCGCGCCGACCGTCTTGCCGAAGACCGCCCGCGCCCCGCACACCCAGGGGGCGACGCGCTGGCGCCACTGCTCGGCGGCCGTGCACACCACCACGTCCGACCGGCGCACCAGGTCGGCGAACTGCTCGGCGGTGCCGACGCCCATCAGGTCGGCCACGCACACGTCGTACTCGGCGCCGCTGATGTCCAGCCCCTCCACCGAGTCGACCGCGCTCACCACGGTCAGCCGCGGGTCCGCGTTCAGCGCGGCCACCAGGCCCCGTCTGGTCATCTCGTGGTCCTCGACCACCGCCACCTGTAAGGGCTGCCCGCTGCCGCGCCCGCTCTCGTCCGTCATGCCGACGCCTCCTTCCCCGGCTCCCCCGGCTCTCCCGCCGTGACCGCTTTCCGCGCCCGTTCGCCCTGTGCGCGCCCGCCCTGCGCGCGTCCGCCCCGGGCCCGTCCACCGCGCCCCCGTACGCCGCGTACGCGCCCGTCCCGCGCGCCGGGCGCGCGCTCGGCCGCCGCCGGTGCGGGGGCGATCGGCAGGGTCAGCGTCACCTGGGTGAGGCCGGGCACCGAGAGCACCCGCAGCGCCCCGCCGTACTCCGCCAGCAGCCGCTGATGGACGGCCAGGGAGCGCATCCCGGCGACCCCGGCCGCCAGCGCCTCGGGCGGGAACCCGGCGCCCTCGTCGGTGACCACCAGTTCCACCAGCTCCCCCGCACCGGCGGCCGGGCCGTTCACGATGTCCACGTGCAGCAGCGCCTCGCGCACCCCGGCGCTGCGCTCCACGTTGATCAGCAGCGCGCGCAGCGCGGCCTCCAGCAGCTCCACCTCGTGCGGACGGACCCGGGCCGCCGCGCCGACCACGCGCTCGGTGACGATGGGCTCCACCGTGAGGGTGTCGTTGGCCGCCAGCGCGACCTGCCGGTGGACCATGCCGATCAGCGGCACAGACGCGCTGAACCGGCCGGTGCTGATGAAGGTGCGCAGCCGCTCCAGGGCGACCATCGCGGAGGTGCGCAGCGAGGCGAGCTGATCGGTGTCGGTCACGTCGATCCGCTGGAACGCGCCCAGGGTGTGGCCGATGTGGTTGTGCAGCTCGATGGCGAGCAGCCGCCGCTGCTGCACCTCGTGCAGCTGAAGGCTCATATCGCCCAGGTCGGCGGCGAGTTGCAGCAGATACAGCGCGCCGCGCCGGATCAGATAGGCGAGCGCCGCGTAGCCGGTGAGCCCGATCAGCACATCGGAGTGGGTCAGCGCCTCCGGGACACCCAGGGCGATCACCGCGGCGTACGAGGCGGCGACCGCGCCGGTGCCCGCGACGAGGACGCGCAGCGGCTGGCCGAGCGCCGAGCCGATGCTCGCGCCGGAGATCTGCTCGGTGGTGAGCACCAGCAGCGGGGCCATGTCCTGCGCCCGGTCGGGGCCCATGACCACGACGCAGGCCCACAGGGAGGCGACGGCGGAGCACAGTTCGACACCGGCCGCGAGGCCGTCGTACACGACCGGCCGGGCGTCGCCCCGGTCGTCGGCGGCGCGGTCCTCCTCGTCGCGCGCCGCCACCCGCCGGTGGTTGCGGACGATGTACAGGGTGAACCACAGCGATTCGGCCACCACTGCCACCAGCAGCACCAACCCGCCCGTGCGGTGGGCGAGATGGCCCGCGATACCGGGCACGGTCACCGCGAACTGGATGGCGTGCATCAGCCGGAAGATCAGCAGGATGCGCAGCATCTGCCATTCCATGTCCCGCCGCGCGAGCCGGTGCCGCTGAGCCGGTGGCTCCCCCGTACGCGCGCGTGCGCCCCGTAACCCCCGTGTCCGCTCCACGCGTTGTCCCCCGTGATTCCCCCCGGGAGAGCCGCCCCCTACGACTCTCACCCCCGGAAGGATCCCCAGTCTGGGCAGGGCCGGAACCACGCGACAGGGCCCCTTGGCCCCACGGACCCGGCGTGTGCGTGTGCGAGAGGGCGCGTGAAGGCACGAAGGGGCGCGCGAACAGCGCGCTAAGCCTCCGGGCTACGCCTCCTGGCTACGCCTCCTGGGCCGCCAGCGCCGTCCTTACGGCGCGCACCAGGGCCTGCGCCCGCGGGTCCGCGGTGACGCCGCGCTGCATGCCGTTGGTGACGTACGCGAAGCCGATCCGCGCCCCCGGATCGGCGAAGGCGAGCGAACCGCCCCGCCCCGGGTGGCCGAAGGACCCCGGGCCCAGCAGCGGGCAGGCCGGGCCGTGCAGCATGTAGCCGAGCCCGAAGCGGGTCCCGACCACCAGCACCCGGTCCGGCCCGGCCGACTCCTCCGTACGCGCCAGGGTCAGCGTCGCCGGGGCGAAGAGGCGGCCGCCCGCGCGGGCCGTGCGCGCCGACGGCAGCGGGCCGATCAGCGCCGCGTAGAAGCGGGCCAGCGCGTCGGCGGTGGCGACCCCGCCGGAGGCGGGCAGCCCGGCGGCGAGGTACGCGGGATCGTTCTCGTCGGGCGCCGGGCTGATCGCGCCGAACGCCCGCCGGGTCAGCGACTCCGGGTCGGCGTACGCCTCGGCCACCGACCGCTTGGGCCGCAGCCGCAGCCCCTGCCCGGCAGGCGCCGCCGGGGCCTCCACCCGCTCGATCCGGCCGGTCCGGTGCAACTGGTCCTCGGGCAGCCCGAGCCACAGGTCCAGGGCGAGCGGCCGGGCGATCTCCTCCGCGATCCAGCGGCCGATGGTGCGCCCGGTGACGCGCTTCACCAGCTCGCTCAGCAGCCAGCTGTAGGTCTGGGCGTGATAGCCGTGGGCCGTGCCGGGCTCCCAGTCGGGGTGCTGGGCGGCGACGGCCCGCGGCCCGGATATGCCGTCGATGGCCTCGGCCGGGGTCAGCGGGGTGTCGAGGGCGGGCAGCCCGGCGCGGTGGGCGAGCAGATGCCGCACCAGCACCCGTTCCTTGCCGTTCTCCTTGAACTCGGGCCAGTACGTGCCGACCCGGCCGTCCAGGTCGAGCTGGCCGCGCTGGTGGAGCAGCAGCGGTACGGCGGAGGCGACGCCCTTGGTGACGGAGCGGACGACCTGCGCGGTGTCCTGGGCCCACGGCTCGCCGTCGCCCTCCTGGCCGGGGTCCCGCGTACCGCCCCACAGGTCGACGGCCTTCTCGCCGTCCCGGTAGAGGACCAGGGCCGCGCCGCGCTCACCGCGCTTCGCGAAGTTCGCCGCGAAGGCGTCCCGGACCGGTTCGAATCCGTCGGCCACCGTGCCCTGGACGTCCACCACTGATCCGACTCCCACCCTGCTGATCCGACCGTGCTGTCGTCCTTATGGTGCAACGTGCCCGGCCGGGACGTCAGACCGGGGCCTTCACCGAGCGCGGATCGAAGCCGAAGGGCAGTTCCAGCCGGTGCTCCCGCATCAGCTCCTGGTCGCACAGCAATTCCTGCGTACCCCCATCGGCCGCGATCACTCCCCCGCTGAGCACCACGGACCTCGGGCACAGCTCCAGCGCGTACGGCAGGTCGTGGGTGACCATCAGCACGGTGACGTCCAGGGAGCGCAGGATGTCGGCGAGTTCACGGCGCGAGGCCGGGTCGAGGTTGGAGGACGGCTCGTCCAGGACGAGGATCTCCGGCTCCATCGCCAGCACGGTCGCGACCGCCACCCGCCGCCGCTGCCCGAACGACAGATGGTGCGGCGGCCGGTCCGCGAACTCCGCCATCCCCACCCGGTCCAGCGCCCGGTGCACCCGCTCCGCCAGCTCCGCGCCGCGCATCCCGGCAGCGGCCGGGCCGAACGCCACGTCCTCCCGCACGGTCGGCATGAACAGCTGGTCGTCCGGGTCCTGGAAGACGATGCCCACCCGGCGGCGGATCTCGGCCAGGTTCCGCTTCGCCACGGGCAGCCCGGCGACCGTGACCGATCCGGCGCCCGCCTCCAGGATGCCGTTCAGATGCAGCACCAGCGTGGTCTTGCCCGCCCCGTTGGGGCCGAGCAGCGCCACCCGCTCCCCGCGCGCCACGGTCAGCTCGACGCCAAAGAGCGCCTGATGGCCGTCGGGGTAGGCGTAGGCGAGGCCGGACACCTGGAGCGAGGGCGGGGTGGCGTCGGGGCCGGTCATACGAGCATCCATCCGGTCAGGCAGACCGCGAGAGCGGTCAGCGGTAGTGCTGCGGCGTAACTCCACTGTGCACGGGACGCGGTCACCTCGTCGATCACCGGCATCGTGCCCGTGTAGCCGCGGCTGAGCATCGCCAGATGGACCCGTTCGCCGCGCTCGTAGGACCGGATGAACAGCGCCCCGGCGGACTTCGCGAGCACGCCCCACTGCCGCACCCCGCGCGCCTCGAACCCTCGCGAGCGGCGGGCGATCCGCATCCGGCGCATCTCGTCGGTGATGACGTCCCCGTAGCGGATCATGAACGACGCGATCTGCACCAGCAGCGGTGGCAGCCGCAGCCGCTGCAGCCCCAGCAGCAGCGCGCGCAGCTCGGTCGTGGACGCCAGGATGACGGACGCCGCGACCCCGAGCGTGCCCTTGGCCAGGATGTTCCAGGCGCCCCACAGCCCGGACTGGCTGAGCGACAGCCCGAGCATGTCCACCCGCGCGCCCTCCGCGACGAACGGCATCAGCAGGGCGAACGTCACGAACGGGATCTCGATCAGCAACCGCTTCAGCAGGAACCCGGCCGGGATACGGGCCGTCGCCGCCACCCCGGCCAGCAGCACGGCGTACAGGCCGAACGCCCACAGCGCCTCGCGGGGCGTCGCGACGACGACGAGGACGAAGCAGAAGACGGCGGCGATCTTGCAGTGCGGGGGCAGGGCGTGCACCGGGGAGCGGCCCGCCCGGTAGAGCGTATGCGCGTGTCCCGCGCCCATCTCAGCCCGCCTCGGCGTCGGCCCCGGCCCGGCGGCGCCGTACGACGACGAAGACCCCGGTGCCCACGGCGAGCGTCGCGCCGACCCCGATCACCCCGGCGAGGCCGCCGGAGAGCCGGGCGTTGGAGATGTCCTTGACGCCGTAGTCGGCGAGCGGGGAGTCCTTGACTGCGTGGTCCTCGGTCTTCTTGTCGATGCCCTTGTCGGCGGCGACCTTCTCCAGTCCGTCCGGGCTGGCGGAGGCGTAGAAGCTCACGACGCCCGCGCACAGCAGCGCGGCCCCGAGCCCGACCGCCCACACGCGACGCGCGGAGCGGCGCGGTGCGGCAGGCGCGGGGGCCTCCGCGTCGTTGGCGGCGGGCGCCGCCGTGACCGTACGGGCGGTGGCGGGCGCGGCCCCGGCGGGGGCCGCGGACCCGGCGGGTGCTGCGGACCCGGCGGGTGCTGCGGACCCGGCGGGTGCTGCGGACCCCGGGGTGCTCACCGGAGCACCCGTACGCAGTTCCAGACGGCGCACGGCCACGTCCCGCGCGCCGTGGACGAGATCCGGCCGTACGGCCATCACGGCGCCGACCGTCAGGGCCGTGATGGCCGCCTCGCCGATGCCGATCAGCACATGCACGCCGACCATCGCGGTGAAGACCTTGCCGATCGCGACGTCCGCCGTGCCGCCCAGCGCGTAGAGCCCGGTGAAGGCGATGGCGGCGGCCGGGACCGATATCAGGGCGGCCACGAAGGACGCGACGGTGACCGTGCGGCGCCGGTTCGGGGCGATCTTCAGGATGGCGCGGAAGATCCCGTAGGCCACGACCGTGGTGACCACCGCCATGTCCGTGATGTTGACGCCGAGCGCGGTGAGGCCGCCGTCCGCGAACAGGACAGCCTGCATGAGCAGCACCACGGAGACGCACAGCACGCCCGTGTAGGGGCCGACGAGGATCGCGGCCAGCGCCCCGCCGAGCAGATGGCCGCTGGTGCCGGCGGCGACGGGGAAGTTCAGCATCTGGACGGCGAAGATGAACGCCGCGACCAGACCGGCCAGCGGCGCGGCCTGCTCGTCGAGTTCACGCCGCGCACCGCGCAGGCTGACCGCGACCGCGGCGGCGGCGACGGCACCGGTCGCCACCGACACCGGGGCGTCGATGAATCCATCGGGGACATGCATGCGGGGCTCCGCTCCTGAGCTGCGGGTATCCGGTCGATGGTGACCTACCTGCACATCGTTCGCAAGAGCGCCTGCCACGCGAAAGCCCCGGCGGCGACCCTTCCGCGAGGGAAGAGCCGCCGCCGGGGCGTGCGTTGGCCGAATTGCGGCCGTCTTACGACCGGCTCACACCCGGCTCAGCTCCGGGTCCTTGTCGGAGTCCTTGACGTCCTTGACGTGCGATCCCTGCCCCGGGGTGTCCTTTTCGAGCTGCTCGCGCAGCCCCTCACCCTCGACGTCCACGTTCGACAGCGCCTTGTCGAGCCAGCGCGGCAGCCACCACGCGGACTTGCCGAGCAGCCCCAGCACCGCCGGGACGATGGCCATGCGGACCACGAAGGCGTCGAAGAGGACCGCGGTGGCCAGGCCGAAGCCGATCATCTTCACCATCGCCTCGGACGAGCCGATGAACCCCGCGAAGACGCTGATCATGATGACGGCGGCCGCGGAGACCACCCGGGCGCCGTGCCGGAAGCCGGTGACGACGGCCTGGCCGGGGCGCTCGCCGTGGATGTACGCCTCCCGCATCCGGGTCACCAGGAAGACCTCGTAGTCCATGGCGAGCCCGAACACCACACCGATCATGAAGATCGGCATCATGCTCATGATCGGGCCGGTCTCCTCGACGCCGAACAGCTCCGCCGCCCAGCCCCACTGGAAGACCGCGACCACCGCGCCGAGCGCCGCGACGACGGACAGCAGGAAGCCGAGCGCCGCCTTGAGCGGGACGAGGATGGACCGGAAGACGATCATCAGCAGCAGGAAGGCCAGCCCGACGACGAGTGCCAGGTACGGCACCAGCGCGTCGTTCAGCTTCTGCGAGATGTCGATGTTCATCGCCGTCTGTCCGGTCACCAGCACCTCGGCGCCGGTGTCCGACGTGAAGGAGCCCGCCTCGTCCCGGATGTCGGCGACGACCTTCTCGGTGTCGACGCTGCTCGGCTTGTACTTCGGCACGACGGTGAGCATCGCGGTGTCGCCGGCCTTGTTGAACGTCGCCGGGGTGACGGCCGCGACGCCGTCGATACCGGCGATCGTCTTGGTCACCTTGTTCACGGCGGCCTTGGGGTCGTCGCTGCCCTTGGTGTCGGCGACCACCATCAGCGGGCCGTTGAAGCCCGGGCCGAAGCCGTCGGAGATCATGTCGTACGCCTGCCGCTTCTGGCTGCTGACCGGCTGCGAACCGTCGTCCGGCAGCCCCAGCTCCAGGCTGAGCGCGGGCACCGCGGCGGCGCCGAGGCCGAGCACGCCGAGCAGCAGGACCGCCACCGGGCGGCGCAGCACGAACCGGGCCCAGCGGGTGCCCATGTTGGGCTTCTCCTCCGCCTGCTCGCCCTCCGCGGCGGCGGCCGACGCGGCGGCCATCCGCTCGCGCGCCTTGCGCCCGTACACCCGCTTGCCCGCGAAGCCCAGCAGCGCGGGGATGAGGCTGATCGCGATGAGGACGGCGATGACCACCGTGCCCGCCGCCGCGAAGCCCATCTTGGACAGCATCGGGATGTTGACGACCGCGAGGCCGACCAGCGCGATGACGACGGTGAGCCCGGCGAACACCACCGCGGAGCCCGCGGTGCCCACGGCCCGCCCGGCGGCCTCCTCGCGCTCCCGGCCCTCGGCCAGTTCGGCGCGGTAGCGGGAGACGATGAAGAGCGCGTAGTCGATGCCGACCGCGAGGCCGATCATCATCGCCAGCGTCGACGTGGTCGTGGACAGCCCGAGGGGGGTGGCGAGCGCGGTGATCCCGGAGATGCCGATGCCGACGCCGATGAGCGCGGTCAGCAGCGGCATTCCGGCGGCCACCAGCGAGCCGAAGGTGATGGCGAGCACGATCGCGGAGATCACGATGCCGATGACCTCGGTGGAGCCCGTCTCGGGTATCTCCTGGAGCGCGTCACCGCCGATCGCCACCGTGAGATCCGACTTCTGCGCCTTCTCCCCGGCCTCCGTCAGGCCGTCCTTGGCGGTCTCCTCCAGCTCCATGGCGTTGACCTTGTAGCTGGTCAGGATGTACGCGGTGGAGCCGTCCTTGGAGACGGCGCGGGCCTGGTACGGGTCGGCGACCGAGGCGACCTGCGGAGAGCTGGCCTTGAGGTCGGCGACGGTCTTCGTGACCACGGCCTTGTTGTCCGGGTCGGTCATCTTCTCGCCCTGGGGCGCGCGGAAGACCACCCGGGCGGTGGCGCCGTCGGCGTTACCACCGGGGAAACGCTTCTCCAGGAGGTCGAAGGCCTTCTGGGCCTCGGTCCCCGGGATGGAGAAGCTGTCGTTGGCGGGCGGCGAGGCGGTCGCGGCGCCGACTCCGGCGACGGCCAGGAGCGCCACCCATATGAGGGCGACGAACCGGCGTCGCCGGAAGGCGAATCGACCGAGTTTGTAGAGGAACGTGGCCACGAGGAGAGGTGCTCCCGTCGAGTCGGTGTCACTGCTGGGTCACTGCTGGCAGGTGTGGGCGACCGGACCGGCGACGAGAGCGGCGCGCCGGCCGGGTACGTATGGGGTGGTGCGGGGTGGGGAGACTCAGAGGCCGAGGGCGGGGAGGACCACGGCGTCGACGTATTCGCTGAGGTAGGCGACATCCGGCTCTTCGCCGTCGATCAGCGACCGGGCGACGAGGGCGCCGCACATCATGTGCACGACGTAACCCAGGGCGGGTCTGTCCGGAGCCACTTCCCCCCGGTCGACGGCCCGCCGCAGCAGTACGTCGAGCGCGGACATCTCGGGATAGATCAGCAGCTCCCGGAGGGCCTGGTGAAGGTCCGGATGGGTGTGGACGGCCTGGGCCAGCCCCCTCATCAGGGCCGCGTCGCGCGCCGGGGCGCCGTCGGCACACCGCACGATCTCGTGCAGGTCGCCGCGCAGCGATCCGGTGTCGATATCCAGGAGCGAAACGGGCTTGGTGTGCCGCAGCGCGGAGGCCACCAGCTGCGGTTTGCTCTTCCACTGGCGGTAGAGCGTGGCCTTGCTGGAGTGCGTGCGCGCGGCGACGGCGTCCATGGTCAGCGCGTCGTAACCGACCTCCCCGAGAAGCTCGACCACGGCCTCGTACAGCTCACCCTCCCGCTCGGGGGACAGCCTGCTGCGGCGCAGCGTCATGACATCCCCCTTCCCGAACGAAACGGTTTCGTACTCGTTCAAGCATACGACCGCATCCGCCGCCCTTTTAGCGAAACCAAGCCGTTTCGCTCGTGGTATGCGTCACAGATTGGAGTTGCTTTGCCGGACCAGGGCCGAAACCATGGATGAGGTGAGGGAAACCAGCGATACCGACCGCGCCTATCTGCGATTTCCGCATCTGCACGGCGACTTGCTGTGCTTCGTCGCCGAGGACGATCTCTGGGTCGCCCCGCTGACCGCACGGGGCGAACCCCCCGGGCGGGCCTGGCGGCTGACCGTCGACCGCACCCGGGTGGGCCACCCCCGCTTCTCCCCCGACGGCTCCCAGATCGCCTACACGAACTGGCGCAGCCTCGACCCGGAGATCCATCTCGCCCCCGTGGACGGCGGCCCCGCCCGGAGACTGACCTACTGGGGCAGCGAGGACGCCCGGGTCTGCGGCTGGACGCCGCCCGACCGGGACGGCGCCACCCACATCCTCGCCGTGTCCTCGCACGGCCAGCCGTTCTCGCACTTCTCCTGGGCCTACAGCCTGCCCACCGACGGCAGCCCCGGCAGCCGACTGCCCTGGGGGCCGGTGGCCGACATCGCCGTAGCCGACCTCGCCGCCACCGCCAGCACTTCCGACGCCACGGGCACCTCCTCCGGGCAGGGCGGCGACCGGCGCACCCTGCTGCTCACCGGCAAGCCGCCGCACGAGCCCGCCAGCTGGAAGCGCTACCGGGGCGGCGCGACCGGCCGGCTGTGGCTCGGCGGCGTCCGGCTGCTGCCCGAACTCGACGGCCACCTGGACTCGGTCATGGTGGTCGGCGGCCGCGTCGCCTTCCTCTCCGACCACGAGGGCGTCGGCAATCTCTACTCCTGTCTGCCCGACGGCACCGGTCTGCGCCGCCACACCGACCACGACGACTTCTACGCCCGCCACGCCTCGACCGACGGCAGCCGCGTCGTCTACCAGTGCGCGGGCGAACTGTGGCTGGTGGACGACCTCGGCCCGGACACCGAACCCCGCCGGCTGCGGGTGCGGCTCGGCGGCGCGCGGACCGGTCGGCGGCCCTACCAGGTGCCCGCCGCCTCCCATGTCGACTCGCTGTCCGTGGACACCACCGGCCGGGCCAGCGCGGTGTGCGTACGCGGCAGCCTGTACTGGCTCACCCATCGCGACGGCCCCGCCCGCACCCTCGCCGACACCCCCGGCGTCCGGGTGCGGACGCCCGAGATCCTGGGCTCCAGCGGCCGGGTCGCCTATGTGACGGACGCGGAGGGCGAGGACGCGATCGAGATCGCCTATCTGCCACGGGCGAGCGAGACCGGCGAGCCGCGGCGGCTGGCCGCGGGCGGCCTGGGCCGAGTGCACGAGATGGAACCCTCGCCCGACGGCGACCAGCTCGCCGTCGCCGCCAACGACGGCCGGCTGCTGCTCGTGGACACCTCCGCGGACGGGAACGGCGAGGTCACCGAGCTGGTCCGGTCGCTCAACGGCCCGGTCGCCGACCTCGCCTTCTCACCCGACTCGGCCTGGCTCGCCTGGTCCCACCCGGGCATCGGCCGCACCCTGCGCTCCATCAAGATCGCGCGGCTGGCTGACCGGACCATAGTGGACGTGACCAGCGGGCGGTTCGAGGACGAGGAACCGGTCTTCACCAGCGACGGCCGCTATCTCGCCTTCCTTTCCTGGCGCGGCTTCGACCCCGTCTACGACGTGCACACCGGTGACCTCTCCTTCCCGCTCGGCTGCCGCCCGTATCTCGTACCGCTGTCCTCCGCCACGCCGTCGCCCTTCGCGCTCTCCCCCGAGGGCCGCCCGGCGGCGGGCGGACTCGACCCGGACGACGACGCCGGGGGCGGGGAGGGCGACGGCACGGTGACCGTCGAGGTGGAGGGGCTGTCCAGCCGGGTCACCGTCTTCCCGGTGGCCGCCTCCAAGTACTCCTCTCTGTGGCCGGTCAGCGGCGGCGGTCTGGTGTGGCTGCGCTGGCCGATCTCGGGTGCGCTCGGCGAGACGTTCGCCAACCCCGCCGACACCTCCGACCGCCCCACCCTCGAACACTTCGACCTGGCCAAGGCCAAGCGCACCGAACTCACCAGTGAGCTGGACTGGTTCCGGGTCAGCGGCGACGGCTCCCGGCTCGTGGTCGTCGACGACGACGATCTGCGGGCGGTGCCCGCCACCGAGTCGGGCGACAGCGACTCCACGGTCCAGATCGACATGCGGCGCATCCAGCACACCGTGGACCCGGCGGCCGAGTGGCGGCAGGCGTACGCGGAGGCGGGCCGCATCACCCGCGCCTATTTCTGGGAGCCGGGCATGTGCGGCGTCGACTGGGACGGGGTGCTCGACCAGTACCGGCCGCTGGTCGAACGGGTCGCCTCCCCCGACGAGTTCGCCGATCTGCTGCGCGAGGTCCTGGGCGAACTGGGCACCTCGCACGCGTATGTGAGCGCCGCGCGCCGCAACGAGGGCCCGGCCCACTACCAGCGCCCCATCGGACTGCTCGGCGCCGACCTCACGCGCGCCGAGGACGGGGCGTGGCAGGTGTCCCGCATCCTGCCCGGCGAGTCCTCCGATTCCCGGGCGCGCTCGCCGCTGGCGGGCTCCGGCATCCGCGAAGGCGCCCGGCTCACCCATGTCGACGGCCGCCCGGTGGACCCGGTGGCCGGTCCCTATCCGCTGCTGACCGCGGCGGGCGGCACCACGGTCGAGCTGACCTTCGCCTCCCCTGACGGCGAAGGCCCGCCGCGCCGGGCCGCGGTCGTCCCGCTGATCGACGAACGGCCGCTGCGCTACCAGGACTGGGTGGCCAGGCGGCGGGCGGTGGTACGGGAGTTGAGCGACGGGCGGTGCGGCTACCTGCACATCCCGGACATGGGCGGCTCCGGCTGGGCGCAGTTCAACCGGGATCTGCGCCGGGAGGTGTCGTTCCCCGCGCTGATCGTGGACGTCCGGGGGAACGCGGGCGGCAACATCAGCGAGCTGGTGGTCGAGAAGCTGACCCGCACCGTGATGGGCTGGGACCTCACGCGCAACGCCCAGCCGGTGTCGTACACCAGCAACGCGCCGCGCGGGCCGATCGTCGCGGTCGCGGACGAGGCGACCTCCTCCGACGGCGACATGATCACCGCGGCCTTCAAGATCCAGGGCATCGGCCCGGTGGTGGGACTGCGGACCTGGGGCGGCGTGGTCGGCATGACCGGCCGCCATCCGCTCGGCGACGGTACGGCGATCACGGTGCCGATGAACGCCGCCTGGTTCGACGCCTTCGGCTGGGGGGTCGAGAACCATGGTGTGGAGCCGGACATCCCGGCGCCCCGATCCCCGCTGGACTGGGCGGAGGGCCGCTACCCGCAGCTGGGGGTCGCCGTGCGGACGGCGCTGGAACTGCTGGAGCGGCATCCGGCCGCGGCCCCGCCGGGCTACGGGCAGGTCCCGGACCGGCGACGCCCGAAACTCCCCCCGCGGGGCGAGAATTGAGCGGATGAGCTGAGCGCCTGAGCTGAGCCATGAGATAAGTGCGGCCCGCCTGCGTGCCGGGGGCGCATCCCCTGACGGATGCGCCCCCTCGCGCACACTCTCCGCGAGCCCTTCGGCGAGAGACCCGCCGACGGGCCCGCCAAGGAACCTGCCGACGAGACGACTTACATCTCCTCGAACGGCTCCTGGTCCCGCCTCTCGTCGCTCATGCCCTGCTGACGGCGCTCCCGGCCCATGCGCTCGGCCTGCTCCCGGCTTTCGGGCCGGTCCTGGTCGCGGCGCTGCTCCTGGCCCCGCTGGCCTCGCTCGCCTCGCTGGGCCTCCTGCGCCTGCTGGCCTCGCTGACCCTGCTGACCGCGCTGGGTCTGCTGGCCCTGCTGGCCCTGCGCCTTGCGCTTGGCCTGCTGGGCCTTCTCGCTGAACTCGTCCTTCCCCATCTGCGTCACTCCTCATCGGGTGAAAGGGATCGGGCCCGACCAGAGTTACACGCAGGGACATACTCCGCATTTCGATCGACCACATCTATCGAATTCCCAGGTCAGCATGGTTGACAGAGGGTTACCGGTAACGCTGCGTACGGGCGGTGCGCGCCCGCTCGTCCGCCGCGCCGCCCTCGCCCACGAGATGGCCGCGCTGCTCGCGGGTGGCCGCCAGCCGGGGTTCGGCCCGGCGCATCTCACGCCGCCCCACCGCCCCGATCAGCGCGGGCAGATAGCCGCGTATGGGCTGCATCCCGCGCAGCCACCACTGCGCGTACACATGGGCCGAGCGGCGTTCGATCCCCGCGACGAGCCGCTCCACGGCCGGGCCCAGCGGATACGTACGCCCCGCGGGCCACGGCATCCGCGACCGCAACTCGCGCATCACCTCGTCCCGGTCGGCGCCGCGCACCATGTCGGTGTCGGTCCAGCTGAGATAGCCGACGCCGACCGTGACGCCCCGGTGGCCCACCTCGGCGCGCAGACAGTGCGCGAAGGCCTCGACCCCCGCCTTGGACGCGCAGTACGCGGTCATCATCGGCGCGGGCGCGAGCGCGGCGAGCGAGGCGATCTGCAGCAGATGGCCACGGCTGGCGATCAGCGCGGGCAGGAACGCGCGGGCCGTGGTGACGCTGCCCAGCAGATTGACCTCCACGACCCGCCGCCAGGCCGTCTCATCGGTGTCGAGGAACGGACCGCCGGTGGCCACCCCGGCGTTGGCGCAGACGATGTCGACCGCGCCGAACCGCGCCACCACTTCCTCCGCGACCCGGGTCATCGCGTCCGAGTCGGTCACATCGGCGTACCAGTGATCGGAGTCGGTGGGCAGCCGCCCCGACACCCGCTTCAGCTCCTCCGGTTCCAGACCCACCAGCGCCACCCTGGCGCCGCGCGCGGACAGGGTGCGGGCCAGCAGCTCGCCGACTCCCCGCGCCGCGCCGGTCACCACCGCGACCCGGCCCTCCAGACTCCTGCGCGCGCTCATGTCGTCCGCTCCTCGACCGGGTGGGGGGCGTGGCCGGTGGCGGTGTCCCGTGCAGCCGCCCCGTATTCCGCGGCGAGGCGGCGGATCACCCGGCTCACCGCCCCGGAGTCCTCCACGGGGGTCATATGGCCGAGGCCCGGCAGCTCGGTGAGGCCGGTGCACTGTGGCAGCGCGGCCGCGATGGCGTGGGCGTGCTCGGGCGGGGTCAGCCGGTCGGCGGTGCCGACGATGACGGCGGCGGGCATGGTCAGCAGGCCGACGCGGGCGTCCAGGTCGAGGTCGCTCATGACATGCGCCCACCCTGCCCGCACGACGCGGGGGCAAGCGTGCACGATCCGCGCGCACGCCTCCACCATGGCGGGCGCGGCGCCGGGGCCCATCGTCCCGTACCGCAGCAGGCGCTTGGCGACGGGCGTGACCGGCCCCATGGGGACGCGCGCGCCGAGGATCGCGCGATGGATCCGCGCCCGTGCCCGCTCGGAGCGCAGCGGCACCACGCGCGCCCGCTCGACCAGCCGGGAGGCGCCGGTGCTGCACAGCACCACGGCGGCGGCACGCTCGCGCAGCGCCGGGCGCCCGGCGGCGGCCATCACCGTCATCCCGCCCATGGAGTGGCCCACGACCACGGCCCGGCGGCCCGGCTCCAGGGTCTGCTCCAGGACCGCTTCCAGGTCGTCGGCGAGCGTGTCCGTCCGGTAGCCGCCGGGTCCGGGGGCGGTGCTGCGGCCATGGCCGCGCTGGTCGTACACGATCACCCGGTGGTCGGCGGCCAGTTCGCGCAGGACCGGTGCCCAGAAGGCGGTCGAGCAGGTCCAGCCGTGCACCAGGACGACGGCGGGAGCGGCGGGGTCGGCGGGCCCGTACAGCTCCACGTGCAGCCGGGCGCCGTCCGCCGAGGTGACGGCCAGCTCGTGCGCGCCGCCGGGCGGGGCGTACGGCCCTGAGGCGGCATAAGGAGTGCGCCTCACCGCGATCCCCTCCCCGCGGCCGCCTCGGCGCCCTGACCGGCTCCGGGCCGCTGCCGCAGCACGTCGTACTCCGCGAGCCGCACGTGCCGGGTGGCCCTGGTGAATTCGCCGGTGGAGCCCGGCCACAGGGTCGTATTGCGGCCGTTGTCGTCCAGATACCAGCTGTCGCAGCCGCCCGAATTCCACACCGTGCGCTTCATCCTCTCCTGGATCATGTCGTTGTAGACGCGGACCGCCGATGGCCGGGCGTCCAGCGCGACCTTGCCGCCGAGGCCGTCCAACTGCCGCAGATAGTCGGTCAGATAGCTGAGCTGGGCCTCGATCATGAGGATCATCGAGCTGTTGCCGAGCCCCGTATTGGGCCCGATGATCGTCAGGAAGTTGGGGAAGCCCGCCGCGCTGGCGCCGCGCAGCGCCTCCATGCCGCCCTTCCACTCCTCCGCGAGGGTGGTGCCCCTCGCCCCGGTCACACGCTCGGCGATGGGGATGTCGGTGACATGGAATCCCGTCCCGAAGATGATCGCGTCCGCCTCGGTCTCGGTGCCGTCCGAGCCGACCAGCGTGGTGCCGCGGATCTCCTTGAGCCCGCCGACCACCTCCACATGCGGCTTGGCGAGCGCCGGGTAGTAATCGTTCGACAGCAGGATGCGCTTGCAGCCGATGCGGTAGCGCGGGGTCAGCCTGGCCCGCAGCACCGGGTCCTTGACGGCCCGCCGCATATGCGCCCCGGCCAGCCGCTCCACGAATCCCAGCTCGGACGGCCGCTTGGTGAACGCCCCGACCTGCAACTCCCGGATCCCCCACAGCAGCCCGCGCCGCAGCGCCCCGGACACCGGCAGCCTGCTGTGCAGCCAGCGCTCGGCGCCGGTGATCCGGCGGTCCATGCGCGGCAGCACCCAGGGCGGGGTGCGCTGGAAGAGGGTGAGCCTGCGCACCTCCTTCTGGATCTCGGGCACGATCTGGATGGCCGAGGCGCCGGTGCCGACCATCGCGACCCGCTTGCCGCGCAGGTCATAGCCGTGGTCCCAGCGCGCGGAGTGGAAGACCTTGCCGGGGAAACCGTCGAGCCCCGGGATATCCGGGATCTTCGGATCGGAGAGCGGGCCGGTCGCGCTCACCACGACATCGGCGGTCAGCGGCCCGCGCGCGGTCTCGATCTCCCAGTGCAGCGCCGCGCCGTCCCAGCGCAGGGCGAGCACCTCGGCGTCGAAGCGCAGATGCGGCCGCAGCCCGAAGGTGTCGGCGACCCGCTCCAGATAGGCGTGGATGTGCCGCCGCCCGGAGAAGGTGCGCGGCCAGTCGGGATTGGGGGCGAAGGAGAAGGAGTAGAGATGGGACGGGACATCGCAGGCACAGCCCGGATAGCTGTTGTCCCGCCAGGTCCCACCGACCGCACCGGCCCGCTCCAGGACCACGAAGTCGGTGATGCCCGCGCGGCGCAGCCTCACCGCCGCGCCCAGGCCCCCGAATCCGGACCCGATCACCGCCACCCGCACGTGCTCACGCGTCAGCCCAGCCGCCATGCCGCCGCCTCCCGCCGCTCGAACTGCTCGAAACCGTGCCAGCGTTCACTGGCACGATGGGAGCGTAAGACAGGGATCCGGCGAGCGGTAGGGGCTGTGGATAACTCAGTTACCGGCGGTCACACCCCACCGCCCTCGACATAGGCTGCTGCTGTGGCGACGAGCGAAGCGGACCAGGCACGCGAGTACCGGGTGACGGAACTGGCGGAGAAGGCCGGGATCACCGTACGTACCCTGCGCTTCTACCGCGAGCGCAAACTGATCCCGCCACCCCGCCGGGAAGGCCGTATCGCCTGGTACAACGACCACCACCTGGCCCGGCTGCGGACCATCACCGCCCTGCTGGAGCGCGGCCACACCCTGGGCGGGATCGCCGAGTTGATAGCCGCGTTCGAGAGCGGGCGGCGGGACGTCGGCGAACTGCTGGGGCTGGACGGCGCCCTTCCGTCCTGGTCCGAGGAGACCCCGGTCCGGCTCACCCCGCAGGCGCTCGCCGACTACTTCGACAGCGAGGCCACGGCGGAGAACCTCACCGTCTCACTCGACATCGGCTATCTCGCGGTCGACGGCGACGACATCGTGCACATCAGCCGCCGCCTGCTGGACACCTCGCGCGCCCTGGTCGACCAGGGCATCCCGCTGGCGGCCGTCCTCGCGGCCGGGCGCGAGGTCCGGGAGCATGTGGACGCCATCGCCGAGACCTTCGCCACCCTGCTGATCAGCCATGTGCTGGCGGACGCCCGGAAGCGCGGCGAGGAGATCGGCGAGACCGTGGAGCGGCTGCGGCCGCTCGCGAAAAGCGTCGTGGACGCCGAGCTGTCGATGGCTATGGACCGCCGGCTGCGGGCGGGCCTGGAGGAACGGGCGGGCGAGCACGCGGACGACGCCGGGCGCCCGCCGCCGGATCAGTGAGCGGCGCCGTAGGTGACCGTCACCGGGGCGTGGTCGCTCCACCGCTGGTCGTACGCCGGAGCCCGCTCCACGACCGCCTTCAGCGCCCGACCGGCGAGCCCAGGGGTGGCCACCTCGTAGTCGATGCGCCAGCCCGCGTCGTTGTCGAAGGCCCTGCCCCGGTACGACCACCAGGAGTACGGACCGTCGACGTCCGGGTGCAGCGCGCGCACCACGTCCACGTACCCCGCCTCCTCGAAGACGCGCGACAGCCACGCGCGCTCCTCCGGCAGGAACCCGGACTTCTTCCGGTTGGCCTTCCAGTTCTTCAGGTCGACCTCCCGGTGGGCGATGTTCCAGTCGCCGCACACCAGCGCCTCGCGCCCGTCGGCCGCCGCCCGCTCGCGCAGCTCCTTGAGGTACGGAAGGAACTCCGCCATGAAGCGTTCCTTCTCGTCCTGCCGCTCGGTGCCGACCTCCCCGGAGGGCAGATACAGGCTGCCGACCGTCACGCCCGGCAGATCGACCTCCACATAGCGGCCGCTGCCGTCGAACTCGGAGGAGCCGAAGCCGACCCGTACGCCCTCCAGCTCGCGCCGCGCGTACACCGACACCCCCGCCCGGCCCTTGGCCGCCGCCGGGGCGTGCACCACATGCCACCCGTCCGGCTCGCGCACGGCCTCGGGCAGTTCGCGCGGCTCGGCGCGCACCTCCTGGAGGCACACCACATCGGCCGCGGTACCGTCCAGCCAGGACACGAAGCCCTTCTTGGCGGCGGCACGCAGCCCGTTCACATTCACGGTCGTCACGGAGAGCACTACGGCACGATACGACATGGAAATTCCGATGCCGCCCCAGTCGCATAGAAGTACGATCCAGCGCATGAATATCCGAGCGGTTCGCTTTGATCACCCCGACGCGGTGCGGCTCAACGACGAGGTGCAGGCGGAGTACGCCGAGCGCTACGACGACGAGGGGGACATGACCCCCTTGGACGCGACCCAATTCGACCCGCCCCACGGCCTCTACCTGATCGCCTACGACGAGACCGGCCGCCCCGTGGCCACCGGCGGCTGGCGCAGCCAGGATCGGAACGACGAGGGGTACGAGGACGGGGACGCCGAGCTGAAGCGGATGTTCGTCATACAGGAGGCGCGCGGACGCGGCCTGGCCCGCCTGATCCTGGCGGCGCTGGAGGACAGCGCCCGGGCGGCGGGGCGCACCCGTATGGTGCTGGAGACCGGCCTCAAGCAGCCCGAGGCGATCGCGCTGTACACCTCATCGGGCTATGAGCTGGTGAAGAAGTTCGGGCTGTACCGCTTCGAAGAGCTGAGCCGCTGCTTCGGCAAGCCGCTGGCACTCTCTGACGACGCCGCCGTGCACCAGATGGACCAGTCGAGCCCATGTGACGCGTCTTCACCGCATGGATAAACGGATGAGCGGATAAACGGAAGGGCGGAACCCGCTCCGCCCCCGGAGCGGGTTCCGCCACACGCCGACCGGGCCTCAGCCCTTGCTGGCGAACTTCTTGCTCATCGCGCCGAACACGCCCTTCGCCTCGGCCCCCAGGTGCGGACCGGCGAGCCAGGTGTGCTCGTTCGAACTGATCGAGCTGTTCGACACCAGCACCGTCTTTCCGCCCCGGTTGACGAACCAGCCGCCGCCGGAGGTACCGCCTGTCATCGAGCAGCCGATGCGGTACATGGTCGGCGTGGTCGGCGTGAACGACAACCGGCCGGGCCTGCTGGTGCAGTTGAACATCTTCGCTCCGTCGTAGGGCGGTGCGGCCGGGTAGCCGTACGCCCCGATCGAGCTGACCTTGTTGGCCGACGGCGCCCCGAACCACACCGGCACGGCGGCCCCGACCGTCTCCTGCAGCGACTTGCCGCCGCTGTTCTCCGGCTTCACGTGCAGCACCGCGAAGTCGTACGTGGAGCCCACGTTGCCGGTCTTGCCGCCTGTGTCGATCCACTGGGACGAGGTCTGCGACCAGTCGGCCCACCACACGCCGTACGGGGTGACCTCACGCTGGGCCGCGGTCTCCGCCTTGGCGGCGGGCAGCCCGTCGTCGTTGTACGACGGCACGAACACGATGTTGCGCATCCAGCCGCCCTTCTTGCCGGAGTGCACACAGTGGCCAGCGGTCCACACCAGGTTCGACTTGCCGGGGTGCGCCGGGTCCTCGACGACCGTGCCCGAGCACACCATCGGCCCCTCGGGGCTGTCGAAGAACACCTTCCCGACCGGCGCCATGTTCTGGTGGTACGGCCGCGAGACCTGCTTGGCCGGTACGGCGGGCGGCTCCGGATCGGTCGCGGCCTGGCCCTCGCCCGCGCTCTGCGTGGAGAGCGTGTTGGGCGAGTCCTTCGCCTTGGACATCCGGGACGGCTGCCAGAAGTTCTTGATGACGGGATTGGCGAAATCTGACGCGTCGCGCGCCCACTTGTCCCAGTTCTTCCACCCGCCCTCCTTCCACTCCTTCAGGTCGTCCAGACTCGTCGGAACGCCCTCCGGCAGCTTGAGCCCGTTGTCGCCCGGCTGACCGGCCGCGGACGTCTCACTCGACTCGGAACCGGCCTTGTCCTCACTCGACCCGCAGGCCGAGGCAGTGACCAAGAGCAGTGCGGCCACGGCGGCGGCCGCCGCCGTGGAACGGCGTATGAGTGGCATGGCGCCTTATCCCCCTGTGCTGCTGTTGTTCTGCTGTGCGGAGTTCTGCAGCGGCGCTTTCGCGCCACATCCTTTCCAGGACGCCCCCACTATGCCGGTGCCTCTCGCCAGGGCCATCACCCGTCTCACGGCCCGCACACAACAAGAACGGTGTCAGCACGATTCCCTGACATCGGACGCCCCGTCAGGACGGCGCCACCAGGGCCACATCACGCCGTCTTACGCCCGCCCTCCACCAGGAGGTTCGCCGCGAACCCGAAGAACGCCACCCCACTCACCTGCTCCATCCGGCGCCGGAACGCGGGCCGCCGGATCCGGTCGCTCAGCGCGGACGCGGCACCGGAGACCACCCAGTACCAGAGCGCCAGCTCGACGATGTCGATCGCGGTGAACACCAAGGTCGCGGTGAACACCGAGGCGCCGTCCGGGGTGAACTGGGGAATCAGGCTCATATAGAAGACCCCCGCCTTGGGGTTGAGCAGATTGGTCCCCACCCCCGCGCGGAACGCCGCCCACCGCCCCCGCGACTCCGTTCCGTCCACCGCCCCCGGACCCACCGGTTCCGGCTCCCCTTCCGCCTCCGTCACCGCCCCCCGACGCGACCGCCACAGCGCCGAAGCCCCCAGCCACACCAGATACACCGCCCCCGCGACCCGCAGCGTGTCGTACGCCACACGCGAAGCCGTGAGCAGCGCCGTAAGCCCGACCGCCGTCGCGAACCCCCACACCAGACACCCGGCGAGAATCCCGACCGACGCGGCCAGCCCGGCGTTCCGCCCCTGGGACACCGACGTGCGCAGCACGAGCAGGGTGTCGAGCCCCGGAGTGACATTGATAAGCGCGGCAACACCCGCGAAGGCAAGAGCTGAAGTGAGCATGCCCGGAGATTAACCCCTCACAAGCAAAGCCCCCGCCAGTTTCCCGGCGGGGGCTTCGAGCTGCGGTGGACCTGAGGGGATTTGAACCCCTGACCCCCTCGATGCGAACGAGGTGCGCTACCAGTCTGCGCCACAGGCCCTTGCAACGAGTGAAACTCTAGCATCCCCTGCGGGGTGCTTGGAAATCCGTTCCCCGCTGGTCAATGGAGTGCGCGTCACTCGTTGGCGGCGCGGGGCCGGTCCTCGTCCGCGTACTGGTCGAAGAGGGGGGTGCGGCCGCGCTCCCGGGGGGTGCGGGACGGGGCCGTGGAGCCCTGGCCGGGGTCGGGCTCGGCGCGCGGTGCCGGGTCCTGGGCCGGGGCTCGGTCGACGGTGCTGGAGCGGGCGGAGCTCCAGGCGTCGGGGGCGGCGAGGTCGACGCTGCCGGTCGCGCGGGGGGCGACGGGCGCCGTGACGTACGTCGGCAGCGGGACCGGCACCGGATCCCAGCCCTCCCCGGCGGCCGGGCCGCGCTCGCGCTCGCGCTCCTGGTCCACCCACTCCGCGTGGTCGGTCTGTTCGACCAGGGCGCGGCGCCCGGCCGCGTGCGGGGAGGCGGACGGGACACCGGCGGGCTCGGCCTCGGCGGGGACGGGCGGCTCGGCGGGACGGTCGTCGGCGGAGGGGCCGTCGGCGGGCGGGTGGCTGCGCGGGCGGCGCTCCCGGAGGCGCTGCGCGGCCTGCTCGGCGCGGCGCTGGTCCATGGTGAAGGTGAAGCGGCGGCGCTCCTGGGCGCGCAGATAGGCGATGTACGCGCTGAGCAGTATGGCCGGAATGGCCGGGGCCCACAGGAAGGCGAGACCGCCGACCGCCGCGACGACCGCGCCGACGGTGAAGGCGACGAAGAGGATCACGGTGGTGCGGCGACGGCGCGCAAGCACCCGCGCGCGCCGCCCGCGCTCCAGCGCGCTGGCCACGGCGGAGGCCGCCGGGGCAGCCGAGGCGGCCGGGGCCGCGGCCCCGGCGTCCGCCTGCGGCGCGTCCGGGCCGCCGGGAGCGGGCGCGAGCAGAGTCACGGGCTCGGCGAAGGCCCGGACATCGACCGCGTCGGTGACGGCTTCCGGGTCGGCTGAGTAGCGTTCCGGGTCGGCGGAGCGACCCCCGGCATCGGGGGCGTCCGTCTCCTGGGCGGCACGTGCCGCCAGGTCGTCCGGGGTCCCCGGGCGCTCTCGGTCCTCCAGCCCCTTGGCGTAACGGCGCTCCATGCCCGCCCGTCCGGACAGCAGCCGGATGGCCGTGCTGAAGCGTTCCGTCGGACGGGCCTCATTGAGCTCGTCCTGCCTACGGAGCCACATCGGCACCAAATAGGCGGCCCAGGCCCCGACGATGACTGCGTAGATGAGGCCACTGCTACTCACGCTCACACGGTAGAGGGGTCCGCATGAGGCCATCTGCCAATTGGCGCGGTGTGTCGCACGATCTGGCTGATATCTCGAAAGTTTTTTGTGATTGTTGGGATGACCAGGCTGGGAATGGGCCCAATGTAATCGAACAGAGTTTTTATTTCTGCGATGCCCCTGGTCGGGTCCGGTGCCACCGGGTGAGCAGTCCCTCCGACAGCTCCTCCACGGTGAGCGCGAAGACCAGGTGGTCGCGCCACGCGCCGTCGATGTGCAGATAGCGCGGCCGCAGCCCCTCCTCGCGGAATCCCAGTTTCTCCACCACCCGGCGGCTCGGCAGGTTCTCCGGCCGGATGCACACCTCGATGCGGTGCAGTCCGACAGTGCGGAAGCAGTGGTCGGCGGCGAGCGCGACCGCGGTCGGCATGACGCCGCGCCCGGCCACCGCCTGGTCGACCCAGTAGCCGACATGGCCCGAGCACATCGAGCCCCAGGTGATCCCGGCGACCGTCAACTGCCCGGCCAGTCGCCCCTGATGCTCGATGACGAACGGCAGCATCCGCCCGGCATGCGCCTCGGCGCGCAGATGGCGCACCATCTGCCGGTAGGTGGGCCGCTGGGTGAGGGGGCCACCGGGCGCGGGCGGCGGGATGGTCGCCTCCCAGGGCCGCAGCCAATCCCGGTTGCGCTGGTTGACCTCGCGCCAGACGCGCTGGTCGCGCAGCTTTATGGGGCGCAGGACCGTGTCACCATCCGCCAGCACGACCGGCCAGGGCGCGTTCAGCTCGCGCTCCCGGCGGGACCGGCGGCATCGGCTGCATCGGCGGGTTCGGCGGGTTCGGCGGGTTCGGCGGGTTCGGCGGGTCGGGGGTGGTCGCCGCCGTGGATCTGGTCGACCGCGTGCACCAGGAGCCGCCCGAGCACCGCGAGGCCGTCGCGGACGCCTCCGGTCGAGCCGGGCAGGTTGACGATCAGGGTCGTGCCCGCGACCCCGGCCAGCCCCCGGGAGAGCGCGGCGGTGGGCACCTTGGCGAGCCCTTCGGCGCGGATGGCCTCCGCGATGCCGGGGATCTCGTAGTCCAGCACCCGGCGGGTGGCCTCGGGGGTGCGGTCCATCGGGGTGAGCCCGGTGCCGCCGGTGGACACGACGACGTCGTACGAGGCGGCCACCGCTTCCCGCAGCGTGGCCTCCACCGGGTCGCCGTCGGGCACCACGCGCGGGCCGTCGACCGCGAAGCCGAGCGCGGTCAGCCCCTCGGCGATCAGCGGACCGCCCTTGTCCGGGTAGACCCCGGCGGCGGCGCGGTTGGAGGCCGTGACGACCAGGGCGCGGTACCGCGACGCCCTGTCAGGGGCGCCAGGACCGGCAGGGGTGGTGGGGGCGCTCATTCCCGGCTCCAGTCGCCGGACTTGCCGCCCGTCTTCTCCTCCACCCGTACGTCGGTGATGACCGCGCCCTTGTCGACGGCCTTGACCATGTCGATCACCGTCAGGGCGGCGACCGAGACCGCCGTCAGGGCCTCCATCTCGACGCCCGTACGGTCGGTGGTCTTCACGGTCGCGGTGATCTCGACCGCGTCGTCGGCGACCGTGAGGTCGACCTTCACGCCCGACACGGCGAGCGGATGGCACAGCGGGATCAGGTCCGGGGTGCGTTTGGCGCCCATGATGCCCGCGATCCGGGCGGTCGCGAGGGCGTCACCCTTGGGGACGCCCTCGCCCCGGAGCAGTTCGACGACGCGCGGCGCGACGAGCACACGGCCGCTCGCGCGGGCGGTGCGCGCGGTGACGTCCTTGGCCGAGACGTCGACCATACGCGCCGCGCCTGCCGGGTCGAGATGGGTGAGGTGGTCCTGGGCGCTGCTCATCGTTCTCCCGGTCCGGGCCAGGTGGCTCTGTGCGACGACACCGTACCCGCCGTAGACCCCGGCTAGGCGAGAAGGACGACGTCCACCTCGGTCCCGGGCTCCACCTCGGCCACGTCCTCGGGGATCACGAGCAGCGCGTTGGCCCGGGCGAGAGCCTTGATCAGATGCGATCCGGCACCGCCCACCGGGGCGACCGTGCCCGGCTCGCCCGGCGTCGCCGACGGCTCGTACCAGCCCCGCAGGAACTGGCGACGGCCCTCCGGCGAGGACGCGATGCCTTCCGGGCAGACGGCCCGCACGGTGGTGCGGTGGACTAGCCCCGCGCCCAGCATGGTGCGGATCACCGGCCGCACGAACAGCTCGAAGGAGACGTACGAGCTGACCGGATTGCCGGGGAGGGCGAGTAGCGGAGTCCGGTCGGAGCCGACCCGCCCGAAGCCCTGGGGCTTGCCGGGCTGCATGCCGACGGTCCGAAACTCGACCTCGTGCATCGCCTCCTTGACCACGTCGTACGCGCCGACGCTGACTCCGCCGCTGGTGACGACGATGTCGGCGCGGCTCAGCTGGTCCTCGACGGTGGAGCGCAGCGTCCCGGCGTCGTCGGCGACCGCGCCCACCCGGTAGGCGATCGCCCCGGCCTCCTGGGCGGCGGCGGTGAGCTGGTAGCTGTTGGAGTCGTAGATGCGGCCGGGCCCGGTCTCCTCACCGGGCTGGACCAGCTCGCTGCCGGTGGACAGCACCACGACGCGGGGCCGCGGACGGACCCTGACCGTGGCCCGGCCGATGGCGGCGAGCAGCCCGATCTGTGCCGCCCCGAGGACCGTACCGGCGCTCAGCGCCAGCTCTCCCGCCCCCGCGTCGCTGCCCCGGGTGCGCACATGCTGCCCGTCCCGGACCGGCCGGAAGACCCGCACCAGGCCGCTGCCGCCGTGCGGATCCGAGCTGCGGGCGGGCATGCCGCTGACCGGACCGTCGTCCAGTCCGCCATCGGTCCACTCGACCGGGACGACGGCCTGGCCGCCGGGCGGCAGCGGGGCGCCGGTCATGATCCGGGCGGCCTCACCGGGGCCGACGGCGGGCAGCTCGCCGCTGCCCGCCGCGATGTCCCCGACGACCGTCAGCACCGCGGGATGCTCGCCCGTCGCCGCCCCGACGTCGGCCGTGCGGACGGCATAGCCGTCCATCGAGCTGTTGTCGAAGGGTGGGAGGGCGGCGGGCACGGTGACGTCCTCGACCAGGACGCAGCCCAGGGCGTCCAGCAGCTGCAGCTCGATGGGGTCCAGCGGGTGGATGTGCCCGAGGATGTCGTCGAGGTGCTCGGCCACCGACCAGACCCGGTGACGCTCCCGGCCCTCGTCCGTGCCCTGATCGGCGGCCCGTGCCGCGGTGCTGCTCAAAGTGCTACATCTCCTCGGTGACGTAACTGCGAAGCCATTCCCGGAAGTCCGGGCCCAGGTCCTCACGTTCGCACGCGAGTCTGACAATGGCACGCAGATAGTCGCCACGGTCGCCTGTGTCGTACCGCCGGCCCTTGAAGACGACGCCGTGCACCGGGCCCCCGAGGTCCGGATCCGAGGCGAGCGCCTGGAGCGCGTCGGTCAGCTGGATCTCGCCGCCGCGGCCGGGCTCGGTGCGGCGCAGCACGTCGAAGACGGCCGGGTCCAGCACATAGCGGCCGATGACCGCGTACGCGCTGGGCGCGTCGGCCCGGTCGGGCTTCTCGACCAGTCCGGTGACCTGGACGACGCCCTCGTCCAGGGTGGGCTTCACGGCGGCGCAGCCATAGAGGTGGATCTGCGCGGGGTCCACCTCCATCAGGGCGATGACGCTGCCGCCGTGCTGCTCCTGTACCTCGACCATCCGGGCCAGAAGCGGGTCGCGGGCATCAATGAGGTCGTCGCCGAGGAGGACGGCAAAGGGCTGGTCACCTACGTGCGGGGCGGCGCACAGCACGGCGTGGCCGAGGCCCCGGGGATCACCCTGCCGGACGTAGTGCATGGTCGCCAGGTCGCTGGACTCCTGGACGCGAGCGAGGCGGGTCTCGTCGCCCTTGCGCGTCAGAGCCTCTTCGAGCTCGTAGTTGCGGTCGAAGTGGTCTTCCAGGGGCCGCTTGTTGCGACCGGTGATCATAAGAACGTCGGACAGGCCGGCGGTGACGGCTTCCTCGACGACGTACTGGATCGCCGGCTTGTCGACGACCGGCAGCATCTCCTTCGGGGTGGCCTTGGTGGCCGGGAGGAAGCGGGTTCCGAGCCCCGCGGCAGGGATGACAGCCTTGCTGATCCGAGTACGCGATTGAGTCATGTCCCGAACCTTATCCGGTGCCTTTTAGGCAATTGATGAGGATACGGTGAATATGACATGAGACAGGAAGTATGTGCACTCAGTGAGCACCCCCGACGCTAATAAGCCCACGTTGCGGAGACGTCTCCTGACGGTGAGGTCCGGGTTGACCGCAGATGACATCGAGGCGGCCGGGGCCTCCCTGGCGTGTCGCGCGCTGGAGCTGCCGGAGCTGGCCCGGGCGGACACCGTGGCGGCCTATGTCTCGGTGGGGCGCGAGCCCGGTACGCGCGCGCTGCGGGACGCGCTGCGCGCGCGGGGCGTACGGGTGCTGCTCCCCGTCCTGTTGCCGGACAACGACCTCGACTGGGGCGCGGACGAGGGCCCGGACGGGCTGGTGCGCGCCGGACGGGGGCTGCTGGAGCCCGGCGGGCCGCGGCTGGGCCCGGAGGCGGTCACCCGGGCGGACGCGGTCCTGCTGCCGGGGCTCGCGGTGGACCGGCGCGGTATGCGGCTGGGGCGCGGCGGCGGTTCGTACGACCGGGTGCTGGCCCGGCTGGCGCGGGCCGGGGCCGACCCCGCGCTGGTGGTGCTGCTGTACGACGGCGAGCTGCTGGACGCGATCCCGGAGGAACCCCACGACCGGCCGGTGCACGCGGCGGTGACGCCGTCGGGGGCGCACCGCTTCACCTGAGCCCCGACCGGCGACGGCCCCGCACCACAACAGCCCCGCCCGGCAGCAGCCCCCACCCGGCAGCGGCCCAGCCCGGCAACGCGACGGCCCCGCCACGGGCGTCCGAAGGCGCTGTGGCGGGGCCGGAGGTTCGCGGGCCCCCTTCCCCGGACCGGGGGCGGGAGCGGCCCGCAGCGGGCCGTCTGCGGCCTCAGGGCGTGAGGGCCAGCTGATCGTCCGTCGACTTGTCCACCGCGGTCTTGCTGAACGCCCAGGGCAGCAGCTCGCCCTTCGCCCACTTCTCGGTCTGGTCCGTGTAGTGCGCGTTGTAGGCGTGACCGGAGGCACCGGTGAGGTTGATCCACCGCGACTTGTCGAAGTTGTCGAGGTTGACGACCATCCGCATCGACGGCACCCAGGTGACGTCGTAGCCGCCCGCCGCGTTCCAACCGGTCGCGTTGACCGCGGCCTCGCCGCCCGCGAGGTCCCACGGGCCGCGGTTGAGCATCCACTGGACGACACCCGGGCCCGCGGTGCCCAGCGTCTGGTTCTTCAGCGTCAGCCGGTGCAGCCGGCCCCAGCTCCAGGTGTTGATGTTCTTGCCCAGCTTGGCGGTCAGCTCGGAGCGCGCGTCCTTCATGGCCTCGGCGAGCAGTTCGTCACGGTTGGCCGCGCCCGGCTGGTTGCGGGTGCCCGCGGTCTTCCACCAGTCGCTGCCCGGCTCCTTGAGGAGCTTCCGTACGACCTCGTACCAGCGGTCGCCGCCGTCCGGCTGGGCCTGGTCGGCGTCGCGCGTGCCGCACTCGCGGACCAGCCGGGTGTTGCCGTCCAGGTCCTCGATCGGACCGGAGTCCCCGGCCGGGCGCACCCGCAGGCACTGCCCCTTGACCCGCAGCTCCTTGGGCATCTTCTCGCCGAAGGCGAGCATCAGGGTGTTGCGCCAGACGGCGTTGAAGTACGCGGCGGCCGACGAGTCGGCGTCCTGGGTGTAGTCCCAGCCCTCCAGGAGCTTCTGGGCCTCGCGGACGAACGGGTCCTTGATGTTGATCTTCAGCAGATAGGGCGTCAGCACCTTGGCGATCTCACTGCTGTTGTCCGTCTGCAGGGTCTGCATGTCGTCCGTGGAGATCTTCCCGCCGTCCTTGATCTTTGACTCGATCAGGTCGGTGATGCGCTGGCTCCGCGCGCCGTATCCCCAGTCGTCGGTCAGCAGGTACGGGTACTTCTTCTTGTCTATGACGGCCTGGTTGGCGGTGACGATGAAGCCGCGCTCGGGGTTGTACTCCCAGGGCAGCGCCGACTGCGGGATGGACTTCGACCAGCGGTAGCGCGAGTCCCAGCCGGGCGCCGGGTAGCGGCCGTCGCCCTTGGAGCGCACCGGGATCCGGCCCGGGGCCTGGTAGCCGATGTTGCCCTTGGTGTCGGCGTAGATGAGGTTCTGGGAGGGGACCGCGAAGTCGCGGGCCGCCGTGCGGAACTCGTCGAAGTTCCGTGCCTTGTTCAGCCCGAAGACCGCGTCCATGCTGTTGGACGGCGACAGGGCGGTCCACTTCAGGGAGACCGCGTAACCGTCGCCGCGGTCAGGGGCGACGTCATCGGCTCCGCTGCCGACCGGCGCGTTCTTGCCGACGTTCGTCAGCTCGTCGTCCCGGTCGGAGACGATCGGCCCGTTGTTGGTGCCGCGTACCGTGATCGTGCGGCTCTTGCCGCCCGCGACCTTGATGGTCTCCTCACGGCTGCGGAACGGGACCTGCTTGCCGTCATAGAGGTAGTGCGTCGCGTTGACCTTCTCCAGGTAGAGGTCGCTGACGTCGGCACCCAGGTTGGTCATCCCCCAGCTGATGTCCTGGTTGTGGCCTATGACCACGCCGGGCATCCCGGAGAAGGTGTACCCCGCCGTGTCGAACGGGCACTTGCTGCTGACCTGATTGCAGTGCAGGCCCATCTGGTACCAGACGGACGGCAGCTGGGGCGCCAGATGCGGGTCGTTGGCGAGCAGCGGCTTGCCGGTGGTCGTGTACCGGCCGGAGACGACCCACGAGTTGGAGCCGATGCCGCTGCCGCTGGGGCCGAGCAGCGCCGGGACCTTCTCCAGGGTCTTGGACATGGACGTGAGCTGGCTCTGCAGGCCCTGGGCCGCTCCGGTGGCCCCGCTCCCGTTCACCGTGCCGGTAGACCCCGCGTTGCCCGTGGTGCCCGTGGACGTCGCCTTGGGGTCGAACTCGTCGGTGGCCTCGTTGAGCGCGCCGCCCTGGACGATCGGCTTGTTCCGGCTGTACGGGTACGACGGGTACAGCTCTTCGATCTGCTTGGCGCTCAGCCGGCTCGACGCCAGCGCGCGGTCCACCTCGTCCTGCATGTTGCCGCGCAGGTCCCACGCCATGGCCTTGAGCCAGGCGACCGAGTCGACCGGGGTCCACTTCTCGGGCTTGTAGCCGTCGTTCTCGAAGCCCAGCGCCGCGTACTCGACCGACAGCGCCTTGCCCTCATGGTCCTTGAGGTAGGCGTTGACGCCGTCGGAGTAGGCCCGCAGATACTTCTTGGTTTCGGGCGACAGCTTGGTGTCGTACTCCTGCTGCGCCACCCGGCGCCAGCCCATGGTCCGCAGGAACGCGTCGGTCTCCACCTGGCTGGAACCGAACATCTCCGAGAGCCGACCGGCCGTCATATGACGGCGGACATCCATCTCCCAGAAACGGTCCTGCGCCTGGACGAAGCCCTGGGCGCGGAAGAGGTCTTCGGATGAATTGCCGTAGATCTGGGGTATGCCATTTCCGTCGCGCTTGACCTGGACGGGGTCGTCGAGACCCTTGACCTGCAGCGACCCCGTGGTCTCCGGGAAAGAGGCCCGCACGGTACTGATACTCCAGTACGTGCCGAAACCGGTACCCCCCAGGAGCAGCAGCACGACTGCGATCACGATCAGGCGGAGACGTCGGCTCTTCTTCTTAGGAGGAGAGCCGGTTGTGTTGGCGGGCATCGCTGTCCTTCGAGGGGCAGGGTGATCCTGGAGTGCTGGAGCAACCATAGGCGCAGGGCTGTCGCCGCCCCTACGCGGAGTCATGACTGACGCCGTCCACCGGCCACCCCGGCCCGCCACCGGCTCCCCGGACCGCGCCACCGGCCACCCGGACCGGGTCGCTCGGACCGGCTCAGCGGACCGCGCCACCGGACTCCGGACCGGGCCTCCCACACCTCCGCGGGCGGCCCGCGTGGAAGGCCCGCGTCAAGAACCCGTAAAATGTTAGGTAAGGCAATGAAGTTCCGGTCGGCCGGGAACCGTTCATCTCGTCCCCGAAGGTCCCGCCGCTCACGTGAGAAAGGTTCGGCCCCTGACTGTCCACCACCTCAATGAACTGCTGCTGGTCTGCTCTCTCGTCCTGCTCGTCGCGGTGGCGGCCGTAAGGATCTCCTCCCGCAGCGGGCTTCCCACCCTGCTGCTCTACCTCGGGATGGGCGTCGCCCTGGGCACGGACGGGCTCGGCGTCACCTTCGACAACGCCGAACTGACGCAGGTCATCGGCTACGCCGCGCTGGTGGTGATCCTGGCCGAGGGCGGCCTGGGCACCAAGTGGCGAGAAATCAAACCCGCGCTGCCGACCGCCGCCGCACTGTCGACCGTGGGCGTCGCGGTGAGCGTGGGGGTCACCGCTGCGGCGGCGCACTATGTGGTGGGGCTGGACTGGCGGCAGGCGCTGATCATCGGCGCGGTGGTGTCGTCCACGGACGCGGCGGCGGTCTTCTCCGTGCTGCGCAAGGTGCCGCTGCCCAAGCGGCTCACCGGTGTCCTGGAGGCCGAATCGGGCTTCAACGACGCCCCGGTGGTGATCCTTGTGGTCGCCTTCTCCAGCCAGGGCTCGATCGATCCCTGGTACCAAATGATCGGCTTGATCGCGCTGGAGCTGGCGATCGGCGCGGCGATCGGTCTCGCGATCGGCTGGCTGGGCTCGTACGGTCTGCGCCGGGTGGCCCTGCCCGCCTCAGGCCTGTACCCGATCGCGGTGATGGCCATCGCGGTCGTCGCGTACGCGGGCGGCGCGCTGGCGCACGGCTCCGGCTTCCTCGCCGTCTACCTCGCCTCGCTCGTCATGGGCAACGCGAAACTGCCACACTGGCCGGCCACCCGCGGTTTCGCCGAGGGGCTCGGCTGGCTCGCCCAGATCGGGATGTTCGTCCTGCTCGGACTGCTGGTGACGCCGCACGAGCTGGCCGACGACATCTTGCCGGGCGTCGTCGTCGGACTGGTGCTGACCGTGGTCGCCCGGCCCGTGTCGGTGCTGGTGAGCACGGCGCCGTTCCGCGTCGCCTGGCGGGAGAAGGCCCTGCTGTCGTGGGCCGGACTGCGCGGCGCGGTGCCCATTGTGCTCGCGACCATCCCCATGGTCGGCGAGGTGCCCGACAGCCGTCGGATCTTCAACATCGTCTTCGTCCTGGTGATCATCTACACCCTGATCCAGGGGCCGACACTGCCCTGGCTCGCCACCCGGCTGCGGCTGGAGGAGGCGGAGGGCACCGCTGACCTCGGCATCGAATCGGCACCGCTGGAGCGGCTGCGCGGCCATCTGCTGTCGGTGTCGATCCCCAGGGACTCCCGGATGCACGGCGTGGAGGTCGCCGAGCTGCGGCTGCCCCCCGGGGCCGCGGTGACCCTCGTCGTCCGGGACGGCACCAGCTTCGTACCGCTGCCATCGACCGTGCTGCGGCGCGGCGACGAACTCCTGGTGGTGGCCACCGATCCGGTGCGGGACGCGGCCGAGCAGCGGCTGCGGGCGGTCGGCCGGGGCGGCAAGCTGGCGGGCTGGCTGGGCACCGGTGGCGGCTGATGGCGTGGCGTAGGTCACCGTCTGCCGTACCGCAGTGGACTGGCGGGCCGGAATACTGCACTATGGAGCGTCGTTAGCACTCAACGAGTGAGAGTGCCAGGAGGAAGTACGTGCCGACCTACCAGTACCAGTGCACCGAGTGCGGCGAGGGCCTCGAGGCGGTGCAAAAGTTCACCGACGACGCGCTCACCGAATGCCCCGAGTGCCAGGGACGCCTGAAGAAGGTGTTCTCCGCGGTCGGCATCGTCTTCAAGGGCTCCGGCTTCTACCGGAACGACAGCCGTTCCTCGTCCAGCGGCTCGAGCGGCAGCTCGGCGAAGCCCGCGGCGAAGAGTGACAGCGGTTCGTCGTCGGACAAGGGCTCGTCGTCCTCGCCCTCCTCCTCGGACAGCTCCTCGGGGTCGTCGTCTTCGTCCTCCTCGTCTTCCTCGTCGACGTCTTCTTCTTCGTCGACCACGTCATCGTCGAGCAGCACCAGCTCGGCCGCCTGACACTCACGTCACCGCGCCCCCGCCGCTCCCTCCCGGGAAGCCGCGGGGGCGCGGTGCGTGCGGGCACCGTGGGCGGCTGCTGACTAGGGTGATCGCATGGCTGAGACGAGCAGCACACAAGCGGACATAGGGGTCATCGGAGGGTCGGGGTTCTACGCCTTCCTCGACGATGTGACCGAGGTCACCGTAGAGACTCCCTATGGGGCTCCGAGCGATTCGCTCTTCCTTGGCGACATCGCGGGACGGCGGGTCGCCTTCCTGCCCCGGCACGGCCGCAAGCACCATCTGCCGCCGCACCGGATCAACTACCGCGCCAACCTGTGGGCCCTGCGCGCGCTCGGGGCGCGGCAGGTGTTCGGACCGTGCGCGGTGGGCGGACTGCGGCCGGAATACGGGCCGGGGACGCTGCTGGTGCCGGACCAGCTGGTGGACCGCACCAAGGGACGTACGCAGACCTACTTCGACGGTGAGCCGCTGCCGGACGGGCGGGTGCCGAACGTGGTGCACACGACCTTCGCCGACCCGTACTGCCCGGTGGGGAGGCAGGCCGCGGTGACGGCGGCGCGCGGACGCGGCTGGGAGCCGGTGGACGGCGGGACGATGTGCGTGGTCGAAGGGCCGCGTTTCTCCACTCGCGCGGAATCGCGCTGGCATGCCGCGCAGGGCTGGTCGGTGGTCGGGATGACCGGGCACCCGGAAGCGGTGCTCGCCCGTGAACTGGAGCTGTGCTACACGTCGTTGACGCTGGTCACCGATCTGGACGCGGGGGTGGAGACGGGTGAGGGCGTCTCGCACGCCGAGGTGATGAAGGTGTTCGGCGAGAACGTCGGGCGGCTGCGCGAGGTGCTCTTCGACGCGGTGAGCGGCCTTCCGGACAACGCCGAGCGGGACTGCCTGTGCACGCACGGGCACGACGGCTGGGACCTGGGGATCGAGCTGCCGTAGCGGCTGGACTGGCGGGGCCGCGCTGGTGTGGGTGGCCGAGTTGTCCACAAGGCGGCGGCCGTCCACAGGCCCCAGCGGGATCGGGCGGGGCCGGGCATGGTGAAGGGGCCCAGAAGCTCCCGGCTCCTCACGGCAGGCGGTGTTGTGCCATGTCCCATCCGTTCTCCGCGTCCCCGTCCCCCGCGTCCCCGTTTCCCGCGCCCCTCTCCCCCGGCTCTTCTCCGCTGACCCGTGCCACTCCCCCGGCCCGGGCGGTGCCGCGCTTCGGTCCGGTGCGGGTGGCGCGCGACGGCAGATACCGGCTGCGGCGGTCCGCGCGGCGACGGCGGCGCTCGATGGCGGCCGGGCTGGCGCTGACGGCCGCCGCGCTCGCGGCCGCGGCACCGTCCGGTCAGGGATCCGCGCGCCCGGAGTCCGCGCCCGCCGCCCCGGCCGGGGGCCGCTACGAGCCGCCGCGCCCCGCCATGGTGTCCGCGCCGGTCCGGATCGCCGACGCGGCGGCGGTGCGGCTGCTGCGCCCCGGCGACCGGGTGGACGTGCTGGCCACGCCCGCGCCCGACGCCGTCCGGCGCAACGGATCCGGTGCCCCGGCGCGGGTGGTCACGCGCGGTGTCCGGGTGGCCGCCGTTCCCGGCCCCCGGGACAGCGGCCCGCCGGATGACGGGGCGCTGGTGGTGCTCAGGGTTCCGCGCGCGGCCGCCGCCTCGCTCGCCGGGGCCGGAGCCACCTCACGGCTGGCGGTGACCCTGTGCCGCTCCTGACATGCGTGCCTCGCCTCCAAGCCCAGCTCGGCGCCGGTGTAGGTTGCGGAACCGTCCGCTCCAGCACCGTGGCGGCGAGAGAAAGGCAGAGGGTTGAGCACAGAGAAGGTGCCCGAGGAGAAGCAGAGCGTCCTGGAGGGCTTCAAAGCCTTCCTGATACGCGGCAATGTGATCGACCTGGCGGTCGCGGTCGTGATCGGAGCCGCCTTCACCTCCGTCGTGAACTCCGTAGTGAAGGGCTTCATCAATCCCATCGTGGGTGCCTTCGGCACGAAGGACCTGGAGAAGTACCGCTCGTGCCTCAAGGCACCCTGCGAGACGAACGCGGCGGGCGAGGTGGTGCACGGCATCCCGATCCTGTGGGGCAGCGTGCTGTCCGCCATCCTGACCTTCCTCATCACCGCGGCGGTGGTGTACTTCCTGATGGTGCTGCCGATGTCGCGCTATCTGGCGCGCAAGGCGGCCAGGGAGCAGCAGGCCGAGGAGGAGCTGGCCGAGACGGAGGCCGAGGAGATCAGCCTGCTCCGCGAGATCCGGGACGAGCTGGTGGCCCGGCGCGAAGGCGGCCCCAGCACCTAGCCGAGCGCCTGCTCGGCATCGCGCGCCGTCTGGGCTCCCTGCGCCGTCAGGGCCCCCGGCGTGGGGCCTTGTGCCCTCAGAGGTGGTGGGGCGGCTTCTCGTCGAGGAACCGGGCCAGATCCGCGGCGCTGTCGGCGCCGTGGCCGCCGGAAGCCCGCTCGCCCCACCCGCGGTCCGTATCGTCCGAGGACGGCTGCGCCAGCGGATCGTCGAAGATCAGCGCGGCGGCCGGATCGCGCGGTTCAGGGGCGGGGGCGGTGCTCATGGCTCAAGCGTACGACCGCGGCAGCGGTTCGGTGTACCGGCCGAGCTCGTCGTGCCACCACAGGTCCCGGCCGGGCTTCCAGGACACGGGGCGGGAGAGGCGGTGCACGACCAGCACGTTCCGGACGCCGGGGCAGCCGGTGAGCGCCCGGTCGACGACCTGCTTGAGCGGGTACTGCTCACCGCAGCGCTGTTCCCCGTCCGCGGTGATGACGATCTTGGCGTCCATCTCTCTGATCCGGTCGCGCAGTTCATGCGGGCGCAGTCCCACCGGCAGGCTGCCGCGTACGACATCGAGGCGGCCGCAGGCGAGCGTGGCGATCACGGATTCGGGCACCAGCGGCAGGTGCACCGCCACCCGGTCACCGGCCCGGACCCCCAGCCGGGTGAGAGCGGCGGCGGCCCTGGCGGCCTGGTCGAGCAGTTCGGCGTGGGTCAGCTCCTCGGTGCAGTCGGGCTCGCTGATCCACCGGAGGGCCACTGGGGCGGTCTGCCGGGTGGCGGCGGCCAGCGTCGGGAGCTCCTCCGTACGGGAGGTTCGGAGCGCGGCGGTCTTCATTGAGGCGGGGACGAACGGCATAACGCACAGCCTGCTGTCACGGCATCAACGTCTGATGAACGCCCGCTATATGGGGCCGCGTTGGCCCGGCGCTCGCCCTCCCGAAGTGTCTTTGAGGGCCTTCGCTCCGGGGCCGGGTACGCCTCGGTGTACGACCATGGCACGAGTCGCCGTGCTACGCATAGCGTTCATGGATGCCGAGCGAACGACCAACGCCGAGCAAGCGACCGACGAGTTCCCGCGAGCCGGCCGGGCCGACGCACTGACGGATGTACCCGGGCTGCGCGTCGGTCATGCGCGGCGCACCGGAGACGGGTGGCTGACCGGCACCACCGTCGTGCTGGCTCCCGAGGGCGGCGCGGTCGCCGCCGTGGATGTGCGCGGCGGCGGCCCGGGCACCCGGGAGACCGACGCCCTCGATCCGCGCAATCTCGTCCAGCGCGTGGACGCGGTCGTGCTGACCGGCGGCAGCGCGTTCGGGCTGGACAGCGCCTCGGGGGTGGCCGGTTGGCTGGAGGAGCGCGGCCGCGGTTTCCGGGTCGGCCCCGATCCGGCGCAGGTCGTCCCGGTCGTCCCGGCGGCCGCCCTCTTCGACCTCGGGCGGGGTGGTGACTGGCGGGCCCGGCCGGGCGCGGCCCTGGGCCGGGAGGCCGCCGAGGCGGCAGCCGGTACGGAGCCGGGCGCGCCGTTCGGGCAGGGCAACGAGGGGGCGGGCACGGGCGCGGTGGCCGGTGGGCTCAAGGGCGGCACGGGTTCGGCGTCGCTGGTGCTGCCATCGGGCATCACGGTGGCGGCGCTGGTGGTGGTCAACGCGGTCGGATCGGTTGTCGACCCACGGACCGGCGTGCTGTACGGGCAGGGGTACGAGCCGTCCGGTGACGGCGGGCCCTACCGCCCCGGCCGGGAGGAGCACGCGGAGGCGGTGCGCCGTCTGACCGCCGCGCGGACCGAGTCGGAGCGGCGCCAGGCCGCGTCGGTGCGGCCTCCGCTGAACACCACCCTGGCCGTGGTCGCCACCGACGCCGCGCTCACCCGGGCCCAGGCGCACAAGCTGGCGGGCACGGCGCACGACGGTCTGGCCCGGGCGATCCGGCCGGTGCATCTGATGTCCGACGGCGACACGGTCTTCGCCCTGGCCACCGGTGATCGCCCGCTGGTGCCGGAGGAGAGCGGGAGCGGCGGGGAAGATCCGGCGTTCGGGGTGCACCGGGAGAGCGGGGCGCTGAACGAGGTGCTGGCAGCGGGGGCGGACGCGCTGACCCGGGCCGTGGTCAAGGCGGTGCTGGCGGCGGAGGGCGTGGACGGCCCGGGCGGGGTCTTCCCCGCGTACCGGGATCTGTACGGCGGACCGTTCTGACCGGACGGCTCCGAGTGGGGCCGAGAGGGACCAACAGGGCTGAGAGGGAGGGGATGTGCCATGGATGCCGATCTGCTGGACGCCGATCTGCTGATTGTCGGCGGCGGTCCGTCGGGCTGCGCGGCCGCCGTGATGGCGGCGAGCGTCGGGATGCGGTCCGTCCTCGTCGAGTCGGGCGATGTGCTGTGCGGTGGGCTGCGGCGCATCCCGGTGGTGGCAAACGTGCTGGGCTTCACCACCGGCCCCGGGCTGGCGGCGGCGATCGAGGCCGACGTGGATCGGTGTGACCTTTGCCGGGTCGAACTCGGGCGGCGTGCCACGCGGATCGACGCGTTCGAGGACCGCGTGGAGGTGACAGTCGAGGGTCCTGAGGGAACCATGGCGGCCGGTGTGCGGCTGACGGCGCCGTATGCCGTTGTCGCCACCGGAGTCGGGCCGCTGGCGCCCACGGCCGCCGGGTGGCTCGCGGGGGCGGAGGGCCGTGGCCTGCGCCCGCTGTGGGAGGCGGACGCCGAGGCGATCACCGGCCGCACGGTGCTGGTCCTGGGCGCGGACCGTCCACTGGGCACCCTCGTCCGCGCCCACCCGGAGCTGCGGACCCGGTTCCTGGTCGCTCATCCGCCCGAGGACACCTACAAGACCGAGGAGATCGGGCAGGACGCCCGAGTGGAGCTGGTGGCCGTGCGGCGGCTGGAGTTGGGGCTGCCGTCGGCGCCGCCGCGAGCCGAGGCGCTGACCGTCGCGGGCGAACGGCGTGCTCTCGCGGCCGACCTGGTGTTCCTGAATCTGGGCAGCGCCCCGGCGCCGCCCGGCGGATCCCTCGTCTCCGGCGAGTCTCTGGTCTCCGGCGGGTCCGGTTACTACCCGCCCGGGCGCCAGCACCCGAGGATCCGTACCGCCGGTGATCTGCGCTCCGCCCGCTTCCAGCGCATCGCGACCGCGATGGGCTCAGGCAGCGAGGCCGCGCTCAGCGCCTACTACGCTGCGCGCGGCCTCGCCACGGATGAGTTAGGGGGTGGTTGAGATGGGGTCAGACCGCGACCGCCACCTTCTCCTCGTCCCCGGCGGCGCCCTTCGCGGAGGCGTCACCGGCCGGAGCCGTGGCACCGGCCTCCGTCTTCTTCCGCAGCCCCTTGAGGAAGACCACCAGTCCGGCCGACACCACGGTGCCCGCCACGATGGACAGCAGGTAGAGGAACGGCTGCCCGATCAGCGGGACCACGAAGATGCCGCCGTGCGGGGCACGCAGCGTGCAGCCGAAGGCCATCGACATCGCACCGGTGATCGCGCCGCCCACCATCGAGGAGGGGATCACCCGCAGCGGGTCCGCCGCCGCGAACGGAATGGCGCCCTCGCTGATGAAGGAGGCTCCCAGCACCCAGGCGGCCTTGCCGTTCTCCCGCTCGGTCTTGGTGAACAGCTTCCCGCGCACGGTGGTGGCCAGCGCCATCGCCAGCGGCGGGACCATACCGGCGGCCATCACCGCGGCCATGATCTTGAGGCTGCCGTCGCTCGGGTTGGACACCGCGATGCCGCCGGTCGCGAACGCGTACGCGACCTTGTTGACCGGGCCGCCAAGGTCGAAGCACATCATCAGGCCGAGGATCACACCGAGGCCGATGGCGTTGGCGCCGGAGAGCCCGTTGAGCCAGTCGGTCATGGCCTCCTGGGCGGAGGCGATGGGCTTGCCGATCACCACGAACATCAGGAAGCCGACGATCGCCGAGGAGACGAGCGGGATCACCACGACCGGCATGATGCCGCGCATCGCCGCCGGGACCTTGAACCGCTGGATGGCCATGACGACCGCGCCCGCGATCAGGCCCGCGGCCAGACCGCCGAGGAAGCCCGCCTTGATCGTGGTCGCGATGAAGCCGCCGACGAAGCCGGGCACGAGCCCGGGCCGGTCGGCCATGCCGTAGGCGATGTACCCGGCCAGGACCGGCACCAGGAAGGTGAAGGCCGCGCTGCCGATCTGGAAGAGCAGCGCCGCCCAGCTGACGCTCTCGGTCCACGTGAAGTGGTCCGCGACCGACTTGGCGCTGGCGATCTCGTAGCCGCCGATCGCGAAGGCGAGCGCGATGAGCAGACCGCCCGCGGCGACGAACGGGACCATGTAGCTGACGCCCGTCATCAGCCACTTGCGCAGCCGGGTGCCGAAGCCGTCGCCGCCCGCGTCCATCGGAGCGGAGCCCTCCGAGGCGTCATCGGCCGCGCCCGCCGGTGCGCTGGTCTCGCCGCGCGCCGCCTTGTCGCGCGCCTCGGCCACCAGCTCGGCCGGGCGGTTGATGCCCGCCTTGACCCCGACGTCCACCGTGGGCTTCCCGGCGAACCGCTCCTTGTCCCGGACCTCCACGTCATGCGCGAAGATCACCGCGTCGGCGGCGGCGATGGTGGCGGCGGGAAGCTTCTCGAACCCGGCCGAGCCCTGGGTCTCCACCACCAGCTCGACACCGGCCTCACGGGCCGCGTTCTCCAGCGACTCGGCGGCCATGTAGGTGTGCGCGATACCGGTGGGACACGAGGTGACGGCGACGATCCGGAAGGGAGCCGTCGGCTCCGTCGGCTCCTCCGGAGCGCTCGCCGCGTCCTTCGGCTCCTCGGCCGCGGGCTCCTCAGCGGCGCTGTCCGTGGCGCCGTCCGGGGTGCTGTCCGCCTCGGCGGACGGCTCCTCGTCACCGCGGATCAGGGCGGCCACCCGGGCCGGGTCGTCGGCGGCCCGCAGGGCGCCGGTGAACTCGGCGTTCATCAGAGACCGGGCGAGGCTGGACAGAATCGTCAGGTGATCGCTGTCCGCGCCCGCGGGGGCCGCGATCAGGAAGATCAGGTCGGCCGGTCCGTCCGGCGCGCCGAAGTCGATCCGGGCCGCGCTCCGCCCGAAGGCCAGCGTCGGCTCGGTGACGTGCTCGCTGCGGCAGTGGGGTATGCCGATGCCGCCGTCCAGACCGGTCGGCATCTGCTCCTCGCGGGCCGCCACGTCGGCGAGGAAGCCGTCGAGGTCGGTGACCCGGCCGGCCGCGACCATGCGCTCGGCCAGCGACCGGGCGGCGGCTTCCTTGGTGTCGGCGGACAGGTCAAGGTCGACCAGATCCGCGGTGATCAGCTCACTCATCTCGCGGCTCCCTTGGGTGCGATGCCGCCCTGTGTCAGGCGGGCGGAGGGGGTGGGGACTAGGGGGTGGGAGTGGATCGGGCCGGTCACGCGGGCTCCTTGAGCACGCGATCCAGCGGGACGTCCGAGGTCGTGGTGACGGCGGACGGGTTCAGGTCGGCCGGGGTCGGCATCACGCTGCCCGGCAGTTGCACGGCGGCCGCGCCGTGGGCCACGGCCGAGGCGAGCGCCGCGGCTCCGGTGCCGCCTGCGGCGAGGAATCCGGCGAGCGAGGCATCGCCCGCACCGACATTACTGCGCACGGCCGCGACCGTGGCCGTGCCGAAGTACGTACCGGTCCCGTCGACCAGCAGCTGACCGTCGGCGCCGAGGCTGGCCAGGACAGCGCGGGCACCCAGCTCGCGCAGCTCCTCGGCGGCCTTGACCGCCTCGCCCACGGTGGAGATCGGGCGGCCGACGGCCTGGGCCAGTTCCTCGGCGTTGGGCTTCACCACATCGGGGCGCTCGCGCAGGGCCGCGGTCAGGGAGGGGCCGGAGGTGTCCAGCGCGATCCTGGCCCCCGCGCGGTGGGCCCGGGCGACCAGCTCGGCGTACCACTCGGGGGCGAGCCCGAGCGGGAGGCTGCCGCAGCAGGCGATCCAGTCGGCGTCGGCGACCCGGCTGCGCACCGCCTCCAGCAGCGCCTCGGCCTCGGTGTCGCTCAGCTCGGGCCCGCTCGCGTTGAGCTTGGTGAGGGTGCCGTCCGGCTCGGCGACGGAGATGTTGACCCGGGTCGAGCCGCGCACCGGCACGCCCGCCGCCTCGATGCCCAGCTCTTCGAGGAGCCGGGCCAGCAGCGCGCCCTCGGGGCCGCCGAGCGGTAGCGCCGCCACGGTGCGGTGCCCGGCGGCGGCCACGGCGCGCGAGACGTTGACGCCCTTGCCACCGGGGTCGACCCGGTCGCTGGTGGCCCGCAGCACGGCGCCGCGCTCAAGCGCCGGAATCTCGTACGTACGGTCCAGGCTGGGATTGGGGGTGACGGTGAGGATCATGCGCGTGCTACTTCCGTGCCCTGCTTTTCGATGGCGAGGGCGTCCTGTGGGCTGAGGCCGGTGTCGGTGATGAGCAGGTCGACGTGGTCGAGACCGCCGAAGCGGGCGAAGTGCTCCTGGCCGAACTTGCCGGAGTCGGCGAGCAGCACGACCCGGCGGGCGGCGCTGATCATGGCTTGCTTGACGGCGGCCTCCGCGAGGTCGGGGGTGGTCAGCCCGCTCTCCGGTGAGAAGCCGTTGGTGGCGAGGAAGACGACATCGGCCCTGACCTCGCCGTAGCCGCGCAGCGCCCAGGCGTCGACGGCGGCCCGGGTGCGGTGGCGGACCCGGCCGCCGACCAGGTGCAGGGCGATGCCGGGGTGGTCAGCGAGGCGGGCGGCGATCGGCAGCGCGTGGGTGACGACGGTGAGCCCGGCTTCCAGCGGGATGGCGGCGGCGAACCGGGCCGCCGTCGACCCGGCGTCGATGATCACGCTGCCGTCGGCGGGGAGTTCGGCGAGGGCGGCGCGCGCGATGCGGTCCTTCTCATCGGCGGCGGTGCCCTCGCGCTCGGCGAGGTCGGGCTCGAAGTCGAGACGTCCGGCCGGGATCGCGCCCCCATGCACGCGGCGCACCAGACCCGCCCGGTCGAGGGCCCGCAGATCGCGCCGCACGGTCTCGGCGGTGACCTGGAACTCCTCGGCGAGGGACAGGACATCCACCCGTCCGCTGTCGCGGGCGAGCCGGAGGATCTCCTGCTGACGCTCCGGTGCGTACATGTGGGTTTACGTCCCTTCCATGCCCGAACCTGTGATTTCGCGGCCAGATTACGTCGCCACTTCCGGAAAGTAAACAGACTCGGGCACGAAACAAACTCGACCGGGCAGAGTCTGATCATCTTCACGACAGACTCGGGTCATCTTCGAAAGCACCGCCCGGCCTGGCCTCGCCTTCAATGCGAGGTCCGAATGCCGCCAGACACCCCCGCCCCGCCCCGGCAGGATCAGTCATGTCCGAGGGAATCACAGCACATCCGGATCTCCCTCGCTCACCTCACATTCTTCGTATGCATCGCATCTGGGAGCACACATGACACTCGACGGCAAGGCGGCCCTGGTCACCGGCGGCAGCCGCGGCATCGGTGAGGCCATCGCCCACCGGCTCGCCGAGGACGGCGCCGATGTCGCCCTGACCTACCATCACCAGGCCGACCGCGCGGCGAACATCGTCGAGCAGATCAAGGCGCTGGGCCGCCGGGCCCTGGCGATACGGGCCGACAGCGCGGACCCGGAGGCGGTGCGGGCGGCCGTGGCCGGGGCCGCCGACGAGTTCGGACGCCTGGACATCGTCGTCAACAACGCGGGCGCGGGAGCCCTCGGTCCGGTCACCGAGCTGTCGCTGGAGGACGTCGACCGCGTCCTGGACGTCAACGTCCGGGCGCCGTTCCTGACCGCCCAGGCGGCGGTCGAGCGGCTGGCCGACGGCGGGCGGATCATCAACATCGGCAGCTGCATGGCCGAGCGCGTCGCCTTCCCCGGCGGCAGCCTCTACGCGACCAGCAAGACCGCGCTCACCGGCCTGACCAAGGCGCTCGCCCGCGAGCTGGGCCCGCGCGGGATCACCGTCAACCTGATCCACCCCGGCCCGATCGACACCGACATGAACCCCGCAGACGGTGAAAGCGCCCCCATGCAGAGCGGCTTCACAGCGCTCGGCCGCTACGGACTGCCGTCGGAGGTGGCCGCGACCGTCTCCCACCTCGCGGGCGACAGCGGCCGCTACATCAGCGGGGCGTCGATCGCCGTCGACGGCGGCTTCGCCGCCTGACCGAAACCCGGAAAGGAAAGGAAAGGAAAGGAAGAGCCCCGGCGCTCGGGGGAGTGCGCCGGGGCTCGGTCTATGGGGTCTGTGGCGGACAGTCGGTCCATGCGGCGGCGCGGCGGGCTCAGGCCGCGGCGTCGAAGCCGGTCTGGCGGGCCATCTTCTTCAGTTCCAGCAGGGCGTGCTTCTCGATCTGGCGGATGCGCTCACGCGTGAGCCCGTGCTGCTTGCCGACCTCGGTGAGCGTGCGCTCCCGCCCGTCGTCGATGCCGTACCGCGCCTTGATGATGGAGGCGGTCCGGTCGTCGAGGCGGCCGATGAGGTCCTCCAGCTCCTCACTGCGCAGCAGCGTCATCACCGACTGCTCGGGCGAGACGGCCGACGTGTCCTCCAGCAGGTCGCCGAACTGGGTCTCGCCCTCGTCGTCCACCGACATGTTGAGGCTCACCGGGTCGCGCGCCCAGTCGAGCACGTCCGAGACCCGCTCCGGTGTGGAGCCCAGCTCCTCGGCGATCTCCGCGTGCTCCGGCTCGCGGCCGTGCTCACGGTTGAACTCACGCTGCACCCGGCGGATCCGGCCCAGCTCCTCGACCAGGTGGACGGGCAGCCGGATCGTACGGGACTGGTCCGCGATCGAGCGCGTGATGGCCTGGCGGATCCACCACGTGGCATACGTCGAGAACTTGAAACCCTTGGTGTAGTCGAACTTCTCCACGGCGCGCACCAGGCCCGCGTTGCCCTCCTGGATCAGGTCGAGCAAGGGCAGACCACTGCGCGGATAACGGCGCGCCACGGCCACGACCAGGCGCAGGTTGGAGCGGATGAAGACATCCTTGGCGCGGGCGCCCTCGGCCGCTATGGCCTCGAGCTCCTCTCGGCTCGCACCCGCGGCTCCGGTGTCCTCGGCCTCTCCGTCCAAGATCTGCTGGGCATACACACCCGCCTCGACAGCCTGGGACAGCTCGACCTCCTTCGCCGCGTCCAGCAACGGGGTGCGAGCGATCTCGTCGAGATACATGCCGACCAGGTCGCGATCGGCGATCTCCCCGCCTGTGGCGCGAACACTGTTGGCCCCATCAGCGCCACCTGTGGTGGCCTGATTGCGGGCGACGGCACGGGTTGCCATGCGTGCTCCCTTACAGATGGATCGGGCGCGGACTATGAACGGACCTTCCCTGGGCGGGTGCCCCGTCCGATGGAAACAACGACTGGAATCCGGACAGAATTCCCAAGCCGCGCCCACCTTTTTACGATCATGCAGTACCCTGTGCCGCCACAGGGGGTTCAGCGTGACGCCGTAGCGTCGAGAAAGCGCAGGTCAGGGGCGCCCCTTGGCGCCGGGACCGCCCCGCCTTCCCCTCGCCTTCCCGCCTTACCTCTCACTCCACAAGACGGATCCCACGGCCTTCTGGTTGCCCGGTCCGGGCTTGCCGGAGACCCGGCGCGGGTGTGCGCTGGAGGGGAGGAGGTTCTGCCATGAACAGTTCCGTCTCGGCCCCGGAGCGCAGGCGCCACCGGCCGCGTCTCCCCGCCACCCCGCTCCACGCCTCCGCCTCCTGGGTGGTCCCCGTGGTGCTGGGCGTCCTCAGCGGTGGCTACGCGATGTTCATCGACCACAACCAGGGCTCGACCCTGCCCTCCGCCGCACTCCTCGGCCTGGTGGCGGCGGTCGTCGTCGGCGTGGCCTGCTACGTGGCCGGGCGGGTCCAGGGGCGGGTACTGCCGGAGGTCCGGGCAGGGCTGTACGGAACGCTCCTCGGCTGCGTGATCGGCTTCCTCTACTGCCTGAGCGGGGCGGCGGTGGGGCGGGCGTCCGGCGTCGGCCTGGGGGTGGCGCTGGCGATGGCCGCGGTCACGTTCTACGTCATCCACGCCCGGTCGGACTGACGCGCCCGGTCGGACTGACGTGCCCGGTCGGGCTGACGTGCCCGGTCGGACTGACGCGCCCGGTCGGGCTGAGCAGCAGCCAGGACCAGGGCTCAGCCGAACTGCACCGACCGCTTCGCCAGCCCCATCCAGAAGCCGTCGATCACACTCCGCTGGCTGCCCAGCTCCGCCTCCGCCGCGCCCAGCGTGACGAACAGCGGGGCGAAGTGCTCGGTGCGCGGGTGGGCGAGGGCGCCGCTCGGCGAGGCGTGCTCGAAGTCGAGCAGGGCGTCGACGTCCTGCCCGGCGAGCGCCCGCTGCCCCCAGTCGTCGAACTCGGTCGACCAGCCGGGCGGGGTCGGCCCGGTGTGACGCAGCGCCGCCAGGTTGTGGGTGAAGAAGCCGCTGCCGACGATCAGCACGCCCTCGTCGCGCAGTGGGGCGAGCTTGCGGCCGATGTCCATCAGCTTCCGCGGGTCCAGGGTCGGCATCGAGACCTGTAGGACGGGGATGTCGGCGTCCGGGTACATCTCGGCGAGCGGGACGTAGGCACCGTGGTCGAGACCCCGGTCGGGGATGTCCTGGACCGGCGTGCCCGCCGCGCGCAGCGTCTTGCGGACGCGCTCGGCCAGTTCGGGGGCGCCGGGCGCGGCGTAGCGAACCCGGTAGTAGTGCTCGGGGAAGCCCCAGAAGTCGTAGACCAGCGGAATCGTCGTGGTGGCCCCGATGGCGAGGGGGGCTTCCTCCCAGTGCGCGGAGATCATCAGAATGGCTGTGGGACGGGACAGTTCCGCCGCCCAGGCGGCGAGCTGTCCGGGCCAGACCGGGTCATCGGCGAGCGGCGGAGCACCATGGCTGAGATAGAGGGCGGGCATACGCGACACGGCGACGGCTCCTCGACCAGACGAATGACCAGACGAACGCAGTAAAGCTTGAAGTCTCAAGCAGTAGCTGAGATGACGGTACCGCACACTTGTTTAAATTTCAAGAAGTAGACTTACTATGAACGATGTGGATGCCATGAACTCCCCCGCAGACGCAGACGCAGGCAAAGACGCCGACGAGCCGCGCTGGCTGAACGATGACGAGCAGCGCACCTGGCTGGCCTACATCCAGGCCAGCATGTTGCTGGAAGACCATCTCGACCGTCAGCTGCAGCGTGACGCGGGCATGCCGCACGTCTACTACAGCCTGCTGGTGAAGCTCTCCTGGGCACCCCGCCACCGGATGCGGATGACCGAACTGGCCGAGGCCGCCAAGATCACCCGTTCCCGGCTCTCCCACGCCATCACCCGCATGGAGAAGGACGGCTGGGTACGGCGCGAGGACTGCTCCTCCGACAAGCGCGGACAGAACGCGGTGCTCACCGAGAAGGGGTTCGGCGTCCTCAAGGAAACCGCCCCCGGCCATGTCGACGCCGTTCGCTCGGCGATCTTCGACCGGCTCACCACGGAGCAGATCGCCCAGTTCGGCGACGCCTGCCGGATCATCGCCGACGGACTCCAGCCCGAGGGCGCCGACCTCCCCTGGCTGCGCTGAGCCAAAAGCTGAGCCAAACAACAGGGAGGGCCCCGCTCCACCGGGCAACACCGGGGAGCGGGGCCGTCTCATCCGCTAGGGCTGTCTCATCCGCAGGGGCCGTCACCCATACGGGCCATCAGTGCGCCATGACCGGAACGGCGTCCTCCACCGCCTCGTCGCCCGAACCGGCGACCGCGCCGCCGCCGTCCTGCCTCCCGGCGCTGATCAGCGTGGTGGCGATCGCCGCCGCCAGCAGCAGGATGCCCACCGCCCAGGCGATGGCCGCGGTGTAGCCGTGCACCATCGACTGCAGCTGCAGCAGCTTCGGCGAAGAGGCCGTGGCCGCGTGGCCCGTGGCGTACGCCGTGGTGGCGCTGGCGGCGATGGTGTTGAGCAGCGCGGTGCCGATCGCGCCGCCCACCTGCTGCGAGGTGTTGACCATCGCGGAGGCGACGCCCGCGTCGCGCGGCTCGACACCATGGGTGGCCAGGCTCATCGCGGGCATGAAGGCCGTACCCATGCCGAGGCCGAGCAGCAGGATCGCGGGCAGGATCACCGCCGGGTACGAGGTGTCCAGGTCGATCTGGGTCAGCAGCAGCATGCCGGACGCGGCGACCAGGAAGCCCGGCCCCATCAGCAGCCTCGGCGGAACCCTGGTCATCAGCCGCGCGCCGATCTGCGTCGAGCCGGTGATCATGCCCGCGACCATCGGCAGGAAGGCGAGCCCGGTCTCGACCGGGCTGTAACCCTTGACGATCTGCATGTAGTAGGTGAGGAAGAGGAACAGCCCGAACATGCCGATGACGGCGAGGCCGAGCGAGGCGTAGACCCCGCCCCGGTTGCGGTCGGTGATGACGCGCAGCGGCAGCAGCGGCGCCTTCACCCGGGACTCGACGATCACGAAGGCGGTCAGCAGCACCGCGGCCGCGACGTACAGGGCGATGGTCGGCCGCGCGCTCCAGCCGTCGGACTCGGCGCGGGTGAAGGCGTAGACCAGCGCGACCAGGCCCGAAGTGGCCAGCAGCACACCGGGGATGTCCAGCTTGGAGGGGTTACGGCTCTCGCTGGGCTCGCGGATCACCGCGATCGCACCGGCCGCGGCGACGGCGGCGAACGGGATGTTGACGAAGAACGTCCAGCGCCAGTCCAGGTATTCGGTGAGGACGCCGCCGAGGATCAGGCCCACGGCACCGCCGCCGCCCGCGATGGCGCCGAAGACGCCGAACGCCTTGGCCCGCTCCTTGGCGTCGGTGAACATCACGGCGAGCAGCGAGAGCGCGGAGGGTGCGAGCAGCGCGCCGAACACGCCCTGCAGTGCGCGGGCGCCGAGCAGCATGCCGCTGCTCACCGCGGCGCCGCCGAGCGCCGAGGCCGCGGCGAAGCCGACCAGCCCGACGATGAAGGTCTGCTTACGCCCCCACAGGTCCGCGACCCGGCCACCGAACAGCAGCAGGCCGCCGAAGGCGAGGGCGTACGCGGTGATGACCCACTGCTTGTTGCCATCGGAGATGTTCAGGTCGGCCTGGGCCGAGGGCAGTGCGATGTTCACGATGGTCGCGTCGAGGACGACCATCAGCTGGGCGAGGGCGATGAATATCAGCGCGTTCCATCGCCGGGGATCAGCATATGACGTCTTATGTGGGGCCGTTTCAGGCATGGATGGGCCTACCTAGCGGTGCGGAGAGTGAGAAAAACGGAACGAGTTGTCACCCGGTTCGCACCGGGCGGAGTCATTGAGTGAGAGAGCTGACGCCGCGCGACGTCGCACAAGGACGTCACACGAAGGTGAAGACCGGTGGACGCGCGAAAAATAAGCGGTGTGCGGTGAGCGGCCGGGTGCGAGCTACGTCACGGCCGGTGCTGCAGATCCTCCAAGGTGACGGCGGAGCCGGGAAGTTCGGAGCGCGCCGGAGCCGACAGCCCGTCCAGAAAGAGCTGTAGGTGCCGGTGCACGAAGGCGTCGAAGTCCACGCAGCCGCTGCCGGGCAGCGGGCGGGTGAGCTGGGTGAGGGCGACCATCAGATCGCCGACGTCGATGTCGGCGCGCAGCTGGCCGGTCGCCCGGGCGGCCACCATCAGGGCGTCGATACCGGCGTCCAGACGGTCATGGGCGGCGATGTGGTCAGGGTGTTCCTTGTCGATGCCGTCGGAGAGCAGCGGGCACAGCGCGCCGATCCGCTCATCCGCCGCCGCGTGGACGAAGCGCCGCAGCGCCAGGAAGGCGTCGGGCTCCTCGACCAGGGCCGATTCGGCTTGTTCGGCGACGCGCGACATCACCGACAGGGTCACGTGGTGGATCAGTTCACGGCGGTCCGCGAAGTGGCGGTAGAGGGTGGCGTTGCCGACCCCCGCCCGCCGGGCGATCTCGTCGAGCGGGACCTCGGCCCCGTACTCGACGAGCACTTCGCGCGCGGCCCCGACGATCCGTTCCCGGTTGCGCAGGGCGTCGGCACGCAGCCGGGGCGGTGCGTGCCGTGCGCGATCCGCGGCGCGTGCGGCGGTGACTCCGGCCATGGCAGCTTCCCCTTCCGTGTCCGATCGTCCTGGGATCAGAGCATCCGACGATGCTCGGTTCGAGGTTCGAGGTTCGAGGTTCAAGATTTCCGGGGAGTCAGTCCCCGTTTGTGCGATCACCGGTTTAAACGGGGAACCACTCCCCGGAATTTCCCGGTCCACGAGTGACCTGCATCACACCTGATTCGCGCGCATTTCGCCCGCCCGGCCCAGCCGATTCGCCGGAACGGACGCACCCCACGGGCGCCCCCGCGCGCACCGGCACACCGTGAACGGCAATGAAGCAGACCCGCGAGGCCCCCCGCCCTCGAATACGCAGGCTCCGCCGAGGCAGCGCGTTCACCATCGCCACCGTGCTCACGGTCGCGGTGGTCGCCCCGGCGGCGATGCCACGTCCGGGAAAACCGGCCGCCGCCAAGCGGGCCCCGGCTCCCGTGACCACCGCGCGGGCCGGATCGCTGGAACCGTGCTCCCTCGCCCCCGGTCCCGGGCTGCAGATGTCCGAGGGCATCCCCACCAGCCACGGCTACAGCCGCAGTACGGGGACGGTCAACGCCCTCAACCTGATGATCGACTTCCCGGATGTGCGCGGCAAGGGCACGGCCCGCGAGCGCTTCGAGGAGTTCTTCCCGCAGACCTCGCGGTGGTTCGCCCGCAGCTCCTACGGACGGCTCGACTACCGGCCCGCGATGCCGGTCGGCCACTGGCTGCGGATGCCGCACTCGTTCCGCTCGTACGGCATAAAGCGCGGCAGCCCCTTCGAGCCCGGCTACCGCAAGCTGGTCGCGGACATAGCGAGAACGGCCGACCCGAAGGTGGACTTCCGCCGCTACGACCTGGTGAACGTCCTGGTCACGCCCAACGCCGGGCCGCCCGCCGCGCATGCGGTGCTCTCCGTGACGTACGCCGACAACCAGCGCGCCCCGACCGCGGACGGGGTTCCGCTGGCCAATGTCTCCTTTGTCTACAGCCGCCAGGACGACGGTTCCGGTTCGCTCCGGAAGACCGGCTTCCGGGTCCTCCCCCACGAGAACGGCCATGTCTTCGGCCTGCCCGACCTCTACACCCGTGGCGGCGGCGACAACGTCGGTCACTGGGATGTGATGTCCGAGGACTGGGGCGCCGGGAACGACGTGCTGGCCTGGCACAAGTGGAAGCTCGGCTGGCTCGGCCCCCGCCAGGTCGGCTGCGCCGCCCGCCCCGGCACCACGGTGCACGCGCTGTCGCCGCTGCACCGGCCGGAGGGCACCAAGCTCGTCTTCGTCCCGGTCTCGGACTCCGCCGGATACGCCCTGGAGGCGCGCGCCGAGGGCGGCAACGACGAGGCGGTGTGCAAGCCCGGCGTCCTGGTGACCTGGGTGGACACCCGTATTGACTCGGGCGGCGGCCCGGTCACCGTCATGGACAGCTCCCCCGGCGGCCACGGATGCACCCAGGAGCGCAACGTCCACCCCGGGCTCAGCGACGCGGCCTTCGGCCCCGGCGAGACGTACCAGGGGGACGCGGACGGCGTGCGCGTCCGCGTCCGGGTCACCGGCCGGGACGCGGACGGCTCCTACCGCGTCGAGGTCACGCGCCGCGCCAGTGCCGGCGCCCGAGGCTGACCAGCAGCAGCTGCTTACGGGCGGTGACGGCGATCCGCTCGCGCTCCTCCTCGTCCCCCTGCGCCTCCATGAACGCGGTCGCCGTCGTCACCATCCGGTCCACGTACAGCTCGGCCAGCATCCGGACGTCCTCCGGCGGCCAGCCCGCCGGGGTGAGCCGGGGCGCGAAGGCCGTGGCGACCTCGTCGGTCAACCGGCCCAGCTCGGCGGCGATCGCCTCCCGCACCGGCCGCACCCCGCCGTGCCGTTCGCGCGCGATGAAGCGGATGTGGGTGGGGTGGCGGCGCACATGCTCGGCGACCGCCTCCACCACGGCGTCGATCCGCTCCTCATCCCCGTCCCGCTCGCTGAGGATCGCGCGGATCATGCCCTGCAGGCTGCCCAGGGACTCCTCGACCAGCGCCACGCCCAGATCGGCCATGTCCCGGAAGTGCCGGTAGAAGGCGGCCGGGGCCATGCCCACCACCCGGGTCAGCTCCCGCAACCCCAGGCTGCTGAGGCTCTGGTCCTCCAGCAGCCCCAGCGCCGCGTCGAGCAGCGCGCGGCGCGATTTGCGCTTACGGGCCTCGCGGATCCCGCATGTGTGACTCATATCATTCCAGTAAACAGGTGTTCGCCGACCTTGGCCAGCCGTACGCGGGGGTAGCCTAGATGTCAGTGAACAGTTGTGAATCCAATTGTTCACTTAATGAGTATCCGCACCCCGGATCCACCACCATGAGAGAGGCTCACATGCTCTTCATCGTCGCGGCTCTCGCCCTGATGGGGGTTCTGCTGGGCGCGGCGGCACATACCCCGCTCCCGGTCTTCCTCGCCGCTTCCGGCGTCATCGGCACATGGCTGCTCATCTTCTTCATCCGTGAACGCACCGGACACAAGGAGAGCTGACCCATGGCACTCACCGCACCCACCCGCACCTCGCCCCTCCGCGCGCGCCAGGACGCCGACGGCATGGCCGTCGCCTCCTTCGTGCTCGGTCTCATCGGCACCCTCCTCTTCAACGCGGTCTTCGGGCCCTGCGCCATCGTCCTCGGAACGCTCGCGATCGTCCGCGACACGAAGCGGCGGGGCAGGGCGCTGCTCGGCATCGCGCTCGGCATCGCGGACGTGATCCTGCTGGTCGTCCTGATGACGCTGGACCACTCGGTCTTCTGGCAGTTCGGCAGCTGATCAGGACCCTGTCCACTCGCGGCCCTTCCACTCAGTGGAAGGGCCGTTGCCCGTGCGTGACCCCCGTCACCACGCTGCTGTGCATGACCGCATTCGCACGGAACCAGTGGTACGTCGCCGCCTACGGCCGGGAAATCGGCCGCGAGCTGCTGGGGCGCACCATCCTGAACGAGCCCATCGCCTTCTACCGCACCGAGCCGGACGGCGACGAGTCCGGCAGCGACACATCGAGCGGCACCGTCGTCGCGCTCGCCGACCGCTGTGTGCACCGCCGCTATCCGCTCTCGGCCAGCCGACTCGACGGCGACAACGTCGTCTGCGGCTACCACGGCTTCACCTACGACACCTCCGGCACCTGTGTGTTCGTGCCCGGCCAGAAGCGCGTCCCGCGCACCGCCCGGGTCGCCTCGTACCCCGTCATCGAGCAGGACTCGCTGGTCTGGGTGTGGATCGGCGATCCGGCGCTCGCCGATCCGGCCGCGATCCCGCGCGCCCCCTGGCTCGCCGATCCGCGCTGGACGACGGTCGGCGGCATGGAGCCGATCGACGCGGGCTACGGGCTGCTCGTGGACAACCTGATGGACCTCTCCCACGAGACGTATCTGCACGGCGGCTACATCGGCACCCCCGAGGTCGCCGAGACCCCCATCACCACCGAGGTCGACGAGGGCGCGGGCATCGTGCGGGTCAGCCGCCACATGGACGACGCCGCGTGTCCTCCCTTCTACGCGCGCTCCACCGGTATCGAGGGCCGCATCACCCGCTGGCAGGACATCGAGTACCACGCGCCCTGTCTGTATCTGCTGCACAGCCGCATCGCCCCGGTCGGGGTGCTGCCGGAAGCGGACGGCTCCGATCCGAACGCCTTCCATGTGGAGATCACATACGCCATCACGCCCTCCACGGACCGGCACGTCTATGACTTCTGGGCCGTCTCCCGGGACTTCGCCCAGGACGACGACGAAGTCACCACCTTCCTCCACGACTTCAACCGCACCGTGGTGATGCAGGACGTGGACGCGCTGAACCTGCTCCAGAAGGCGCTGGACACCGAGCGCGAGGGCTATCAGGAGCTGAGCATCAACATCGACACCGGTGGCCTGGCCGCGCGCCGCATCCTCGCCCGCCTCGCCGCCGAGGGCGAGCGGCCTCAGGGCGAACGGACCGCCTCGTCCCCGGCGATGGCCACCCCATGAACACCGCCGAGGTCTACCGCATCGACTGGCTGCCCGGCACCGATGCGCTCCACGGCGTCTGCCACTGCGGCGCCGAGCGCTCCGCCGAGGACCCGGTCGAGCTGTGGCAGTGGATGCTCGCGCACCCCGACGGACACACCCTCGCTCCCCCGCAGCAGAAAGGCCCCACCGCGTGAGCAGCGCCACCTCCAGCGAAACCCAGGAGTACGACGACACCCTGCTGGTGGCCGCCAGAGCCGACGCGGCCACCGACGTGGTGACGCTCACACTCCGTCATCCGGCGGGGCGCGAACTGCCCGGCTGGGAGCCCGGCGCCCATGTCGACCTCGTCCTCGGGGACGGGCTGATCCGCCAGTACTCGCTGTGCGGGGACCCGGCGGACCGTACGGCCTGGCGGATCGCGGTGCTGCGCGCGCCCGATGGACGCGGCGGTTCCGCCCGGGTCCACGACGCGCTCACCGAGGGCGCGGCGGTGCGGGTGCGCGGGCCGCGCAACCACTTCGCGCTGCGCCCGGCCGCCCGTTACCTGTTCATCGCGGGCGGCATCGGCATCACCCCGATCCTCCCGATGACGGCCGCCGCCGAGGCCTCGGGCGCCGACTGGACGCTGCTGTACGGCGGGCGCACCCGCGCCTCCATGGCCTTCGCCGACCAACTCACCGGCCGCTACGGCGAGAAGGTGCGGCTGGTGCCGCAGGACGAGGCGGGGCTGCCGGACCTTGTGACGTATCTCGCCGAGCCCGGCCCCGGCACCCTGGTCTACTGCTGCGGCCCGGAGCCGCTGCTGCGGGTCGCGGAGGAGCGGTGCCAGGCCTGGCCGACGGGCGCGCTGCGCACCGAACGGTTCCAGCCCCGTCCGGTGGACACGAGCGACGAGGACGACGGGGCGGAACAAGCGAACTCCGGCGGTTTCGAAGTGATTCTCGACCGATCCGGACGCTCCCTCACCGTCAAACCCGGACATAGCGTGCTGCGTACCCTGGAGGAGGCCGGGGTGCCAGTTTTGTACTCCTGCGAAGAGGGCACCTGTGGTACGTGCGAGACGGATGTCATCGAGGGCGAGGTGGACCACCGCGACTCCGTACTCACCGACGAGGAGCGGTCGTCGGGCGAGACGATGATGATCTGCGTCTCACGCTGCCGGGGCCCAAAGCTGGTGCTGGACCTGTGAACGACCTGTGAAACGACGCTGAACAAGCGCCGCAGCCTCTCAAAGAATGGGACGGGGTGGCCCCGCCCACTGGACAAACGGGTTGGTTAGGCTAACCTAAGTACGCCTTCGGGATGCCGTCCCTGGGCACCGTCCCCGTACGTCTGATGAGAAGGCAAGCTCCATGCGGTCCATGCGCCACGCCAGAGAACTTCCGCTCTCCCGTCGCGGCCTCCTCGCCGCAGGCGGGGCCACCGGACTCGGAGCCCTGGTCACCGCCTGCGGTGGCAAGGGCGGTTCGGACTCCGGCGGAAAGGGCGGCGGCTCCTGGTCGTTCACCGACGACCGCGACAAGAAGATCACCAACGATGGTCCTCCCGAGCACATCGTCGCCTATGTCGCCGCGGCGGCCGCGCTGTACGACTTCGGCATCGACAAGCAGATCACCGGCGTGTTCGGCCCGACCAAACTCAAGAACGGCAAGCCGGACGTGCAGGCCGGGGACATCGACGTCGACCGGCTGACCAGCCTCGGCCAGACCTGGGGCCAGTTCAACGTCGAGAAGTACGCCTCGCTCAACCCCGATCTGCTGATCACCAACATGTTCGACCCGGGCGCGCTCTTCTACGTCCCGGACGACAGCAAGAAGAAAATCCTCCAGCTGGCCCCCAGCTGCGCCATCAAAACCGGCCGGGTCTCCATGCTGGAGCCCATCAAGCGCTACGCCGCGCTGGCCGAGGCGCTCGGCGCCGACCTCAAGGCCAAGAAGGTCACCGACGCCAAGGCCCGCTTCGAGAAGGCGTCCGAAGAGCTGCGCAAGACCGCCAAGTCGCACAAGATCCGGGTCATGGCCTGCTCCGGCAGCGCCGATCTCTTCTATGTCTCCAACCCGAAGATCAACGCCGACCTGATCTTCTTCCAGGAGCTGGGCGTCGAGTTCGTACAGCCGCAAAAGCCCGACAAGGGCGGCTACTTCGAGAGCCTGAGCTGGGAGAACGCCGACAAGTACGACGCTGACGTGCTCTTCCTGGACAACCGCACCGCGACCCTCCAGCCGGATGCCCTCAAGTCCAAGCCGACCTGGTCGAAGATGCCCGCGGTCAAGGCCGACCAGATCACGCCCTGGAGCAGCGAGCCGCGCTTCTCCTACGCCGGTGCGGCCCCGCTCATCGAGTCCCTCACCAAGGCCATCCAGGACGCGAAGAAGGTCAGCTGACGCGGACTGACCGGCTACCTGCGCCGACCCCCCGTCAAGCGAAGGGAAGACGTCGATCCCATGACGACCGCAGCCACCACCACCCGCCCCGCCACCGCCGTACCGTTCCGCTTCTTCGACGCGCACGTCGTACGGACCCGGGCCCTCGGACCGTCCATGTCCCGGATCACCTTCAGCGGCACCGGCCTCGGGGACTTCACCACCGGCGGCCGCGACCAGCGCTTCAAACTGTTCCTGCCGCACCCCGGCCAGCCCGCCCCGGTCGTGCCGGTGGAGGACGGCGAGGGCTGGTTCGCCACCTGGCGGACGATGGACCCGGCCGTACGCGGCATCATGCGCTCGTACACCGTGCGCGAGCAGCGCCGCGAACCCGACGAGATCGACGTCGACTTCGCGCTGCACCCCGACGGCGGCCCGGCCGCCACCTGGGCCGCGCGCGCCGAGTGCGGCGACCGCGTCACCCTGCTGGGCCCGGTCGTCGAGGACAACGGCGGGGTCGACTTCCGGCCGCCGTCCGGCACCGACTGGGTGCTGATCTCCGGCGACGAGACCGCGCTGCCCGCCGTCGCGGGCATCCTCGACTGGCTGCCCGCGGGCACCCCGGCGAAGGTGTGGATCGAGGTCCAGCACGCCGAGGACATCCAGCGGCTGCACACCGAGGCCGACGCCGAGATCACCTGGCTGGTCCGGGACGGCGCCACCCCCGGCTCCCCGCGCTCCGCCCTGCTGCTGGACGACGTACGCGCCACCGCGCTGCCCTCCGGCACCCCGTACGCCTGGATCGCGGGCGAGGCCGGAACCGTCAAGGAGATGCGCCGCCACCTGGTGCGCGAACGCGGCTTCGAGCGCAAGGCGGTGACCTTCACCGGCTACTGGCGGCTCGGCGCCTGTGAGGAACAGCTCGTCGAGGAGGCCGTGAGCGGCAGCGGCCCGAAAGCCGACGACGAAGCCGCCTGATCCGCCGAAGCCGCCTGACCCGTCTGAGCCACGGCCCGCTCCCCCTCCCCGTAACCGCTCACTGACCCCACTCGTCCCCCACTGATCACCCATCAACTGGCCGACGGATTCCGATCGCCGCGGCGCGCCACCGCGCGCCCCGGCGCCCCGGCCGGGGCACCCGCATGCCCGCGATCACCCCACAGCCCCACCCCCACCCCCCCCCACCCCCACAGGCACGCCCGCGGGCGCGCACACACCCGTGCGCCCGCACGCTCCAGGAAGGACAGACCGTGAGTTTCCTCGCGCAGACCGCTGAGGACCCGTCGCCGGAGTCGATACCCGGGGCGGCGGATGGCAGGGCCCACCTCTTCAACGACCGTACGGCGGAGAGCTACCGGCGCTCCGTGACGGACGGCGTCGGCCTGGTGGCCTCCACCGTCGCCCGCACCGACCGCCCGTTCACCGGCGTGACCCCGGGTGAACTGGCCCCCGAGATCTCCGGCATCGACCTGGAACAACCGCTGGGCGACCCGAGCGCCGCGCTGAAGGAACTCGAGCGCGTCTACCTCAAGGACGCCGTCTACTTCCACCACCCCCGCTACCTCGCCCACCTCAACTGCCCGGTGGTCATCCCGGCACTGCTCGGCGAGGCGGTCCTCACGGCCGTCAACTCCTCCCTCGACACCTGGGACCAGAGCGCGGGCGGCACCCTCATCGAGCGGCGGCTGATCGACTGGACCGCCGAGCGCATCGGTCTCGGCGAGGCGGCCGACGGCATCTTCACCAGCGGCGGCAGCCAGTCCAACCTCCACGCGCTGCTGCTGGCCCGCGACGAGGCCTGCAAACTGGTCGAGAAGGAGGCCGCCGCGTCCGGGGAGCCCGTCCCCCCGAAGTCCGAGATCCTGCCGCGGCTGCGCATCCTCACCTCCCAGGCCAGCCACTTCTCCGTGAAGAAGTCCGCCGCCATCCTGGGGCTCGGTTACGAGGCCGTCATCTCGATCCCCTGCGACCAGGACCGGCGCATGCGCGCGGTCGCCCTGGCCCGCGAACTCGACCGCTGCCGCCAGGAGAACCAGGTGGTCATGGCCGTCGTCGCGACCGCCGGGACCACCGACTTCGGCTCCATCGACCCGCTGCCCGAGATCGCCGAGCTGTGCTCGCGGCACGGCTCCTGGATGCACGTGGACGCCGCGTACGGCTGCGGGCTGCTGGCCTCCCCCACCCGCCGCCATCTGCTCGACGGCATCGAGCGCGCCGACTCGGTCACCGTGGACTACCACAAGTCGTTCTTCCAGCCGGTCAGCTCCAGCGCCGTCCTGGTCCGCGACCGCGTCACGCTCAGCCACGCCACGTACCACGCGGACTACCTCAACCCCGAGCGCAGCGCCAAGAACCTGATCCCCAACCAGGTCGACAAGTCCATCCAGACCACCCGCCGCTTCGACGCCCTCAAGCTGTGGCTGACCCTGCGCGTCATGGGCGCGGACGCGGTCGGGGCGCTCTTCGACGAGGTCGTGGACCGGGCCGCCGAGGGCTGGGGCCTGCTGGACACCGACCCGCGGTTCGAGGTCGTCACCGAGCCGCAGCTGTCCACGCTCGTCTTCCGCTACGTACCCGGCGACGACTCCGACCCGGACCTGGTCGACCGCGCCAACCTGCACGCCCGCGAGGCCCTGGCCGCCTCGGGCGAGGCCGTGGTGGCCGGTACGGTCGTCGACGGCCGCCACTACCTGAAGTTCACCCTGCTCAACCCGGAGACGTCGGTGCGCGACATCGCGTTCGTCCTCGACCTCCTCGCCGAGCACGCCGGTCAGTACCTGGCCCTGCACATCGAGCCCGAACTCAGCCACTCGCGCGCCAGCTGAGTCGCTGCGTCACTGACCGCCGCAACACCCCGGAGAACCACCGTGTCCACCCCGCACATATATGACTTCGTCGCGGTCGGCCTCGGCCCCTATAACCTGGGCCTGGCCTGCCTCACCGAACCGATCGACGAGCTGGACGGCCTCTTCCTGGAGAGCAAGCCCGACTTCGACTGGCATCCGGGCATGCTGCTGGACGGCGTCACCCTCCAGACCCCGTTCATGGCCGACCTCGTCACCCTCGCCGACCCGACCTCCCCGTACTCCTTCCTCAACTACCTGAAGGAATCCGGGCGGCTGTACTCGTTCTACATCCGCGAGATCTTCTATCCGCTGCGCGCCGAGTACAACAAGTACTGCCGCTGGGCCGCGGGCAAGCTCTCCAGCGTCCGCTTCGGCCATGAGGTCACGTCCGTCACGTACGACGACGCCGACGGCCTCTACACCGTGCGCTCCCAGCGCCCCACCGGCGAGACCACCGAGCACCGCGCCCGCCATCTGGTCCTCGGCACCGGCACCCCGCCCTTCATCCCCGAGACCTGCCAGGACCTCGGCGGCGACCTGCTGCACAACGGGCGCTACCTGGAGCACAAGGAGACGCTGCAGGCCAAGGAGTCCATCACGATCGTCGGCAGCGGGCAGAGCGCCGCCGAGATCTACCAGGACCTGCTGGCCGACATCGGCAGCCACGGCTACCGCCTCAACTGGGTGACCCGCTCCCCGCGCTTCTTCCCGCTCGAATACACCAAGCTGACGCTGGAGATGACCTCGCCGGAGTACGTGGACTACTTCCACGCCCTCCCCGAGGACACCCGCTACCGGCTGGAGACCGAGCAGAAGGCCCTGTTCAAGGGCATCGACGCGGATCTCATCAACGCGATCTACGACCTGCTCTACCAGCAGAGCCTGGACGGCCCGGTGCCCACCCGGCTGCTCACCAACACCGCGCTCACGGACGCCTCGTACGACGAGTCCACCGGTACGTACACCCTCGGGCTGCGCCACGAGGAGCAGGAGCGCGACTTCTCCCTCACCACCCAGGGCCTCGTCCTGGCCACCGGCTACCGCTACCAGGTGCCCGCCTTCCTGGAGCCGGTGCGCGACCGCATCCGCTGGGACGACCACGGCCGCTTCGACGTCGCCCGCAACTACAGCATCGACACCACAGGGCGCGGCATCTTCCTGCAGAACGGCTCCACCCAGGCGCACAGCCTCACCTCGCCCGACCTGGGTATGGGGCCGTACCGCAACTCCTGGATCATCCGCGAGCTGCTGGGCCGCGAGGAGTACCCGGTCGAGAAGTCCATCGCCTTCCAGGAGTTCGGCGCGCCGGAGGGACCGCTCACATGACCCTGTTCAAGCGTCACGACGACCGTCTCGGCGGCTTCGAGCTGCGTGCCCTCGACCCGGAGGCCGACGCCGCGCTGCTGCACGGCTGGGTGACCCACCCCAAGGCGTCCTACTGGATGATGCAGGACGCGACCCTCGCCGACACCGAGGCCGAGTACCGCAGGATCGCCGACCACCCGCACCACGAGGCCTTCATCGGCCTCCACGAGGGCGAACCCGGCTTCCTCGCCGAGCGCTACGACCCGGCCGAGGTCGAGCTGAAGGGGCTGTACGAGCCCCGCGAGGGTGACGTCGGCATGCACTTCCTGTGCGCGCCGACCGACACCCCGGTGCACGGCTTCACCCTCGCCGTGATCACCACCGTCATGGAGTTCTGCTTCGACGACCCCGCCACCCGGCGCGTCGTCGTCGAGCCCGACGTCCGCAACGACGCGGTGCACGCGCTGAACGCGGCGGTCGGATTCGACGTCGTCGAGAAGATCGTCAAACCGGAGAAGGACGCCTACCTCAGTACCTGCACGCGCGAGCGCTTCGTCGCCGCGCGCGCCGCCCAAGGAGTATTCCGATGAGCCCCCGCGATGCCGTCGCCCACCTCACCCCCGACCTGTGGGAGCGGGCGGGCCGCCTCCTCATACGCAAAGCCCTCGCCGAGTTCACCCATGAGCGCCTGCTGAAGCCCGAGCTGGGCGATGACGGCCGCTACGCCGTCGCCAGCGACGACGGCTCGGTGACGTACCGCTTCGCCGCCCGCGTCCTCACCCTGGACCACTGGGTGGTCGACGCGGACAGCATCACCCGCCACGGCCGGGACGGCGCCGAGCGCCCGCTGGACGCCCTCGACTTCTTCATCGAGCTGCGCGGCGCCCTCGGCCTCAGCGACGACATCCTCCCCGTCTACCTGGAGGAGATCAGCTCCACCCTCTCCGGTACGGCCTACAAACTGGCCGCCGAGCCGGTGGGCGCGGCGCAGCTCGCCACATCCGGCTTCCAGGAGATCGAGACGGGGATGACCGAGGGTCACCCGTGCTTCGTCGCCAACAACGGGCGGCTCGGCTTCGGCATCCACGAGTACCTCTCGTACGCCCCGGAGACCGCGAGCCCCGTCCAGCTGGTCTGGCTGGCCGCGCACCGCGACCACTCCACCTTCACCGCCTCGTCCGACATCGACTACGACGCGCTGGTGCGCGACGAGCTGAGCGAGGAGACCCGGGCCCGCTTCGCGGAGACCCTCAGCGGCCAGGGCCTCGACATCGCCGACTACCACCTGCTGCCGGTGCACCCCTGGCAGTGGTGGAACAAGCTGTCCGTCAGCTTCGCCGCCGAGGTCGCCCAGCAGCGGCTGGTCTGGCTCGGCACCGGCGAGGACGAGTACCTGGCACAGCAGTCGATCCGTACCTTCTTCAACGCCAGCCACCCGTCCAAGCACTATGTGAAGACCGCCCTGTCGGTCCTCAACATGGGCTTCATGCGGGGTCTGTCGGCCGCCTACATGGAGGCCACCCCGGCCATCAACGACTGGCTGGCGGGCGTCATCGCCTCCGACGACGTCTTCCAGGCCGCCCGCTTCTCGATCATCCGCGAGCGGGCCGCCATCGGCTACCACCACCGCCAGTACGAGGCCGCCACCAACCGGTACTCCCCGTACCGGAAAATGCTCGCCGCCCTGTGGCGCGAGAGCCCCGTCGCGTCGCTGGAGCCCGGCCAGCGCCTCGCCACCATGGCCTCCCTCCTCCACACCGACGCCGACGGCGGCTCCTTCGCCGCCGCCCTCATCGAGGAGTCCGGCCTCACCCCGGCGGAGTGGCTGCGCGGCTACCTGGACGCCTACCTCACGCCGGTGCTGCACTCCTTCTACGCGTACGACCTGGTGTTCATGCCGCACGGCGAGAACGTCATCCTGGTCATCGAGGGCGGCGCCGTCCAGCGGGTGATCTTCAAGGACATCGCCGAGGAGATCGCCGTCCTGGACTCGGAAGCGGTCCTGCCCCCGGCCGTCGAGCGCATCCGCGCGGACGTTCCCGAGGACAAGAAACTGCTGTCCATCTTCACCGACGTCTTCGACTGCTTCCTGCGCTTCCTCAACGGCATCCTCGTCGCCGACGGGATCGTCGAGGAGGACACCTTCTGGCAGACGGTCGCCGACAGCGTGCGCAGCTACCAGGAGGCGATGCCGCACCTGGCGGACAAGTTCAAGCAGTACGACATGTTCGAGGAGGACTTCGCGCTGTCCTGCCTCAACCGGCTCCAGCTGCGCAACAACCGCGAGATGGTCGACCTCCAGGACCCGGCGGGCGCGCTCCAGCTGATCGGCACCCTGCGGAACCCGATCGCCCGGTTCCGCCCGGAGGGCTGAGCTGCGCTGATGGCCACGGGCACCGCCGCATGCGTGCGGCGGTGCCCGTGGTGTTCTACGACTTCCCGGTGCCGAAGTACGGTCGGCAGACCCCGCCCTCATAGTCGGTGGCGATCTCCAGCACCTGGCTGCCGTCCTCCGACGGCAGCAGGCTGGAGCTGTAGTTGGGGCACGAGTCGAGCTTGCCGGACTTCACGGCGACCGGGGCCGGGATCTCGCGCCACGCTCCTTCCCCGCCCTTGCTGTTGGTCCAGATCGTGCGCCCGCTGCCCTGGGCCCGGCTGCCGTCCTTGTTGTACATCGCCTGGCCGATCAGCAGCAGCTTGCCCTGCGGATTGCCCTCCTCCGGCGCCCAGGCCAGGTTCGGCGCGTGCAGGAAGTACTTCCCGTCCGCCGTCTCCGCCCGGGTGCCCAGGTCGGACGGGTCACCCCAGTCCCATCCGTCGCGGGACGTCCGCAGATGCGCCACGCACGCGTACTTGCCTCCGGCCGCGCAGATCTCGTACGTCATGACGTACGTCCCGTTCGGCAGCTTCCGCACGACCGGCATCCCCGGCCGGTCGGACTCCAGCTTGCTGGTGACGGTGTCGCGCGGCCCGCTCCACGAGACGCCGTCCTTCGACCGTACGGCGACGAGCTTCTGGCTGTGACGCGGATCGGTCTCGTCGGAGTAGTGACAGACCAGGTTCCCCTGCGCGTCGATGGAGAACTCCGGCTCCCACAGCCCCTTGGCACTCGGCGAGGTGGCGACCGTGGACAGAGGGCTCCAGTTGCGTCCGTGATCGGTGCTCTTGAACACCCGGATCGACATCCGGGGCTCCGGCTTCTCGTCCTGCCCGAAGGACGCGGCCCACAGCAGCGTCCCGGCAGGCATGTCCCCGACCTGCTTCGGCAGCTCGTACAGCGTCGCGCAGCACAGCCCCTTGCCGTCCGCCCCCTTCGGATCGGCGACGGCGCCCACCTGGCGGAAGCTCTTGCCGCCGTCGGTGCTCTCCTGAATCTCCCCGACGCCGTTGCCGCCCTTGTGGACGACGGACGAGGCGAGCACACGCCCGTTCGCGCTCCCGCTGTGCTGCAGCCGTATCGCCCTCGGATACAGCGCCCCGCCCTCCCCCAGCGCGGCGCGCCCCGCCATCTTCCCGGGCGCCGCGTTGTTGCTCACCGCCCCCTTCCCAGACTCACTGTCCTGCTGCGGGTCGCCGCGGCACGAGGTGAGTGAAAGAGCGCTGAACGCGACGACGAACGTCATGAGGAATGCCGCCGGGCCGCTGCGCCGACGTGAACGGAGAATGGTGGTTGCTGGCATGGGACAAGACTGCTCGTCGGCGCTGATGATCCACTAACAGGCCACTAACAGGAGCGCACCGTTCCCCTTGACGGCTTGCGTCGCACGCAATAGTTGCATACGCCCCATATCGTCGAAAGCCCGACACTTCACCCAGCCCCCGAACCCCTGGACGTACGCCCAACGGAGGCGAACCCCGAAGACCACATCCGCTACGCTGTGGGTGGTCAGTCGATGCCTCCGTGCCTCCGTGGGCCTTGCGGATAATTCCGAAACCGCAGGTCAAAGCATCGTCTCAGCGAGGCTCAGGAACGCCCTTTCTCCGAATCGGGAACGCGTGAGACGTCTTCGCAGGTCAGCCCAGTAGCGTGTTGTAGCTGGCGGGCCAGCACCGTCTGAACACTCGGGCGCCTCTTGAGCACGTATCGGTTCTCGCGAGTTGGGGCACGAGGCGGAAGCGGGCGGTGTGGCACTGGATGGCTTCCTTGCCCTTGCCGGTCCGGCTTGGGGTGGGCTTGATTCGCTTTGACGGACATCGAAGATCAGGGGTTTTGGCCCCGAAGGGATGATGTCCTTCATGGAGAGCATGGGGAAGAAGGAGCCTCGCCCTCGCCGCTCGTTCACGCCGGAGTTCAAGGCCGAGATCGTCGAGCTGAGCCGCCGCGGTGACCGCTCGGTCGGACAGATCGCCAAGGACTTCGATCTCACAGAGACGCAGTGCGCCTGTGGGGCAGCCAGGCTGAGGTCGACGCGGGTGAACGGGATGGCCTCGCCAGCGGTGAACGCGAGGAGCTGGCCGCGTTGCCGCGCGAGAACCGCAGACTGCGGGGGGACACGGACATCCTCAAACGGGCCACGGCTTTCTTCGCGAAGGAGACCCGGTGACGGTGCACCCGTTCATCGAGGCGGAGAAGCAGAGCGGCCACAGCATCAAGCGCGCGTGTGAACTGCTGAAGGTCTCCCGAGCCGCCTTCTACGCCCGCCGAACTGCAAAGCCCGGCCCCCGGGGCCGTTCGCGATGCCGAACTGACCCGGCAGATCGCCTTGGTCCGCCAGCACTCGCGCGGCACCTACGGAGCCCCGCGCATCCACGCCGCTCTCCAGCGCAGGGGTGCCGGCTGCGGTCGCCGGCGGATCGCCCGGCTCATGCGGCCGGCCTGCAGGGCATCCACGGCAGACGGCGGCACCCGACCACGATCCCTGATCCGCGAGCCGCCTGGCGGCCCGACCTTGTCCTCCGGGACTCCACCCCCAATTCCACGGCGGTCGACACCCCCTGGTGCGGCGACATCACCTACATTCCGACCGAGGAGGGCCGACTCTACCTGGCCACCATCATCGACATCGCCTCGTGCCGGGTAGTCGGCTGGGCGACCGCCGGGCATCTGCGGACCGACCTGGTCGCCGACGCTCTCAAAACCACCTGCCGCCAGCGCCGCCCCACCCGGCCGGTGATCTTCCACTCGGACCGCGGATGCCAGTACACCAGCCAACAATTCGCCTCCCTGGCAGCGGAGTTCGGTGTCCGCCGCCTGTCCGTCGGCCGCACCGGACAGTGCTGGGACAACGCCCTCGCCGAGTCCTTCTTCGCGACGATCAAACGGGAACTGCTCGGCACACAACCCGGTCCGAGCCGGGCTCTGGCTCGGACCTCAATCTTCGATTTCATCGAAGGCTGGTACAACTTGCACCGCCTGCACAGCAGCCTCGGCTACCGCAGTCCTGCCGAATACGAGCCCGCGCTCGCAGCCTGACCACCACACCGACGGTGTCCGTCAAAGCGGAACAAGCTCAGATGGAAACGGTGAAGTGAAGACTGGTCAGGCGGCTGGGCATGCGCTTGTCGTGCATGCTGAAGGTGGTTGGTGCGCCCGGAGCGCCAGGGGGCCATGTGTGTCGGTGTTGGGGCTCAGGAGATGCTTAACCGTTCGTCGTCTGGACATGGTTGACCTGACGGATTGATCGTTGTTCCTCGCTCACCGGCGAGGCCAGCATCTTCGGTAGGCGCCTGTGGATCCGCAGCAGTTGACCGAGTACCGCTACCGAGCCGTCCGTGAGGTGCTCGGTGCGTCCCCGATCGGTGAGGTCGCAGCCCGGTACGGCGTGTCCCGCCAGACTCTTCACGCCTGGCGGCGGCGGTTCGAGCAGGAGGGCATGCCCGGTCTTGCCGACCGTTCGCGGCGGCCGAGAAACAGTCCCACACGGTTATCCGCAGAGGTGGAGGCCGTGATCTGCGAGCTGCGCCGGCAACACCCCAGGTGGGGGGCTCGGCGGATCGCGCACGAGCTGGTCCGGCACCGGCTGGATACGTCGCCATCCCGGGCGACGGTGCATCGGGTGCTGTCCCGCAACGGGCTGGTACGGCCGCAAGAACAGCAGCATCCACGCCGATACCGGCGGTGGCAGCGCGAGGCACCCATGCATCTGTGGCAGATGGACCTGGTGGGCGGGGTGCCGCTGGCGGACGGGCGGGAATGCAAGATGGTCACCGGCATCGATGACCATGCACGGTTCATCGTCATCGCCTCGGTTGTCGCGGTGCCCAGCGCCCGTGCGGTGTGCTCGGCATTTACCGCGGCGATGCGCCGCTACGGGGTGCCCTTCGAGGTCCTGACGGACAACGGCAAGCAGTTCACCGGCCGCCACACGCGTCCACAGCCGGTGGAGGTGCTCTTCGAGCGCATCTGCCGGGAGAACGGCATCACCCAGAGACTCACCAAGCCGCGTTCGCCGACCACCACCGGCAAGATCGAACGCTTCCACCGCACCTTGCGGGAGGAGTTCCTTGACCACGTGGTGCCGTTCGAGTCACTCGCCGCAGCCCAGGAGGCGGTGGACGGCTGGGTGCACGCCTACAACCACCAGCGCCCCCATCAGGCACTGGACATGGCCACCCCATCCAGTCTCTTTCGGCCCCACGCCCCCGACCACGAGGCCGATGACCAGATGAAACAAGCGGCGGATGAACCGGAGTTGCTCATCGATGTTGTCGATCCGCCGGACCTTCCCCCGCATGGGACGGCGGTGGAACTGGAGCTGAGAGTACCGCCCAGCGGTGAGATCACCCTGGTGTCCGGCCGACAGCGGGTGGGCATCCATCAGGCACTGGCGGGACGGACGCTAACGGTCTGGGCGAACCAGCGCAGCATCCATTTCCTGCTGGACGGGCACCTGATCACCACGGTCCCGTCCCGGCTGCGGCCGGAGGACCTCGCCTATCTGACCATGCGTTACGGAGCTCGCCCGGCTGGTCCGGAACCTGCACCGGCCGCCCTGCCCAGAGCCCGCAGTGGCAAAGCCATCCTCGCCGCCGGCGAGCCGGTCGAAGTCGACCGCAAGGTCCAGCGAGATGGACTTGTCTGCCTGGCAGGAGGTCGATACCAGGTGGGCTTCGCCCTGGCGGGTCGCGCCATCACCCTCCGGCTCGACGGGCACCTCATGCACGCCATTGCCGACGACGCGCTGATGGGCACCTGGCCCTGTCCGGTGCCAGCGGACCGGCTGGGGCGGATACCCGGGGCGCGAACTGCTGCTTCTCCGCTGCCTCCTCCGCCCTTGCCGACTGGCTCTATCCGAGCCCAGCGCAAGGTGCATGCGAGCGGTCGCTTCATGGTCAATGGCCAGTTCATCAAGCTCGGCCCCCGGCATGCCGGAAAGATCGTCACCGTCATCATCGAGGACACCCATTTCCGGATCTTCCATGGGGAGAACGAACTCGCTGTCCGGCCCCGCAAGAACCCCGGCCCCATCACCAGGCTGTACGTCAAGGGCATGGGCACCCAGAAGGGCGGTCAAGCATCTCCTGACGACAATCCGTGAAGGAAGTCCTGAGACCTCACACCGACACAGGTGAACAGGCTCATGCGGCCGGCTCAGGTGGTTCCTGGTCATCCCCTTCTTGTGCGATCTCCCCGTCCGACACTTGTGGCTCCGGGGTCTCTTCGGTGACGGCGGGCAGGGTGCGATTGAACACCTTGGCTCGACGAGCACGGCCCTCTTGCGTGGTGGCGACTCCGCCCAACCCGGGACAGTCCGATGTCTCCATCAAACCCGGAACGTTCATCGAATCTACGGAACGCAAGCCGATACTCCCCGGCACGGGCGTTCCAGGCTGAAAGGCGCACGAAAGCTGGCCCGGCCCGTGCGATGCACAGGGGCAGGGCCAGAGAGAGCCCGCGCGCTGGATGCCGTGGACTGGTTAGCTAACCAGAGATGAAGGCGATGGCATCGTGGCTGTGGATGCTCTCCAGGTTGCGGATATTCACCGCGTGCCGAAGGCCCCGATCCCGGCAGGAGGCACTGACCGCGCGGGCCATGTCCTCGACGAACACCGGACTGTCGTACGCCTGCATGGTCAGGACACGCTCGTCGGCGCGCTTGACCAAGGGCACCACCGGCGCCGAAGCGGAGGACGACAGCAACCGCACGGCGCCGTGAACCGGCAGGGGGTAGGGGGTGTCGCCCTGGCCGGTCACGGTGAGCGTGACCTGGCTGCGTTGATTGTGTGCGCCGTAGTCGGAGATGGCCTTGGAACACGGGCAGAGGCTGGTCACCTCCGCGGTCACGGCCGTCTGGACCGTCACGTTGCCGTTGTCCCAGTGCCCTTCGATGCGGATGTCGTGCACCTGCTTTGACTCACGGCCGCTTGCCGGGGCGACCACGGTCGTGCTGACGGGCATGGCCATCGCCACGGTGATGGCGGGCGCATCCAGCAGATCCGCGCCGGTCTTGAGGACAGTGGGCAACCGCCGCGGGTCGAACCTCTGCAAGTGCTCGTGCACGAGGGCGACCATGCGGCTCATATGCGTGCCGCGCCGGTCGTGCTGGAGGCGCACCGTCACCTCGAAGTCCGCGATGCCCTCCTGGCGGAGATGGCCGTCCTCGAAGGACACGGGGTATCGGACACCGTCGATACCGACCCGGTCGAGTTCGATACCCCGGGAGTCGGTCTCGTTCTGGATGTCGTGCATGCTCACTCGCCCCGGTACGTGCAGCCCGACGTGCACGTCTCGCGGACCGTCAAAGCCGAGAGCCCCGACAGGTTGGGCTGGAGGCGCTCCCAGATCCAGCGGGCCAGGACCTCGCTGGTCGGGTTCTCCAGGCCCTCGATGTCGTTCAGGTAATAGTGGTCGAGTTGCGACTCGATCGGCTTGAACGTCCGCTTGAGGTCACCGAAGTCCATGACCCAGCCCGCCTCGGGGTCAACCGGCGCCTCGACGTGCACGATCACCTTGTAGGAGTGGCCGTGCAGCCGGGAGCACTTGTGGCCCTCGGGGACGTTGGGCAGCCGGTGCGCCGCCTCGAAATTGAACTCGCGAAAGATTTCCATTTACTGAATTCCCAGATACTTGTGCGTCTGGAGAGAGAGAATCCAGCGCGGGTTTTTCATGCAGTAGTCGACTACTGCACGGGTATTGGCCTCCAAGTCGGGGCCATCCATTGCTTGAAGGCGGAAGAACCTGAAGTCCAGATTCTCAAACTGGGAGGGAGCTCCGCCCAGTTGGGGGTAGACCAGCTTCAACTCGTCGCCCTTGGTGACTACGAGTTCGGAGCCAATCTTGGGGCTCACACACAGCCAGTCGATGCCCGCCGGCGGCACGCGCGTGCCGTTGGTCTCGACCGCGACCTCGAAGCCCCTGGCATGCAGGGCCTCGACGGCCGCCTCGTCGAGTTGCAGGAGCGGCTCGCCGCCCGTGCACACGACGAAGCGGTGCTCGGCGGACTCCGAAGGCCAGGCGTTCTCCACGGCTTGGGCGAGGTCCTCGGGCGTGGCGAACCGGCCGCCGCCTTCGCCGTCGGTGCCCACGAAGTCGGTGTCGCAGAACTGGCAGATGGCGCGGTGGCGGTCCTTCTCCAGGCCCGTCCACAGGTTGCAGCGTGAGAAGCGGCAGAAGACCGCCGGGCGGCCTGCATGGCTGCCCTCGCCTTGGAGGGTGTAGAAGATCTCTTTGATCAGATACGTCATTCTCAGGCGTCCTGGTACCGCACGGGGTCGGTGGAACCAGCCTCGGCGAAGCCCTTCAGGCGCAGCAGGCAGGTCTCGCAGCGGCCACAGGCACGTCCCTGCTCGTCGGGGTCGTAGCAACTGGAGGTGATGGAGTAGTCCACACCCAGGCGCAGGCCCTCACGCACGATGTCGGCCTTCGACATCTCCATGAGCGGCGAGTGGATCTTGAGCTGCTGGGTGCCCTCGACGCCGGCACGGGTCGCCAGGTTGGCCATCTTTGCGTATGCGTCGATGTACTCGGGACGGCAGTCCGGGTAGCCGCTGTAGTCGACGGCAGTGACACCGGTGAAGATGTCACTCGCGTTGACAGTTTCGGCGTATGCCAGCGCGAACGACAGGAAGATCGTGTTGCGTGCAGGCACATAAGTGATGGGCACGCCGCCCTCCTCGGTGTGGTCCAGAGAGTCGTGCTTGGGCACCTCGATGTCAGAGGTCAGCGCGGAGCCGCCGAAAACTCGCAGGTCAATGTCAGCAATGACGTGCCGGGCCGCGCCCTGGGCCTCGACCACGCGCTTCGCGGCCTCGAGCTCCACGCTGTGGCGCTGACCGTAGCGGAAGCTGAGGGCGTAGGGCGTGTAGCCCTGATCCTTCGCGATGGCCATGACCGTGGTCGAGTCCAGGCCGCCGCTCAGCAGAACGATCGCAGGACGTGCCATGCCTTACTCCCTAGTTAGACCGTTGTGTATGCCTGAAGCCTAGCGTGGAAACTGACAGGTAAAGTAACCGCCAGCAAGTACGAGTTATGAGTGTCAGGAGTCGAACCGCGTGGGGCAACTATCGCTGGTAGTTACGTGCACTGACCGCAAGGTCGAGAGGCCGGACGCGGCCCTGTGCGCCAGGAACTTGCCGGAGGGCAGTGTGAAGCAGCGCTCCGGCAACTGGCAGGAGCGCCTGCGGAGCGCGACCGCCCGCGGAGGGCCCTCTCTGCACTCCCTCTCGGACCTCTACCGCGGTGATCATTGGGCTCGGTCGCGCCGACTGGTGACGGCGGCCTCGGCCGCGGGGTACCAGGCGGAGCTGTGGGTGGCCTCGGCCGGGCTGGGCCTGCAACAGGTGGAGCCCGAAGTGCACAAGGCACCCGTCTATGCGGCAACGTTCAGCACGCGGCACGCCGATGCCGTTGCCACGTCAACGGAGGAGAACGCCCGGTGGTGGGGTCACCTTCAGGCGGGAACCGGTCGGGCCACGCTGCAGGAACTCGGCCGCCGGGGGCCGGTGCTGATGGTGCTGTCCGAGGTCTATGCGGGCGCCATGGAGGAGGAACTGCTGGCCCTGGGGGAGCAGGGCGGTGAGGCGCTGCTCATCGGGGGCGTGCGCGAGGTTCCCGGAGTGCACCGAGTCCGGTCCGACGCCGGCCTGAGCCATGCGGTGGGCGGCACGTTGACGAGCCTGAACGCGCGCATGGCAGCGGCGTGGCTCGAACACGCCGGGAACCATGCGCTCACCTCGCCGGAGGCGCAGAAGGCGTGGAATGCGTGGTCGGCCACCACCACGAAGCCGGTGCAGTACAACCGGGAGCCCATGTCGGATGATGACGTGATCGCTTTTATCGGGCGGGAGACTGCGAAGGTGCCGGACATCTCCCGCACCCGGCTGCTGCGGGCCCTGCGTGCCAGCGGTCGAGCGTGCGAGCAGAGCAGGTTTGCCAGTCTGTACAAGAGGACCATGGGGGAGCGGTGACAGAAGACGTCATCAGACGCAGGGCACTGCGGATCGAGCAGAATCCGGGCATCCCGCTGTACGTGTTCGCGCTCGAAGCGGGAGAGATTGACCGGGTGGCCGATGTCGCGCGGATCTCCCGGGACGAAGCGGGCAAATTGTTCGGGTACCAGAGGCCCGAGAAGAAGCAGCACGTGAAGCAGATCCTGGAGTACCTCGACAGCGAGGACGTGCTGTTCCCCAACGGCCTCATCCTTGCCCTTCCGACCTCGGTGCGGTTCCGGGGCAGCCGCGGACCGAACAGCACGGACGGTCTTTCCACCATCGGGACGCTGGAGATCTTCCTGCCCGAGTCGCCCAGCGCGCCCCGGCCTGCCTTCATCGTGGACGGGCAGCAGCGGAGCCTGGCACTCGCGCGCACCCGCAGATCCAAGCTACCCGTCATGGTGGCCGGCTTTGTCGCCGAGGACATCGAGGTGCAGCGGGATCAGTTCCTGCGCGTCAACACGGTGTCGCCACTGCCCGGCAATCTGGTGACGGAACTCCTCCCCGAGGTGCACACCAAACTCCCGACGAAGCTGTCCGCGAAAAAGCTCCCTTCTGTCCTGGTGAATGCTCTGAACCAGGACGCCGATTCCCCCTTCAAGGGACTGATCAAGCAGGCGTCGACCACCACGGACAAGCGATCCAGTGCCGTGGTGAAGGACAACAGCCTGATCTCCGCTATCGAGGAATCCCTGAAGCCGTCAGGCGCTCTTTTCCCGTACAAGAATCTCTCGAACGGGACGGTCGACACCGCCACGATCCGCACCATCCTCATCACCTACTGGAGCGCGGTACGGGACACCTTCCCCGACGCCTGGGGCGTGTCACCGACCAAGAGCCGCCTCATGCACGGCGTCGGCATCCGCTCGATGGGGCGACTCATGGACCGAGTCATGGACCGGGTCCTCGCTGTCGCCGAACCGGGTTCGCCCGAGGCCTACGAGCGGGCCGAGGCCGAGTTGGCGCTCATCGCTCCCCACTGCCACTGGACCAAGGGACGCTGGCCGGAACTCAACACCCCGTGGGACGAACTCCAGAACACACCACGGCACATTAGCACCCTTTCGAACCTTTTGATTCGTATCTACTTCCAGTCAAGGACCAGCGCGTCGTGAAATTCTATTTTCCGGACAGTCAGGACCAAGTCAGCCCGAGTTACGACTTCCTTAACGATGAATACTCCGACTTTCGCGTCCGGCAGCGCGATGACCGCTATGCGCACCAGGTAGTCACTCCCGCCCCTTACAAGGGCATACTGGTCAGCAAGGCCATCGTTGACGGCTCTGTTAAGGGTGCCGGAAAGTACACTGCTCCCCAGCGGCAGCGGCTCTACCGCCTCGGCGTCCGCGACTTCTTCCGACTCCCCGAAGGAATGGACAGCCTCGGAGACTGCGGCGCATTCAACTATGTCGACGAGAAGATCCCTCCGTACTCAGTTGAAGAAGTTCTCGATTTTTATGAAGGATGCCAGTTCGACGAGGGCGTCAGCATTGACCACGTGATCTTCGGCTACCAACCGGAGGCCACCGACGCCGAGGTCGACCCCGCGTGGGCCGAGCGCCGACGCATCTCGCTCAGGCTCGCCGAGGAATTCCTTGCCGGCATCGAGGACCGCAAGAGCAAGGTCATCCCCTTCGGCGCCGCCCAGGGATGGAGCCCGGCCAGCTATGCAGACAGCGTGACCCAACTCCAGGACATGGGATACAAGCGCATCGCTCTTGGCGGCATGGTCCCCCTCAAGTCCCACGAGATCATGGCCTGCCTTGACAAGATCGAAGAGATCCGCGACAAGGACAACACCAAACTGCACCTGCTGGGCATCACGCGCATCGGCAGCATGGAAGAATTCTCCAAGCGCGGCGTAGCCAGCTTCGACAGCACCTCCGCCTTCCGGCAGGCCTTCATGGACGAGCGCAACAACTTCCACACCGCCGAGGACACCTACACGGCCGTCCGGGTCCCCCAGGTCGACGGAAATCCCACGCTCAAGAGGCAGATCCTGGCGGGGGTGGTCTCCCAGTCAGCCGCCATCAAGGCGGAGCGCGAATGCCTCCACGCCTTGCGTGCGTACGGCAACGATCAACTGGAACTGACCGAGGCCATGGCAGCGTTGGAGACCTATTTGACTCTCGTTGACGAGAAAAAATGGGCCAAATATCACGACAAATACAAGAAAACCCTGGCCGACCGTCCCTGGAAGTACTGCTCCTGCCTTCTCTGCAAGGACCTGGGCGTCGAGATCGTCATCTTCCGCGGTACCGAACGGAACAAGCGCCGCGGATTCCACAACATGACCGTCCTCCAGGCGAAGATGAGCCAGCTCAACTTCACGTGAACACCCGAACCGCCCGATGTCTACGAACTGCCCACCTAGGAGATGATGTGGCCGACCGATACGCGTTGCGACTCCCCGCCCTGCAAGTGAATCAAGGCGACAAGCAGATCTACTGCTTCGCGGTCGATGGCAAGAAGCTGCACGACTTCACCGCCGTCTCGCGCATCCGCCGCGATGACGAGAAGCAACTGCAGGGGTATCAGCGCCCCGAGGCCCTCAGCCACATCCGGGCAATCCGCCGCTACCTCGAGTCCGACGGGGCGATGCTGCCCAACGCCCTGGTCCTTGCGTTCGACGACCGGGTGGAGTTCGTTGCGGGCCGGCCGACCAAGGGCATCGACTACGCCGTCCCGGGCGAGTTGGTCATCCCCGTCGACGAGTCGCTCGCCGAGCACGAAAAGCCGGCCTGGCTCGTGGACGGCCAGCAGCGCAGCGCCGCGATCCGGGACGCCGACCTGGCGGAGTTCCCCGTGGCGGCGGTGGGATTCATTGCCTCCCAGGAAGAGCAGCGGTCGCAGTTCATCCTGGTCAACTCGACCAAGCCGCTGCCCAAGGGCCTCGTGTACGAACTGCTACCCGAGACCACTGGCCAGCTGCCGCGCTCGTACGCGCGCCGCCAGCTCGCGGCGAAGATCATGGTCCTGCTGAACATGGGGGATGGCCCCTTCAGCGGAAGGATCAGCAGCCCCACGTCGCCCGGCGGCAACATCAAGGACAACAGCGTTCTGAAGATGCTGGAGCACAGCATCTATGAAGGCGCCCTGTACCAATACCGCAACGCCGAGGACGGTACCGGCGACGAAGAGGCGATGCTGGCGCACCTGCTGTCCTTCTGGAAGCCCGTGGCGAGCATGTTCGAGGACGCGTGGGACAGACCTCCCAAGGAGTCGAGGCTGACCCACGGCGTGGGCATCCAGGCCATGGGCTTCGTTATGGACCGGCTCACCGCGGATGTCCCCTATAACAAGGTCAACTGGAACAAGGTCCGCATCACGCTGCGCGGCCTGGAAGGCAACGTCGCCTGGACGTCAGGCACCTGGACGTTTGCAGACGGCCAGGAACGCCGCTGGAACAGCCTCCAGAACACGGCCAGCGACGTGCGGCTGCTCAGCAGCCACCTGCAGGCCTGGGTCGGCAAATAGTCACGCCTCCCTGCTGACCCACCGGTGGCCTCCTCCACGAAAGCGAGGGGGAGGCCACCGGTGGGTCAGCGGCTTCCTGCAGCAGAGCGCAGGCCGGTGACCGCCGCCCGCAGCATGGATGCCGAGCCACTGCCATCCGCATAGAAGATGTGCTGGGTACGCGCGTGCTGCGTGATGAAGCCGGTAGCCGCGTGCTTCGCACAGCGAGTCGCGATGACGACCAGATCAGCGGAGCGAGCCTTCTGCCGGAGTTGCGCACTGCCGACGTGGTCGCTGGAACGGGTGGCGTCAACCCCGGGGGCCAGTTGCTTGATCTCTTCGGCGCAGCGCGTGAGCACGGCTTCGTCCAGCGAATACAGCAGCACCGTCATGGGCGGAAGGTCAGAGAGCGGCGACTCCTGGTCGCCGTCGGAGACAGCCCGCTCCTGCCAGGAGAACGGGACGTCCATTTCTCCGGAAAGACGCTTGGCGAACGCCAGGTCTGCTTCGTTGAGCCGTTGCTGGTGACGCCACAGCGGTTCCAGCAGGTCGTAGGCGAGCGTGGCGCGGGCCTGCTGGTCCGGGCAGGCCGCCAAGAACAGCCGATCGACGAAGTCCAGAGCAATTGCGGCTCGTTCGGGGGAGACCCATCGACTGCGATAGGCGCCGATCTCATCGAGCAGTTCGGCGTAGGTCTGTGGGGAGGGGGCAGCCCGCAGTGCGATCTCCGCCAGTGCCTGGAGCGCGGCGAGGTCGCCGGGGCCGAACCGGTCGAAGGCGACCGCGTTCCGGACGAACGCATGGGCCGTCAGCCCGGCGGGGGCCGCATACCCAACGGCCTCGATGAACGCCCCGACCGCCCGCCACGCCTCCTCGGCGGCCTGATTCTCCAAGCCGTCCAGCAGTTCGGCCAGCGCTGCATCGTGGTCTGCCGGCGGGGGCCATGCACTCCAACTGCGCTCCTTGATAGCTTCGGCGCCCTGGCTGCTCCCCGCGGCCACGGCAGCGAGGAAGGCCGGCCAGGAGCCAACACTCTGCCCATCTCGCGGCGTGTCGTCGGCAGCAACCTGCGGCCCGGGATCCGCATCGGCCGGAGGCTCTGCGGCTGCATCGCCGTCGGCCAGGACGCGCTGAGCGTCCTGCCAGAGCAGCGGGGGCAACGCGCCTGTGCGGGCTTGGCCCTGCACGGCATCCGCGAGGCGACGCAGGGCAGGCAGGTCCTCGAGGACGGTGGCCGCCAGCAAAAGCACGGAGAAGGCCGGGGTGCCGAGGTCGCCTACAGCAGTGTCCAGCAAGGCAGGGACGAACCGTCCCCGTTCCTCCAGCCGTGCCCGCGCGGCCGGCAGATCGCCCTCCGCCAGGGGCTGCTCCAGCGCCGCATACACGGCGTTCAAGATTGCTTCCCTGACCGGGAGGGGAAGGTCCTGCTGGACGACGTCGGCCAGTTCGGGCAGGTGGAGGAGTTCCTCGCTGCGGCCGAGCCGGTCAAGCCGCTTGATCCTCAAGTTGGCAAGGTTGGCTGCCGTGACACCTGCCGCTGCCAGGTGGTCGAGGACCACGCTCGAGGCGGCCTCGGCTCCCGCGGAGAGGGAAGCGTCGAACTCGGCCAGGAGCCGGCCGATCGGCTTGGCCACCCGCCACATCCTGGGGGGACGGCGCGCCTGGGTCCGTTGCATCAACTCCAGGGCCCCGGCCAGATTCCGGCGGTGCTCGAGGGTGCGCCCCGTCTCCAGACGGAATGTGGTCCGCTCGCCGGCGTAGTCGCGGATGGCCTGCTCGACAGGGTCGGCGGGATCCAGCCAGACGGGCTGGATGCCGACCTGCTCGTCGTACGTGATGTAGGTGGGGCCGGCGAAGGCACGGATCAACTCGGCTGTCTTGGCCCGTTCCCCGGGTTCCCGCGCGATGACATAGACAACGAAGCGGTCGCGGTCCGTATAGGCGCGCGGGAGCACGGCGGGGGCGTCGTCGCCGCGGCGAAGGGCCTCGACGAACGGCAGGGTGCGGTCCTTGAAGCGGTAGTCCGGATCGAGGCCCGGCCAGACGCCGTTTCCTGCGCCGAAGAAGCGTTGCAGGAACGCTTCGAGGGCCTCGTGCTGCTCAGGCTGGGTCTGCGTCACGAGCCACTCCTCCACCGCTGTGCCAGGTCCAGCCGCGCCTGGCCGGCGTCCGGTCCGCCCACCTTGTAGGTGACCAGTTCGTCGTTCTTGGCCATGCCGCGCACCGTGTAGTTCATCGACCCGGTGAGGATCCACTCCTGCCCGCACAGGGTCTTCTCGTGGACGTCGGGGTCGCGCTGGATGTGCACGCGCTCCACGCCGGGAGCGCTGATCCGCCGCAGGAAGGCATCGTTGTGCGGATCCGGGCGCGTGATCACGTGCACGCGGGCGCCGACGCCGGCGATGCGCAGGAGGGTGTCAGACAGCCGCCATCCGCTGGGTGGGACGTCGCCGAAGAAGGCGTCGTAGGTGCCTTGGCTGTTGTCGATCACCTGAATATCGGTGATCCATGGCGAGACCAGCCACAGGTCATTGCTGGGATCGAGTATCTCGGCCATCAGCACAGCGGACAGTGTCGAGTCGATGCGCAGCCCTGTGCGGCCGCTGGTGCGCACGGTTCTGGTCAGATCCTTCACTGGGTTGCCTCCCGCAACTCCACCCGTACGCGGAGTTCGTCTCGATGCCTGGTATAGCCGCGGACCTCGCCGTGGACGACCATGACGTCCCGGTGCACCGGCAGGGCCGGCACGCGCACCAGGGCCTGGGCCAGGGCGTGCGAGGCGTCTGCGGGACAGATGAGGTCGGCGGCGCCGCTGTCGGACATCGCCTTTTGGTAGGCCAGGTCCCAGTCGCTGGCGGTGACGTCGACTTGGGGCAGGCGGTCGTTGTGCGCTTCGCGTACCAGGAGGCGATCCAGGGCCGGCGCGTCGGCGTAGGGCTGGTAGTGCTGGAGATCCTGTGTGCGGGCTTGTCGTCCGCGGGGCCAGAGCATGCTGAAGGCCTGGTCGGCCGTCAGCTGCTTGGTTCCACCGGCGTTCAGTTGCTTGTCGCCGACGGCGAAGGCGATGACGTTTGCATCGACTTCGACTCCGAGCCGCTGCTCCAGTGTGCTCCACGCGTCCACCATGGCCAGGGCCTGGGCGTCGGTGTCGGGTCCGGCGCCCGGCCGGAGCAGGCGGGTGGACAACGCTGATACCGCCGTGCGTCGGGGGCGGCCGTCCAACTGCTCCCATGCGGCCAGCAGAGTGTTCAGGGCCTCCTGGGCCGACTCGGCATCGTCGGCTGCGCGCAGGGCGCGCAGGGCCTCGGCGGCATCTCCCTGGGGCTCGTCGGCCAGGTGACGGAGCAACCGGGTAAGGGTGGCATCTACGTACTCGTAGTCGCTGGGGGCGAATGCGCTGGTGACAAGCGCCCAGAAGCGGCGGGGGTCTGCTGCGTAGAAGCGCGCGAGGCTCTCGACGACGCCCAGGCCCCCCATGGAGGTCTCGCTGAGCCACACGACAGCCGGTTCACCGGGTGCGGCCCCCCGCACCACGTCGACGATCAGGTCCCCGTCCTGGGCGTCGGGGCAAGCGCGCTGTGCAGCGGCGAGGATCGCCGCGGCCACGGTGTCGCGATAGGCACGCTGTGCCAAATCCTCCGTGCGCGCGGCGAGGTCCGGGTCCACGAGGTGTTCGGCCGCGCGGTCGACGGCGGCGACAACCCGTGGATCGCGCAGCAACTCCGTGAGCCCGTCGACCAGCCGCGCGTTGTCGAGCGCGTGGTCGGGGTCATTGGTGTCGCGGTAGAGGACGCTGAGGATGCGGGACAGTTCTCCGGTCCATGTTCCGTCAGCGAGCGAGGCTCGAATCTCCTGGGCGGTGTGCGTTTGCTTGAGGCCTTCGAGCGCGAAGGAGGTCAGATAGACCTGGCCCAGCCACACGCGCTGGAACTTGTTCGCGATGTCATCGAGGGCAGGGTCCTCGGCGAGAGTCTGCGAGAACGCCAGGGACCGCCATTGCGGTGACGACAGGTACTGCCTGACCGCGGGGTCTGCGGTATCCAGGGGCCGGAGCAGGATCTGCACGGCGTCGACCCCCTGCCGGAAGCCGAGCGCAGCCGGTTTGCCGTGCAACTCGTAGTGGATTCTGCGGGTTTCGACTTCCCCGCGCTCGAGCGCCACCTGGCAGTCGGCGCCGACGGTCATGCGCCGCATCTCAATGGGATTGCCGGCGGCGTGCGTGCCGAAGCGGATGGCCTGCACGCGCTCGTGCCACAGCGAGGGGGTGGGAATGTCCGCCGGGGCCGGCGGCGCCTCATCGGACACGACGATCTGCGTGCCCCAGAGCGGGATCCCCTGCGACCGGTCGGAAATTTCCGGGCCCGGCTGCTCCAGGTTCAACTGGGTGGGCCGAAAGACCTGCAACCCCTCCGGTGCGTGACCCTGGGGATGCCAGGTTCCCTCGGGATCGGCATGCTGCACGATCTGGGGCAGCGGCAGGGTGTCGCTGCCGGCGGGCGGCACCGGCAGCCACGTGCGGTGTTCGTCACGGAGGTGTCCAAAACGCCGGCTGACGCGACCTGGTACGGCCTCGCGCAGCGCTCGGGCGATGGGCAACTGCTCCAACGTGTCGTTCGTGGTGAACGGCAGGAGCAGTTCGACCTCGGGCAGGTTCAGCGGTTCGAAGAGCGAGCGCGTGATGAACTCGGGAAGCAGAGAGCCTTCCTTGGCGCCCGGTTCAATGCGCTGGAACGACCAGTCACTGCGCAGCCGGCGCAGCGCGGTCGGAACGACCGACAGCAGCAGTGAGCGAGGCTGTTCCCACAACAGGGCCTGCACCTCGTCTGCACTGATCTGCAGCGCCCTTCCCAGGTGCCGGGCGAGCTCGTCCTGCAAGTCAGGTTTGTCGAGGATGGCCTGCAGCAGGGAGGTCAGCATGTCGTGACCCGGCCGGTCCTCGTCGCGCACAGTATGGCCGGCGGGGGCCTTGAGTATCTTGCGGGGGTCGGCCCGCAGTTTCTTCGAACGGAGCTTGCGGCCCGCCCAGTCCAGCAGGGACTGCGTGGCTTGGATCTTGAGGACGAAGCGGTTGCCGATGGGTAGGCTCCGGGCAGGTACTTGCGGCGCGAAGAGGGTCTCATAGGCCTGGTAGGCGAGCCGGTCCCGGCCGTAGTCCGAGAGGGTGACCACCGTCATCGGCCGGGTGCCGCGCTCTCGGCCGGCGCGCCCGCGCCGCTGGATGAACGAGGCCGCGTCGCGGGGCGCTTTGTGCTGGAGCACCAGGCCCACGCGCGGATCGTTGAAGCCGACTTCCAGGGACGCCGTTGCGACGGTCAGGTTCGCGTTGTGATCGACTCCTACGTCCTGGGAGGACGTCCGGCCGACATGCAGGTGGTGGAGTTGCAAGGTGGGGTCGAGGTCATGGCCGATCTTTTCGGCGATGTCCCAGGACTGGCCGTCCAGATAGCGTGCGGCGTGCTCGTTGCGTTCAGAGGAGCGCAGGCCCGCAAGGACGGGCTTGCGGCCGTTGCGCCGACCGGCCCGGTTCTGGCCACCTTCGGCATCGCGCAGGTCGTTGTAGAAGCGGTTGGTGACGTCCAGGTCGTCGGTGAACAGGAAGCCGGTGGAGCCGTACAGGTATTGCCTCATGTCCAGGTCGAGCATGCGGCCGTGGAGCATGGCCGTCTGGATCGAGGTGGACAGCAGGCTTGTTCCGGACACCGGGTCGCCGCGCAGGGCCAGGGCGTATTCGCGGCCCTCGGACTGCATGGCCTCTTCGGCCGGTTCAATGGGGTCGACGTCGCCCGGCCGCAGACCGACCAGTTGCGCAAAGAATTTGTCCGCGTCGCGCAGGGTTGCCGACAGACCGACGAACGTCATGGCGCGCCGGGCGGCCTCACGCCAGCGGCGTAGCAGCAGTGCCACCTGCGCGCCGTGCAGGCCGCTGTAGGTGTGCACCTCATCCAGCAGCACAAGAGAGGGAGCCGAGTGCCTGCCGCACCAGCCAAGCAGCCACTCCAGATAGCTGTTGCCGCTGGATTGGTTCAGCATCTCCGTCGTGGTGAACAGCAGATCCGGCGGGTTCCTCTTGAGGGATTCCCGGGTGAGCGCAAGGCGTCCGTCCTGCAGGGTGTAGCCGCACCGGGTGCAGGTCAGGTGCTCACGACCGCGCCTGCGGTCCTCGTCGGTCCACTGGAGTTCCCCTGTGCCGCAGGACGGGGTGGGGCAGGGCAGGAACGGGCACACCACGCCATGGGAAGTGCGCTTCCAGGCAGTGCTCACCCCGGAGTCCGGTTCGAGTCTGCGGTCCCGGGCATTCCACGGGGTGTCGCCATAGAGCGCACCGACTCGGATGGGACGGCGCCTGCTTTCGCGCAGCGCCTGCTCGACGTCGTCCACCGAGCGGATCGACTCGCGCAGTTGGTCGCGCAAGAGTTCCTTTCGCGGATAGAGCGCCAGGGTGTGCACGCGCTCTGCCGACCCCGGGTGGGCATGTTGGGCAATCGCAGCGAAGGCCGGCAGGTAGAACGCGAGTGTCTTGCCGCTACCGGTACCGGCGCCGACGATGATCCCCTTGGACCGGTCGGAGTCGAGTGAGGTGAACACCGACCGGGTGGCCTCCAGCTGGAAGCGCGCCAGCTTGCGGCCCTGCAACTGCGCGGTCGCGACATGGCTTTGCACCTCACTCCATTGGGGCAGCTGAGCCAGTTCGCTGAGGGCGTCGGATGCCGGGATATCCCGGTGGGGGTAGCGTCGCGGCGCTACGTGCAGCCGGTAGTCGGCGACCAGGCGGCGTTGGTGCTGCCACCAGCCGGGCTGTTCCTCTTGCGCCCAGCCGCCTCGGTCAAAGAGCTGCCGGAGCCCGGTGGTGAGCCTGAGCGACTCCGCCAGGCGGGTGCGATACCGCGGCGGCGACGCCACGGGCACCGGCACCTCGAACAGCAGGGCGCGGAGCAGGAACTCCTCCAGCACGGTGTCGGCGGACATTCCCGTCGGGGCGGCGTCGTGGCTGTGCAAGAGGGCGTCGATGGTCTCGATCACCTCGGCCCTGGAGAGTGCAGTCTCCGTGACCCCCCAGTTCAGCAAGGGCAGTTCGTGGTTCTCGAGGTGGTTAAGGAGTTCGTTCGCGAAGCGAATGTCGAGCTGCTCGGTCACGCTCCACTCCTCTGCAGGGTGATGTGGATGTCCATCTCGAACTGGCGCAGCAGCGCAATGTCGCTGTCGGTGATGTCACGGAGCGTCGGGCTGGGGCGCTTTTCCAGCACGCCCAGGAGGTCCAGCAGCTCGCCGGGGGGATCGCTCTTGTCGTGCAGGGACTCCGCGAGGAGGGCGTACATGCCGGTGAAGAGGGTGAGGTCCGCCTTGGACAGGTTCTTGGTAGCAATGGCCTGGCGAAGGTCCTTCTCCCTGGTGCGTGCAGCTTCGCGTTCCCCGCGCGACAGGATAGGGATGCGGGCCAGCGGAAGAGCAGTGACCTGTGCGGCGGCCCAGGCGGCCCACGCCGCGCCGCTCTCCGCCTTCAGTTTGCTTGCTGCTTCCTGCACCTTCCTTCTGGCCGTGTTGAAGACCGCGTCACTAGGCAACCCGTTGAGAGCCTTACGCTCGAAGGCGGAGCGCGCGGCGTCGATGCCGGACAGGTCAGGCTGGTGCGCCGCGCCCAAGGCGGCCAGCGCGTGGCTCAACTCCACCTGGGTCCTGAGTTCCGCCAGGCCCGCCCGCAGTTCCCTCGAGCGGCTCAGCACGCGAGCCGCCTCCTTCTCCCCGACGGCACCCGCCGCGATCTGGCGGGCACGGTTTTGCAGCTGCACGGCCTTGTCATATACGGACACGTTGGTCACCGGTCCTCCCCGTCGTCTGTGACGGACGGGACAACGGTGAGTGCCTGCCACTCCGCACAGATTTGCCCCACGTCTTCTGCCGCACTGTCGCCCGCCGATCCGCTAGATCGTGACTGCGCGCTGGCCAGCGCCGCATCCAGCCAGTCGTCGCTGGCCACGAGTAGTTGTTGAATCAAGATGAGCGAGTCACCACGGTCCTTGACCGCTGCAACCACGCCGGCCTTGTGCACCGTTGCGGAGTCGGAGGCGGCATCGCCGGCCTTGGCCAGGTCGTCTTCGAGCGCCGAGACGGCCTTCCAGTCCGCGCCCTTGGCGTCCTGCAGGAGCGCGTCGAATCGGCGTGTCTGCTCGGCTGTCAGCGGCAGCCCGACCTCGCGGGCCGCAGCGAGAGTGTCTCGGAGCGCCGCCATGGTCTGGACGCCGGTGGTGCCACGCGGTTGACGGCTGCGGATCGTGTGGAGCAACTCTGCGTGGCGGTGCAGTTGGTCCTCGACGACGGTCGTCCAGGACGCGAACCCTGTGACCGCCGGACGCACCCATTTGGGAACATCCAGCGCCTGAAGATCCCAGTTCCACACGGAGGCGGCCTTGTCGAGCAGAGGCAGGACACGGGCGGCATCAACCATGTTCACGCCGCCGATACCCTGGGCGATACCGACGGCATGGCGCAGTTGCCGCACGAGATCGGGCCGCGCCTGGAGGTGACCTTGGAGCAGGTCCATCCACTTCTTTGGGCGGAGCCCGCCGTCCTCGCGCTGCCACTCCTGCCCCTCGTCGAGCGCTGCGGCCAAGAGTTGAGAAGGGGCCATCCCGGGCCAGGCCGTGCCCGCCAGCGCCGCACCGATCAGCGATGCGCGGAAACCCGCAATGAGGTGATCGTCGGTGATCTCCATGTGGCGCTGCAGCCGCGCAGTGAGATCACGTCCGTGCTGTTCTGCCAGGAACGCCAGCCGCCGGATGTCCTCGGCTCGCCCCGGGAACTCCCGATCCGCTCTGAGCAGGCTGTCAAAGAACCAGCTGTCCTTGGGACGACGCGAGAACGTGATGGGGGCATCCTCGACGCCGACGAGGTTCTCCTTGGCCCCCTCGATGGACACGACGGTTGCCTTCGTCGGCCACACGGCCCGACGCAACTCGGTGCTGCCTACCTCGCGCATTAGCGGTGCGTTCCACTGATAGCGCTGCAAGACGGCGGCGGAGACGACGGTGCGGATCCGGTTCGCGGTGGAGGTATCCAGGCCGCCTTCGAGGGTTACCCAGTCATCCACGGTCTCCAGCATGCGCTGCAGTTCACCGGGAAGCGCGTCGCGTCGGTTGCTGGCGCCCGTATCGGGCTTTGGCGCGCTGTCGTTGGCCGGCTTTGAGCCGGGAGCAGCAGAGGGACGGCGTTGGTCTGTTTCACCGCCCAGGGGCTCCAGAGAGAAGGCATCCAGCATGGTGGGATGGAGGTCGGTGGCGTGCTCCGGGGCATCTCCCCAAAACTCGAGCACGAGGTTGCGTCGCTCCGCAGAGGCGGGGTCGTGCTCGGCCACGTAGGCGAGCACGTCACGGCTGACGGGCCGGTCGAGCTTCGTGGGCCGGAAGCGTTGCCGGAACGCGGGATCGGGGAACTCGCCCTGCCGGAGGGCCGTGGCGTGTTCGACCAGGACCGGTCGCACGACGCTTCCCAGCACGGCACGGGGGTTGAAGGACCAGGGTTTGTGCTGGTCCGCCGTTGAGTGGACCGCTCTGACGAGAGAGGACTCGTTGAACGGGTACAATCCGAAGCCTTCATCGGTAGCCCCGAACGCTGCGTGGCATTCGGTCCGAAACGAACAGCTCAGGCACTTGTTGGGGACCTCGCTGTTGTGTGCGCGCTCGAGTCCGTCGCGGCCCACCCGCCCGGCGTTCAGATACCGGCCGACGAATGAGGCGATCTGTGTGCGTCCCGTCTCCTCGGGGCTGAAGGGCACATCCAGGTGGTAGACGTAGCCGGTGCCGGCCTGGATACGGGTCAGGGCGGTCTCGTCCAGGGACTGGAAGTAGCCGGTCGTCACGGCCATGAGGGTGCGGATAGGTGCGAGGGCCGTCTTGCCTTCACGGTGGGCTGCTTCTACGACGGCGTCCAGGAGGTCTCTCTGGACTCCTTGGATAAGAGCGAAGTCCTCGATGAGAAGGACGATCTCCTTGCCCTGGCGGTGATACTCCTCGCGCACCTGAGTCATCGCGTCGATGAGCCGGCCCGCTCCGAGGTTCGCGGCGCTCTTGATGGCCGCTTCGAGGTGCTTGTTGAGCAGGTCGACGGCGATGCCTTGCAGGTCGCCGCGGGTGCTGATGGTGCCGAGCAGGCGCTGGGCCATGCCTGAGGCGGATTGGATGTCGCGGATGTCGAGGGGTAGGTCGCTGACGCTGAAGCCCTCGGGGCGGTCCGCTTGCCCGTCGCGGCGATTGTGGATGAGCTGGTGGGCCAGTTCGGGCACGAAGTTGCCCGGTGCGAGCAGTTCTGCCCGGACATGGGGGTCAAGGAGTACCGCCGCCAGCTTGCCCGGGCCGACGAGCATACGGGTCAGTGGGCGTGATTCCGATTGGGGAGGCGTGGCTTCCAGTGCCTCGCTCAGCTCATTGAGGATGCGCCGTGCCAGGGACTCCTCGTCGATGCCCTCAGTGAATCTGTTGATGTCGTCTTTGAGCTGCGCCAGCTCGGTGCTGTCCGCCTTGGCGATGAGCGTGCTGACGACAGCCTTGAGACTGGTCTTGGACTTCTCGAGGTAGATGACCTCGCGCCGGTTTGCGCCCTCCTCCATCACGGCCAACTCTTCGCGCACCCATCGGACAAGATGCGACTTGCCCGAGCCGGAGTCGCCGACGACGGGCATGAGCAGTGCGCCGCTGTCCGCGCGGAGCGCCATGAACTCTGTGAGGACGGCCCGCTCCCCGATCGGGTCGCCCTCGATGGCGATTTCCTTCCCGTCCAAGATCCGGGCGCGCTTGATCCGCAGCGGTGCGTGCGTGGCTAGGAAGACGGCCCTCGATGGGCTGACTGCCTCGGTGTTGATGGTGGAGGCTGCCACTGCCGGGTCCCAGCAGAGCGTTCCGCGGAAGTCAGCCATCGATGGGCTCCAGGATCGTGATGTCGCTGATGGGCCGGGGGCTTCCGGGCCGTTCGGGATCGTGCAGCAGGAGGATTTTCCGGGCGTCGTCGTTGTGGTCGAGTCGCAGCCACTTCTCGTCGTGGCCGCGCAGCAAGGCAAAGGACAGCGCGGTGCCTGCCACGCTGTCACCCGGACTGGGAATCCCTACCGCTAGTGAGTGTGCGCCGCCGGGTAGGACCGGCAGGTGTTCTCGCAGCATCTGCAGGGCCTCGACGGCATTCACACGTTGGTCCGGCTGCCACAGTTCGAGCACGGATTGCCTGAGGGCACGCGTGCAGTCCGGAACGAGCGGGCCGCGGCCGTCAGTGCGAAAAACAGGTGCGGCAGCCAGCCCAAGAGCGGTGGCCCAGTACCCGAACCGGGGCCAGCGAGTGTCGTTGGCGAAGAGGGGAAGTACCTCTTCCTTCAGCAGTTTGCGGTCCTTGCCGTCCTCCTGATCCAGGAGTTGCTGTGCAGCGACCCAGTCGATCGGTCGTTCCATGGGGTCGTGCATCAGGAACCAAGCCAGCGCACGGGTCAGGTCCTTGGGCCCCGCCGCGTCGTTGTCGGCGCCGAGGTCCGTGTTGTAGCCCGCCTTGAGGACAGCGCGACGCAGGATGCGGGTGTAGGTCTCCAGATCGTCGCTGCTGGCCAGATCTCTGGCCGGTCCGGTCAGCGAGAGTTCTTGCTGACCGGCATCGACCTGCGCCAACTCCAGGGCCTGGAGGGAAGCCACGGCACACTCAAAGGGAGGCCTGGTCGAGGTGTCCTCTGTGCGCAGGGACGGGGGACTGAGCAGCGCCCGCGCCTCCTCCACGGCGATGCTCTTGCCCCAATAGGTAAGCAGGCGCACGAGTGCCCATGTCTGGGAGGGGATGGCTGCGTCGACGTTCAAGAGAGTCATCAGAGTTCCTCCAGGGCACGGCGGATCGACAGGTTCGCCGGGTGGACATCGACGAGGGGGGTGCCTCGGCGTTCTGGATGCTGCATGACCCGGGGGTGGATCAAGTAGGTCGGTGCATCCCAGGCGAAGCGTTGAGTGACCTGCGGCCCTGGGCGGTCTGTGAACGGATCGGCCATCCATATGACGGGGCCGGCCCAGTCCGAGAGGAGAGTGCCGTCGTCGTCGACGATCACTGTGCGGGTGCGTGCTGTTGCCTGGAGTTGGTTTCTCAGACGGCCGTCCAGGCCCGGTCCTCCGACGACGCAGATCCTGCGGCGTACCAGGCTTTCCACTAGGCGTGCCGCCAGGGCCTGGTCGTCGGCGTCTTGCCACCACAGGCTCAGGCAATGCCGGTTCCCGAAGTACGGCCGCAAGGGCAGGCGCACGCGTACCCCGGGGGTTGGGAGCAGCGGGCGCGGCTCCCCGGCGAGTCGGTAGAACCCCGCGGGAAGGGGTTCGGCGGTGGCCCGACAGTGCGGGCACCCCCGGCAGGTGGCCCCAGTGCGGCGGAAGCCGTCGCCGTGTGCAATTCGGTAATACGCTCCCAGTACATCGCCGATGCACTGATCACGCCGCAGGGTGGCCTTCAGTTCGCGGAGGGCCGACTTCCGCCCATGCAGCAGTTTTTGACGCTCGGCCTCAAATCGCACGGCAAATTGCTCGGGGTTCCTCGCGTCGGAGTCAAGGAGTTGCACGTCTGCATAGCCGTCAGCGCTGGCGTAGAAGAGATCAAGGCGCGCCTTCCACGACGTATCCGACTCGTCCTCATGGATGGCGGGTGCTTGCGGAGGATGGACGACCAGGATCCCCGATCTCATCATGAGGTTCAGGATCCGGATGTTCCATTGCCGGTTGCGTTGAAAGCCCTCGTTCATGTCGGGGGGGTAGGAATCAAGACTCACCCGGTGACGCTCCTGGATGGTCTCTCGGGTGTGGAACATCGCCTCCCACCGCTGCCATGCGCGCGGGGCGCCGATGACCGCATCATCGCTCATCCGGTTGGCGATGTTCTCGTCGCTGCGGGTGGTGGCCAGGTAGGCGAGGGAAGGGCTTCCATTGCGCCCGGCCCGGCCCACCTCCTGGTAATAGCGGTCCACTGTTTCCGGCAGGCAGGCGTGCACCACCGTCTTGACGTCGTCGAGATCCACACCCAGGCCGAAGGCGGAGGTGCCCACCACGACGTCGTATCGCGTCGGCGCATCGCCCTCCGTGGTCCTGCCGGTCCATCCCTCCAGGGCATCGCGCCGTTGCGGATCGGTGGACTCACCCGTGACGCTGGCGACGCGGCGAAGACCGTGGCCGCGCAGCCGGCCCGCCCATTCCTGCGCGTCGATGACCTTGGTCGTGTAGAGGATCATCGGCTTCGGCAGGTACGAGACGGCCTCCAGGACGGCGGCCTGACGGTCTTCCTCGCTCGGGAAGATGTCGAGGTAATAGCTCGGCTCGTGACGGAGCTGGGAGGCCCACACGATCTCCGCCTGCTGCGGCGAAGCGAACAGTGTATCGAGAGTCTGCACCTGCTGGCCCGTGAGCGTCGCGCTCATCGCCACGGTCACCGGCTGCCGGCCTTCCGGTGCCTTGCTGAGCCAGATACGGCGGTGAGTGGACATCGTCTGGAACTCGGTGCGGAAAGTGTTGCCCCACTGCTCGACCAGATGGGCTTCGTCGATCACGAAGTAGTTGAACAGCCCGGCCTCGGCCGCGTCCTCCAGGGGGCCTTTGAGGCTCTTCACCAGAGCCTCGGGCGAGGTGAACACCAGCCTTTGGCGGCCCGCGGAGATGTCCTCCCGCATGAGCCGTCGGTCTTCTTCGGACAGTCCGCTGGTGTAGGCGTACCGGCGCGTGGGGCTGTGCGGCCCGCGCTCGTCGAGGATCTTGAAAGCGCGCCGCTCCAGGTCGGCTGCGAGAACACTCGTGGGTACCACGACCACCGATACGCCCCGGCTCTTGCTGGCCAGGAGCATGGGCGCCATCGCTACGGCGGTCTTTCCATGCCCCGTGGGAAGGCAGATGATCGTGGTACTTCCCGGCTCGGCCAGCGCGATGCTTCTGGCGGCCTGCCGCTGGCCGACCGAGACGTAGCGGCTGTGGTCGTCACCGAGGGCGGTGGTGAAGAACGGGTCGGCCGGGTAGGAATCCAACTCCCGGCGGTGGGGTGAGTCCTCACCGAGATAGATCTGCCGCAGGTCTTCTTGTGCTGCCTGGCGCGAAACGACGTCCGGCACGGGCGGATGCCACGGCACCGCGCTCACCCACACGTTGGCGCCGCCATCGCGTACCGCCGTCTGACAGCGCATCTCCTCCCATTGCTCGCGCGTGGGCAGCCACGGGAGCAGCGGCACCGTGAAGCCGGAGGTGTTCTCGCGCGCTTGAGCCTCGAGCAGGATCTGCCGGGTGAGCGAGGCCAGGTCCCGCCACCCGCCGGGCTCGCCGGTCAGAGCGTCTCGGAGCCTGCGCAACGTCCCTCTCGCCCCGGGAACCTCGGGCAGTTGCCGGAGGCCCCGGTGCTGGGACAGGTGGTCGAAGAGCGTCTTGGCGCCGGTCCAGTTGTCAGTCACTGCGAGGGATCCTCCTGAGCCCCTGCTTCACCAGGCATGTCGCCGCCACGAGGCGGACCGTCGGGTTGCTCAGTCCCTGCACCAGCGCGTCGGTGATGGCGACATCGAGCAGGTAATTCTCCTTCTCTCCCAGCAGCCGGCCAGCTGCCTGGCGGGCTTCTGCCTGGGCCTTTGCCACGGACAGGCGCTGGCGTCCCTGCTGCTGGGCCACGGCGCACCTGTCGGCCAAGTTCGTCACCCGCTGGAGTTCTGCGCGAGCCACTGCCTCGGCTCCCCGCGCGGATGCCGCGTATCCGACCTGCCCGTCGAACAGGTCCATCAACTCGTGGATGTTCTTGGAGTTGTAATTGTGATCTGTGGCGCGGTAGGGGGCCTGCAGCCACCTTAGGCTATCCCCGTTCGCCAGGGCCTCGGATGCTCCGGCCGGTACCCACACTTTCAGCGTAAACGGCGGGAGGAGCCGCTCGGCCTGGCGCCGCAACGCCGTTTCCACGTCGCGGGGCTGCTGAACGAGCGGCAGCGTCAGCGTGAGTGCCGAAGAGATGTCGGCTTCGACGAGGTAGTCAAAGCCGAAATAGGGCTCCGGCTCCCCGCGGTGTGCCGCCTCCGCGCGCCAAAAGGCGGTGGCCTGACCGCGGTCGTCGCACCAGACCACGTTGGCGAGTGTGTCGACCAGCCGGTTTCCGATGCGGAACAGCCGGGTGCCGGGAGCCTTGAGCGCCTGCGAGCGACTGCACGTGCCCTTGGCCATCTCCTCTGTGAGGTTCGCGCGGTCATAGAGGTGGGGGGAGATGAGGGGGCGTGACTTCAGGTCGAAGACCTCGCACATCACGTCATTGATCTTGCGCACGGTGTGGCGGAGCTTGATTCCGTCCGAACTGTCCCGCCCGGTGTAGCCGAGGAGGTCGTTGCGGGTGGCGGCCCAGTCGGCGTCAAAGGTGGCCAGCCGTTCGGTGAAGTCGATGTCGTGCGGCGATGTGTCGAAGATCGACTCCAGGGTGTCCATGCTGTCGATCTCACGGCGAGCCTTGGCGAGTTGCTCCTGAACTGCCTCGGCGAAGCCTGGCAGGCCTTCCGGCCCGTGCTCGAGGGCCTGTGCCCAGACAGCGGCGAGGCCCTCGGCGATGGCGTCCTGCAGCGTGGACACTGATCCGTCGAAGATGCGGTACCCGCTGGTGAGCAGCGAAAACCACTCGCCGCTGTGGGCTTCGGCGTCCGTGAGAACGTACTGGCGGGGTGGCTGGCGCTGCTCGTTGGATTCGACGTGTCGGTCGGTGCGGCCCAGGCGCTGTTCCAGTTGATTGGGCGACCACGGCAGGCGCACATGGACCACGGACCGGGCTGCCTGGAGATTCAGGCCGTCCTCTGCAGAGTCGTCAGCGATGAGAACGGCAGTGCTTACGACGGGCTTTCGCCATGAGGAAGTCGCCGTTTCAGACGCGTCGGGGCCTGCGCTGCGGGTGTGCTCGAAGAAACTCACCTTGGGAAAGCGGGTTCGCAGGCGTGCGGTGAGCGCCGAGGCAAGGGAGCCGGGGCCGCAGAAGACAGCGATGCGGCCCCCCTTGCGCAGGGCGGGAAGAAGGGCGTCGATGAGCTCGTCGACTTCCCGGGCTCCCTCTCCCGCGCTTTCTGACTCGAGGTTCTCCAGAGTCGCCGCCTCGTGCGGCGCCACGGGCACGCTGGAGAGGTACTTCCGCTCCCGGGCACTCAGCCCGGCACGCTCAGCTGCGCCTTCGTCACGGCGCACCCGCCATCGCAGGGCGTCCAGATAGTCGGCGGATGAGCCACCGAGGCGGGAGGCGAGCACGGCAAGGGCCAGCGCGAACTCGGTGCGCCGGTTCTCCAGGCCCTCGTCGAGGAGATGGCCCCACAGTTGGGTCTGCCACGCCAGGAGGCTGTCGGCGGCCGGGGAGTAGGACTGGGCCGTCAGCTTCTCCGGCTCGGCACGGCCGCGGACCTCGTAGGCGACGGCTGCCGAGTCGTCATTCTGGCGCAGGACGTTCGACCTGCGGTTTCTGATCACCCGGCGGTGCAGCCGGTACGTCTCGCTGATGTGCGCCCGAAGAGCGGTCACCCGCGCCTCGAGATCCGGCATCCTCGCCTCGTCGCGGAGGCCCTCGTGCTCGTCCAGCAACTCGAGGACGTCAGCAGCAAGGTGTGCAAAGCGGGAGTCCTCCGGGGGCAGCAGCTCCTTGATCATTTCGATCGTGGACGGCAGCAGCGGGTGGAACTCCGCGTCGAGGCTGAGAACGTGGTTCGCCAACTCGGCCCGGTGTTGGTAGCGCCGCGCGAACTCCTCCCGCTCGCTCCACTTGTAGACGTCCGGATCGAGCAGGTGCAGCAGCCCCAGGTGCGTGGTGTGGCTGGAGGTGACGGGTGTGGCGGAGAGCAGGAGGAGCCTTGACGCGGAGTGCGCAAGATCCCGCAGCGCGCGATAGACGGGGTTGGTGTCATCGCAGTCCTGGACCAGTTGGTGGGCTTCGTCGACCACGACGAGATCACTGCCGTGATACTGCTCCCACAGATCGGGAGAGTCGTGGGAGATGATCTTTACGCGCCCAGGGAAGTCGTCGGTGAAGAACTTCGCGCGCAGTTCGGTCATCCACTGCCGGCGCAGGGCATCGGGGACGAGGAACGTCACGCGCGCCTGCGGATTGTCGATCAGGGTCTGCAGCGCCACGTACGAGGCTTCGATCGTCTTGCCGAGTCCGACTTCGTCGGCGAGGAGATACCGCTGGACGGGGTCGGAGAGCACGGTCAGCGCGGCGCGGACCTGGTGCGGGTAGATCTCGGCGGCGGCCGCCAGGAGGGCGGGGGTGCTGGCGCTGGCCGCGCGCTGAGCGACCAGGTTGTGCAGCATGGGGAGGCGGGCGTTGTACAGGTGGCCGGATTCGTTGCCGCCAGACACGAGGACCTCAAGAGGATTGCGCACCGGTTTGTTCCAGCGGACCCGAAGTTCGGTCTCGGGGACCGGCATGTCGTAGTCGGCGTTGGGGAACCGGACGAAGTATCCGTCGGGGGCCGTGTCCAGGATGCGGCCGGCCATCCACTCGCCGGTGCTCGGGTTGTGACGGAATGCCCGTGTCTGGGCCGCCAGTCGTACCCGTCTGCAGGCCGGCGCGGGGACGGTTCGGGACTCGATCGTGGGCTCGGCCGTGGACTCGAAGAAGTCCACGCGCAGCAAGTCGTCGGCGATCGCTCCCACTCGTCCGATTCCAGGGCCTCCCCGGAACTCGACGAGGTGTCCGACTGCAAAGCCCGAAGACATCTACTGGTCGCCCCCCACCTGCTCGTATGACAGTGCTGATGAGCCTAAACGGAGGCACTGACAACAGCATCGAAGATGGCGAATACGAATTCGCATACGCATTCGAGAGTGGCCGGGAGCTGCCGGTGGTCCTCCGCTCGCCGCACGACGTACCGCTCTATGATCCCTCAAAGTGGGTGAGGTAGAGGCGTAGGTGCGTATCAGCCTGCATATGACGATGGCTCATTCTCGTCCCGCGTGCGTGGCTGGTCCGCACGAGCGCAGCCGGGCCCGAGACGCCCAGTCGGCCTCTCCGCAAGGTGCCGATCGAGACGATTCCGTCCGCCCGTCCCGTCGGGGCCGGAATGAGAAGCGGTTGACCTGCAGTTATTCCAACCACCCCGCCACTGTCAGTGGCATGAGCTGTACTGTCTGGACGCCGTCCGCCTCGTTCCGCTCAGCGCAGGCGGGCCGGGCTCCTGTCATACCAAGAAAGAAAATGATTGTGAACGTCCCCGCTCCTGCCGGAATCGCGACGCTCGTCGCCTACATCGCCACCATCCCGGCCGCCAACCTGGCCGTCACTCACATCGGCACCCTGCCCGTCGGCTTCGGCTACGAAGCCCCGGCCGGCGTCTACATGGTGGGCCTGGCCCTGGTGCTGCGCGACCTCGCCCGTGAGGCCGCGGGCCGCCGTGCGATCCTCGCGGCGATCGCCCTCGGCACTGTCGTCTCCTACTTCCTGGCCGACCCGGCCCTGGCCTTCGCGTCGGCCGCCGCGTTCGCCGTCGCGGAGACCATGGACTTCGCCGTCTACGAGCCGCTCCGCACACGAGGGCTCCTTGTCGCCATGCTCGCCTCGAACGCGGTGGGACTAGTCGCCGACAGTCTGATCTTCCTCAGGATGGCATTCGGCTCCTTCGACTTCCTGCAAGGGCAGATCCTCGGAAAGGCGTGGATGACGCTCGGGGCCGTAGCTGTCCTCGCCTTCCTACGCCGCCGGAAGCTCACCGCCACAGAAGCCCTGCCCCCGCATGAGACGCCATTTCATTTGGTGATGCGGCGGTGACATATGAGGGTTGCCGCGATGGCGGTGAAGGCGAGGAAGTGCTCGGGCTTGCGCTCGTAGCGGCGATGGAGACGTCAGCATCCCGACAGCCAGGACACGGTGCGTTCCACGACCCAGCGGTGCCGGCCCAGGCGGTGGGAGGAGTCGATGCCATTGCGGGCGATGCGGTGGCGGATTTGCCGCAAGGAGAGCCAGCGCCGCAGGCGGGAAAAGTCGCAGCCCTTGTCACCGTGGAGCTTTGCGGGCCGTCGGCGCCTCGGGCCGCGGCGGGAGCGTTGCGCGAGGACGACCTGGAGCGCCGGGTCGCCACTCCATGCAGCTAGTTATGGGCGGCGGACATCACCGGGCCCAGGCCACTGAGGCCGGGCAGCGGCTGCGCTGCCGTGTAACCCTGGGTCAGCAGGAAGGCGCCGTCGCCGCGCTCGGTCCACTCCGGCAGCAGGGCCTGGATCACCTCGACCGGGGTGTACAGCAGCAGCGGCGACAGGTCCTCCAAGGTGGCCGCGTCCAACTTGGCGGCCGGGGTGAAGCCCTGGTTTCCGCTGATCGGCCCGTATTCGACCACGTCGATCCGGCCGAAGTGGTCACGGATCGCCTCGACGAGAGCAGGCGCCTCGGCGGGTTCGGAGAGGTCGGCGGAGAAGGCGGCCGCCTCGATGCCTTCGCCGGCGAGCTGCTCAGTGAGTGCGTTCAGCCGGTCCTTGCGGCGGGCCACCAGGGCGACCCGGAAGCCTTCGCGCCCGAAGCGGCGGGCCACGGCCACACCGAGACCGGTACCGGCGCCGAAGACGGCGATCACTTTGAACATGGGGACTGCTCCTTGCCGTGGAGTCATTTTGCCCCAGGGGTCAACTTACTCTTCGGACGGTAACATGCATCTTGACCCCAGGGTCAAGATGCAGCTGCCCGGGATCCCGGGATGCGACCATGGGGTCCGCAAGCCAGGACCAGGAGGAATCACCGGATGCGGGCCGACGCGCAACGAAACGCAGAGAAACTGCGGACAGCCGCCGCCGAACTGTTCCAGGAGCGCGGCCTCCAGGTGCCCCTGAAGGAGATCGCCCGCCGGGCCGGAGTGAGCCACGGCACCCTCTACAACCTCTTCGGCACCCGCGAGGCGCTCATCGACGAGGTCGTGACCGACCTGGCCGCGGACCGCCTCGACGAAGTCGCCGAGCACGCCCTGTCCCTCGAAGACGCCTGGGAAGGGTTCGCGTACTACATCGAGGCCGTCTGCGAACTCCAGGCCACCGATCCCGCACTCGCTGACGTGCTCAGCGGACGCTATCCGGGCGCCGAGCGCCTGATGACCCTCTGCGACCGGGCACACGACGCCTCCACACGGATCATCGAGCGCGCCCAGAAGGCCGGCGCCCTCCGCCCGGACTTCACCGGCGAGGACCTCCTGTTCGTCTTCGGCACCAACGCCCTGCTCACCCGCGCGGCGCCGGACACCGCACCCGACGCCTGGCGCCGCGGCATCGCCTTCACCCTCGACGGACTGCGCACCCAAGCCGCACAAAAACCACTTCCCGTCGCCCCGCTGACCCCGCAGCAGATGTACGACGTGATGAACAGGCTCCCCGGCACCTGACGGTCAAGCCCCCGCACACGGGGGGGGGGGGGGGAGCCTGGGCCCCACGCCATGCCCGGCCCCGCACCCCACGGGCGGCAGTCGGCCCACCATGCCCCGGAGCTGATCCGGCCGCGGACAACCCCCGCAACGCCCCGCACTACTGTCCATCACCCCGGCACCCCCAGGCCCCTGGCTGACAGCGGTGGCTCAGAGTGATCCAGCCGTCCGGGATCCAGCCGTCCACATACCCCTTAAGGAACACGCCCAGATCCGCGGCCCCCACATCCCCGACGTACTCGGCGACACGGCCGTAGGGGAGCCAGGAATAGAGGCCTTCGTCGTGCACAGCTCTCAGTGAGGTGAGATGCGCGGTGAAGACACGGCGCTCACCCTGCCGCCACCGCGGCCATGCGCCGGGGGCGGCGGGCCGGATGCGGCCGGTGACCGGCCCGAGCCGGATGGCCCCCTCCGGCGCCATCGAACAGACAAGGCGCTGCGCGGCCCGCCAGTAGGGCTCACCTGCCCTGCGCCGCACAGCGGGCAGGAGCCAGGGTCGGCCAGCGTCCGGTGGATTGGGAGGGAGCAGGGCGACTCGGTGGCGTCGGTCGAAGCACACAAGGAGGACATCACCCCTGGGCGGTGCATACATGCACATGAGGAGAGGGTAGGGGCGGATGTGGCGCCGCGCGCGTCCAAGCGGGCAGGCGGGGGATCCGGCAGACCGGCCCTCCCCCGCCCGAAGGAGGGGGACCCGCACCCCTCACCCGGAGGAAGGGGAGCGGGACGGCAGCGCACCGGGACCGGGCCAGACCTGGAAACCGAAGGTGGCTTCCAGTCGGGCGATGGTGCCGAGGTCGGGCATCACTTTGCCGTTGATGACACGGCTGATGGTGGAGTGGTTGATCCCCGTCACCTCAGCGAGGGTTCGCAGGCTGTGCCCGCTGACGGCGAGGGCGTTCTCCAGATTGCGGGCAAGCGCCTGGCCGTAGTGAGCACTGACCGGGGCATCGGGCACGAGAGCGGCGTGCGGCCAGGCGTCGTCGACGACATAGTCGCGCGGCACCTTGTCGTTACTGCTCCGGGGCATGCCCGGATCATCCCACGCACCCGTCATCCGCCGACCACTCTCCTCGATTCCCGGCAACCACCCAACCGGCTAATGGTGCATACATACACCATTTTTCTCGCTCGCACAGACACCTTTCGACGTGTGAGCGCGACTCGACCTGCACCCCGCCCCCTCCGCCATCCCCGTGAGCCCGCGCCGCACGGGCTCACAGGACTCGGGACAGGTGCGGGATCCGGCCGGGCTTGCACACCTATGCGCGAGCGCGGTTTCACTCCCGTGCGCCCCCTGCATTTCCCAAAACGCGCCACACTGACGGTGAGTAACTGAGGCCTTCGAGAGAAAAGGCAGGCCAGAAGGCAGGTACGGGGTGAAATGCGGTTCCGCCGAGTAAGACTCTCTGTTGTTTTTTCGGATTGCGTTCGACGCGTTTTTGCCTCGCGGACTGTGGCACTGAGGGGGCATTTCAGGGAGAAGATCTACGGGACTGAGACGTCAGTGGATACGCTCATCAGCGATTCGCCGGAACCGGGCTATCCGGGAGGGGAGGTTCTTCCATGAAGTCGTACCGGGCACTGGCTGTCCTGGCCGCACTGAGGTCTTTGGCCGCACATGACGCGGCGTCGCTGGCTGCGGCGAAGGACCGCCTCGTCCGGGCGGAGGCGGAACTGGCCGCCGCCCGCTCGGCGTTCGGCTCCGCCAGCACGCGGGCTGAGGTCTCCCAGCGAGTTGTGCACGGCGCCGAGGAGCTGCTGCCCGCGGCCACGGAAGACCAGGGAGCGGATCAGGACGCCGCCCGCGCGCATGCCTCGCAGGGCCAGAGGCCGACGATCGCCCAGGAAGTGCTGGTCTTCCTCCGGCCGCGTCGGCGCGCTGCCCGGTCAGAGATCGTCCGGCACCTGAAGGCCACGCGCCCGGACATCAAAGCCGGCAGCCTGCGACGGGAGTTGAACCGCCAGGTCACCAAGGGGACGCTGCTCCTGGCAGGAAAGGTCTACGCGCTGGCGCCGACGGCGGGCGGTGATACGTAACAAAGGCCGCTGCGCCGAAAATTACCCGTACACGCGTACGTGCCGCCGAAGAAGGTCGGCGGCACGCGGGATACGCGCATTTCTGGGCTCACGCATCACCTTGATTCTAGGCGCCTTTCGGCGCGGATGCGAGAGCCCGACAGAATTCGGCTCCAGCGGGCCGGGAATTGGGCTCAACGTGTCTTTTTCTTCCTCTCACCGCGCAGATTCCGGCACAGGCCGGAACGCGGACCCTCCCCCCGCCGCAAAGCGCCGCCAGCGGCGCGCGAGCTCTCCTCCACGCCGCACGCTGCCCAGCTACCGGGCGAACCCATGCCAGCAGATCAACGTCCTGATCGGGCTCGCCGACCTCGGCACTGGCACCGCCCCGGTGCCGCGGCCGGTACTGGCGCAGCACGTCGGCATCGGCGCGGCCACCGTCGGCGACTGCATGGCGTTCCTGGCGGATGTGGGGCTGGTCGAGACCGGCCGGGGCCAGTACGCGATCACCGAGCGGGGGCGGTCGTTCGCCGAGGCATGGAGGGGCGACCGGGCGCAGGCGCGGCTGGTGCTGCGTCCGCTCCTGGGCGCGCACTGGTCGGCGGCCGCGGCGGCCGACTATCTGGCCGGCGGTTCGCTGCCGCAGGAAGAGTTGGCCCGTCTGCTGCGCGCCGGCCTGCCCGGGGTACCCGTACGCGGCCAGTACATGGTCGAGTGGCTGGACATCGCGCTGATCGTGGAGCGCGACCCACAGCGGCTCCAAGTCCGCCTGCGCGCCCCGGACGCCCCGCCCCCACAAGCACCTGCCCCGGAGAGCGACGCGCCGGATCCCGACGGGGAAGAGGAAGAACAGGCCCAGGGGGCGGGCGACCAGGACCACACCGCGGACACCGGGCCCGACAGTGCCGCCGACGACGTCCTGCTGCTGGGGATGTCCCGTCCGGAGATTCAGGAACTGCCCGACGCCCGCTACGCCGCTTTCCTCGAAGGCATCCTGCAGACCCTGCGCGGCGCCCTGGCACCGACCACCTGACCCACACACAGGGCGCCGACCCAAGCGGACCGGCGCCCTGAGGGGGTGGCGGCTGGTGCTCGCGGCCGGCTATGGACCCTGCCCGCGGAGGGTTCGATCCCCTCGCCATCCACCCCTTGCAAACAGCATGTCAGCCCACGTCCGAAGGGAGCCAGCGCTCATGCAGGCCCGCCCAGTTTGACCTCATTCATAACGGCACATCAGACCGTACGCCGAACGAGTGCACCCCTCACCAGTACGGCTCGCTCCGGTTGCCGGATTCCCTCGACCCCCCCACGGTGCATGTATGCACCGATGTTGTGGAGGTCGCCCCATGCCGGAAGTCGCACATCCGCTCGCCCCGCCGCTGCGCCGGGCGAGCCGCGTGGTCATCCCGGCGGCGTCACATGGCCGTTGAGGTCCCGCTCACCGCCGCCGTCGCGGCCGTCCTGGCCGCCTGGCAGGACCTGGTCAGGCGCGGCGAGATGTCCGAGCAGACGCTGAGCCGGTTCGGCCAGCTGCTACGCCGCTTCGAAGCGTTCGCCGCGGCCTGCGGCGCGGTGCTGCTCACCGACGCCGACGCCGCTATCGCCGCGCAGTTCATCGACGCGCACGGCCGCACCCGCCACCGGCACATCGCCCCCGCCTCGCTGTCCACCCGGCATCTGCGCCGCAGCGTGCTGCGGATGTGCTTCACCACCGCCCGCCGCCTCGCCCTGACCGACACCGACCCGACCCGCGACATCGACCTGCCCCCGCGCCTGTGCGGGGCCACCCGCCCCCTGGACGAGGCCGAGGCGGTCGAGCTGCGCCGCGCGGCCCAGTTCACCGGCCGTCCCACCCGTCACGCGGCCGCCATCGCCCTGGCCCTGGCCGGCGGTTTCAGCGGCGAGATCGGCCACATCGGCCCGCTCGACCTCGACCTCGCCTCCGCGCGGGTGTGGATGCACGGCTCGGTCAAGACCCGGCCGCGCTGGTGCCCGCTGGACGCCTGGGGCGCTCAGGTAGTGGCAGCCCGCGCCCACCACATCCGCACCACAGCGCCACCCGGCGCCGCCCCGTACCGGCTCCGGCTGGCCGTCTCCCCGCGCAACGGCACCGACGAACAGATCCAGGCCCGGGTCTGCGTCGCCCTGCGCGATGTCCTCAGACGCATCGGCCTCGGCGCCGACCGGACAGTCAGGCCCGCCTCGATCACCGCGTACGCGGGCTGGGAAACCTTCCAGGCCACCGGACGCATCGAAGCCGCAGCCCACCACCTCGGCATGGCCTCCCTCGACAGCACCGCCGCCCTCATCGGCTACCAGTGGCAGGCCCCCACCACAGACCGCACAGCACCGAACGGGGGCGACGGCGATGCCCGATGACCTCTTCGGCGACCGCGTACCCCGCGCGGCCCGCAAAAAGACCGCACGCCGCGCCAGCGAGGCCGACCTGCGCACCATCTCCCAGCGCATCACAGACGTGGCCCGCTTCGAGGACCTCTACCGCCTGGCCGAGACCCTCGCGCCCGATCCCGGCCCCCGCCGCGGACGCCCGCCCCACTACCCGCCCTACGTCTATCTCCTCTTCCTCGCCCTGCGCGGCATCCACGGCTCCGCCCGCTACTGCGCCGGCGACCTCCAGGACCCGGCGGTGTGGACGACGATCCGCAACAGCGTCACCCACCACCTGGGCACCGACGAAGCCGCCCGCCTGCCCAATGCCGGGCCCTCCCGCCACCAATGGCAGCACGCCCAGCGCACCCTCCTCATCCCCCGCCTGGAAGAACTCAACGAAACCTTCGCCGACATCGCTCTCGCCCAGGCCCTGCGCCAGCGTCTGCTGCCCGTCGACCAACGACGCTCCTGGAGCAGTCCCCAGCGCCACCAACTCATCGCCGGCGACGGCACCGTCGCCAAATCCCCCACCCTGTCCACCACCCCCTACAGCATCGACCCCACCACCGGTGAGATCCGCCGCCACCGCGTCGACCCCGCCTCCTCCTGGCAGAAAGAAGGCGGCGCCGACCGCAACGGCAAGGACACACAGATCACACCGGCCGGAACAGCACCTGACACCGGCACCGAGGAGAACAAGGGCGAGGAAGCAATGGTCCTGGGCACCAAATTCGTCGTCTTCTCCACCCGGCACCGCGGCTACTTCCGCCGCGTCTTCCTCCGCTACGCCCACGTACCCCACAACCACCCCGGCGGCGAAGCCGCCATCGCTCTCGACCTCGCCTGCGCCATCCTCGATGCCGCCGACGGCTGCATGGGCGTCCTCTACGACGGCGCCCTGCGCGGCATGCACCGCGACGTCATCGCCCGCCGCGGCCGCCTACTGATCAACAAACAACACAAAGGCACCACCCCCCGCTACATCCGCACCCTCGACTTCGACCACTGCCGCCACGAACTGTGGTCCAACAGCGGCCGCGTCCACGTACGTGCCCCCGTCGACGACGGCACCAGCACCCTCATCCCCCTGCCCGTCGACAAACTCGAACGCCGCGCCAGTACCCACGCCCACCGCTGGTACCACCTCCTCGACATCCCCTGCCCCCGCGGCCCTCACCAACACCGCGAGCCCGTCGGCGTCACCAGCACCAACGGAGAACACCACCCCGGCCAAAGCGACACGGAGACCGGCTTCCACCGCGCCGAACACCTCCTCCAGATCCCCGACAACACCGCCATCCACCAGACCCTCTACGGCGGCCGCGAAGACACCGAAGCCGGCTTCTCCCAACTCGACCGCTCCCTGTGGAACCGCCGCATGATCGCCTTCGGTGCCGAAGCCCAAAGCCTCGTCGTCCTCGGCTTCCTCCTCGCACAAAACGCCACCAGCGCAGCCCGCTACCACGAAGACCCCACCTACGCCGACGCCCAGACCACAGACCCCAGCAGCACCCCACCACAGCCCTCACGATCATGAACTGAACCAGGCGCCAAGCACACCCCAGCCCCATCCGCTACTCTGTCTGGGACCGCCGCACGCGGCGGTCCCTCTTGCTGAGACAGGACGAATAATCACTCAGAGTATTCATCCACGTTTCACGCAAGGCCCTGCCTCCGTAGCTCAGGGGATAGAGCACCGCTCTCCTAAAGCGGGTGTCGCAGGTTCGAATCCTGCCGGGGGCACCAGCGCGAACGCCCCGGATCGATCTCGGTCCGGGGCGTTTGGCGTCCATCGGGGCGATCAGGCGAACAGCTGGGAGCCGAGCGGGCGTTGCCGGTCGAAGCCGGGGAGGATCAAGAAGGTCGCGCTGGCCGTCGTGGTGGTGAAGCGCAGCAGCGCGTCGGCGGTGTCCATGTGGGTGAGGGTCGCGGCGAAGGTCCGCAGGTCGTTCTGGAAGCTGATGAAGAGCAGGCCGGGGGCGGGCTCGTCGGTGCTGTAGGAGCGGCGGAGCATGAGACCGGCGCCGACCACGGTGGGGTTCGCCCTGCGCACGTGGGCGTCGGCGGGGACGAGGTAGCGTCCGTCCGGTGTCTTGGCGCCGAGTTCCGGGCCCGAGGCGACGGGGCCGCCGGAGAGGGGGACGCCGCTGGCCCGGCGCCGCCCGAAGACCGCCTCCTGCTCGGCTACGGACAGGGCGGCGAACCGGGGCAGGTCGAGTTCCATGCGCCGCAGTACGGCGAGGGTGCCCCCGGCGACCTCGGGGGGCCCGGCCAGCCACAGGTCGCGTCGTTGTTCGGCGGTGGTGTGCGGGCCGACGATGCCGTCGATGAAACCGAGCGGATTGCGTGGCGCGGTGAGGCCGTTGCCGATGGGCACGTTCGCACCGCGGCGTGCGGACTGCCGCCAGCGTTCGTGGACGCGGTCACCGGCCTGGTCCAGCAGCGCGGCGGCGACGACCGGCGGGAGCAGCGCGTCGCTGGCGCAGATCTGCAGCAGCAGGTCACCGCCGCGTGCCCGCGAAGCGATCCGCTCGCGGGAGAAGCGGGGGAGGTCGGCCGCGCCGGGCAGCGAAGCGCCGGCCGTGCGCACCAGCCGGGGCCCCACGCCGACGGTCACGGTGAGGTCGCCCGGCGGCAGGCCCAGCAGTCGCGGGTCGGTCCCGGCGACGAGCGCGCGGATGGCCTGACCGAGGTCGGCCAGCAGCGGGCCGGGAGCCACGGTGGCACCGAGGTCGGCCACCACGGCCAGCAGGTTGCGCTGGGCCGGATGGGGGAGCGTGATGCCTGCCTGATGCCGACCCGTCGCCGCGACCGGCGTCGGCGCGGCCGCTGCCGTAGGGGCGTGACGGCCTGGCCGGGCGGAGTCCGATGTGCACCCGGCGGCCAGACCGGCGGCCACCATGACGCCGGTGGCATCGAGGAACGCGCGGCGCGACGGAGGGTGATCGGCTCGATGCATGGGGTGCAGGGTGCCACACTCGAATCGTGCGCGTCGGTCAATCTCACCAATTACGGCGTGGAATTGGGCGTTCTGCCAGACTCGGATCATGCCTCGATTAGCTCTTCGCGTGGTGGCGGCGGTACTGGGCACGCTGACATTGGTGGTCGGCTGCGGCGGCGATGGTGAGTCGGACAAAGGGCGGCGACCGGCCGGTGCGGATGTGACGATCCGCGTGCCTGCCGATGCCCCGACGATCTCGGATGCGGTGTCCTTGGCCCGGCCCGGTGATCTGGTGCTGGTCGCTCCGGGCGTGTACCACGAGTCGGTGAAGATCGACACGGCTCGCATCACCCTTCGCGGCGCGTCCCGGCACAAGGTCGTCATCGACGGGCGGTTGCGGCAGCCGAACGGTGTCGTCGTTGCGGCGCCCGGAGTGGCCGTGGAGAACCTGACCGTGGAGAACAACACGCAGAACGGGGTCCTGGTCACCGGTTCGGCGAAGGCCGCCGCCGGGCTGCCGGGGCAGAGCGGCGGCTACGACACCGGCGACGAGCCCGTCACGTTCCTGAAGTCGTTCCTGGTCTCGCATGTGACCGCGACCCGCAACGGGCTGTACGGCATCTACGCGTTCTCCGCGCAGAACGGCGTCATCGAGCATTCGTACGCCTCGGGCGGCGCCGACTCGGGGATCTACGTCGGCCAGTGCAAGCCCTGCGACATCGTGGTGCGGGACAACGTCGCCGAACTCAACGCGGTCGGTTACGAAGGCACCAACGCCAGCGGCGACATGTACGTGGTCCGCAACCGCCTGGTCGGCAACCGGGTCGGCCTGACCACCAACTCCGACCACCAGGAGAAGCTGCTCCCGCAGCGGGGCTCCGTCATCGCGGGCAATCTGATCGCCGCCAACCAGCAGCGGGCCACCCCGCAGCAGGCCGACGGCGGTTGGGGCACCGGCATCGGCGTCGACGGCGGCAGCGACAACCTGTTCACCCGCAACCGCGTCGCCGACCACAGCAACGCCGGGCTCGTGATCACCGCGACCGCCGACATCCCTTCGGTCGGCAACCGGATCGTGGACAACACGTTCACCGGCAACGGCGTCGACGTCGGCTGGACGTTCCTCACCGCCACCCGGGGGCGGGGCAACTGCCTGCGCGGCAACGATCTGCGCACCACCGTGCCCGCCCGGCTCGCCACCACCGCGTCCTGTCCGCTGCCCGCCAAGTCGCCCTCGCCGGGCGGCCGGTGGACGATGCCGACCCCACCCGGCGGCATCGCGTTCACCAAGGTCGCGGCGCCCGGTCGACAGCCGCAGTTCCCCCACGCCACCACTACGGGCGCCACCGCTGTCCCGCCCGTACCGGCCCTGCCGGAGACGGAGGGCATCCGGCTGCCGTCGTCGTCCCTGCTCTCCGCGAACGCGCGGGTACGGACGTCCTGAACAGCGGCTACCGGGCCGGGGTGGTTCCGGTTACCGGCTTGACCGGCACGTACTCGTGGGTGTCGAAATCCATGACGACCGGCTCCGGCTGCGAACCCACGCTGACGCGGACCCGGTACATGGTGCCGTCGGAGCCGATCCAGTAGCGCACGTTGCCCGCCGTACCGGAGCGGTCGGGGGAGGACGGCCCGGTCATGACGTCCACCCGGCGCCCGTTCACCTGCTCCCGCCCCCGCCAGGCGGCGCCGTTCTGCGACAGCAGTTCGGCGTTGTCCGGCCGGTCGCCGCCGAGGCCGAGCGCGATGGACAGGGAGGTGTCCAGCGCGCTGCCGGACGACAGCAGCGGACGGTCGTGCCAGCCCGAGCGGGGCGGCGACGCGGGTGCGTGCGCCGGGGCGTCCGCCATCGGGCGGACGTACACCGAGGTGGGCGTCCACTGGATCAGCCCGTCGCTGGACCTGTCGCGGCCGGTGCCGCGCACCACCCCGTAACCGAGCTTCCCTTGGTAGTCGACGGACCCGGTGACGATCAGCCCACCGGTGGTGCTCGGCACGTTGATCGTCACCGCGCGGCCGTGCGCCTCGTAGTTACGGAACCGCGTCATGGCCAGCCGGTTCACCTCATCCGACGTCAGTGCGCGCGGACCGCCGGGGCCGGAGCCGCCGTCGGCGGCCAGGAACGCGGCCATCGCGGCCACCGCGACGGCCACCGCGACGGCCGCTACGCCGATGACCGCTGCCGCCGCCCAGCGCGGCCGCGGCCATCGGCGCCGGTCAGCCGCACGGCTTGGTAGAGGTTGCTGACCTCTCGCTCTCCGCACGCGGCTCGACGCTGACACTCTTCTGATGTCCCCTCTCCCTCACCGTTTCTGGGCGCGGCGCTTACGGCTCATGAACGCGATGACCAGACCCGCACTCACCAGCAGACCGACGAGGCCGATCGCCTCCGGCAGCCTGGACATACCGGTGTGCGCCAGCGAACCCCTGATCCCACCGGCCGGGGCCGGGTCGGCAGGCGGCGCGCCTGACGGCGGCGAGGCCGGATCCGGGGGTGAGCCCGGGCCCGGGCCCGGGGCCGGTGGTGAGGTCGGGTCCGGGGTCGCGGAATCGGTCGGGTTCGGGGTCGGGGTCGCCGTATCGGTCGGGTTCGGGCTCGGGCTCGTGGAATCGGTCGGGGTCGGCGTCGGGGACGGGCTCGGCGTTGCCTTCGGGATGTACACCCCGGCGTCGATCGTGTGATCGACCCCGCCCGGCTTGTCCGGCGCCGTGACAGGCGCGGAGCCGTCGCACAACCGCCCGGTGGTCGGCGGGGTCACATTGGAGTCATGCGCACGGTTGCCACCGGCTCGCGGAAGCGTGAACCGCAGCTCGCTCGCCGCGGGCTGCTCGGGCACCTTGCCGGTGTCCGCGGTGCACACGTCGAACTGCACCGTGTACTTCGCGCCCGGCGTCAGCTCGTACTCGGCGCCGACACCACCGAAGTAGTACTCACCGGCGGCATCGGTCCTGGTCGTGGCGACCTGCTTGCCGTCCGCGTCCAGCAGGTTGATCGTCGCCCCCGGGAGCAGCACGTGCCCCGGGTCCTGGATCCCGTTGTGGTCGCCGTCGAACCACACGACGTTGCCGATCTGGATAGGCGCGTTCGCCGCCGCGTACGCGATGTCACCGAGCCCACCGGCCTTGCCGAACCCGCCTTGTTCCCGGTTGACGAACTGGAACCCGTTGGCCTTCGGGTTGTTGCCCGGGCCCTGACCTGTCGTGATGTCGTGGTACCCGGTCCCTGAGGTCGCGACGTCGACGACCGGGTCGAACTCCGTGCTGGCGACCCACTGCTGCTGCGGGATATAGGCCACCGACCCCAGCGCGGTCTCCTGGTGCGCGTTGGCGTAAGTGTCGCCCGGGAAGTATTCGGCGACCCCGGCGGGCTGGCCGCCACTGTTGGCGGGGGTGGCGTGGTTGGGGCAGCTCCCGGTGCCTTCCCACTGGTATTCGCCGGTGGGAGTGGCGCAGACCATGGTGATGTCACCACCGGACATGCCGTTTTCCGCCGTGTCGTTCCCCGGGCGGGGGTCAAGACCTCCCCAACTGAGTACGTCCATGAAGCGGTCGCGGAAGCCCAGGATCATCGAGCCGTCGCGGGCGAAGGCGAGGGAGGCCAGCTCCGGCTGCGGATCGATGAAGACGCCGCCCGCCTTCCGGTCGTCCCACGTGTCCAGGCTGGTGTTCCACGGGTTCCAGTGGGTGGCCTTGTCGCCGGAGCCGAAGACGCTGCCGCGTTCGCCCGTGAGCGGGTGGCTCAGCACCGTGGTGAACCGCTTGCCGTCGTAGGTGGAGACGAACGCCTTCAGGTCCGCGCGCTTTTGCGTGCTCTCCGCGCTGCACACGCCGCCCACGTGCAGTGTGTTGTTGTGGACCTGGAGTCCGAACGGCCGCCAGTCGTCGGGGCTCGCGCACCCCGGGTCCGGGATCGGGACCGTCGACTTGGGCGCCGCGGCGGTGTTCCCTGTCGCGTCGAAGCTCACCAGGCTGCGGGTCCGCAGGTTCACCGCGTACAGCGTGGAGCCGTCCTCCGACAGGGCCAGGCCACCGATGCTCTCCTTGCCCGGCGCGTCGGTGAACCCGGCGTCCTTGATCATGTTGGCGGTGTCGTGCGGCGTCACCGTGGCGTCCGGCACCCGCGCGAACAGCTGCGGCGCACCTGAGCCGCCCACCGGCACCGTGTAGATCGCGCCCCCGCCCTGCGGCCCGTACGGGGTGTACCGGCGGGCGAACGCGCTCTGGAACAGCTGGGCCCGGTCCTTGTCGTACGCCAACCCGAACGTCGTGCCCACCTGGTCCTGCGTGGCCAGCGTGGTCGGGCACGCCACATCGGTGGGACACGTGCCCCGGGCCTTCGTCCCGAACGCCACCAACGCCCGGTTGTCCGTCCCGTTGGCACCGTTGTGGACCGGTACGAAGTACCGCGAGTCCGGCAGCGCGTAGTCGGCCGGGTCCCACACGCCCGTCACCACCGAGGCGTTCTTTCCGTCCGACACATCCACGAACGACGTGAAGCTGCTGAAGTGGTTCTCCGCCGTCGACGCGGGCGCCGCCCGCAGATAGTCGTTGTACGGCGCCGGAATGCTGACATCGACGCGGTACTGACCGCCGCTCAGCGCCGTCGACCGCGACACCACGACCTTCCCGGTGGCATCCGTGACACCGGTGACAACGTGCCCAGCGGGGTCGGAGATCTCCACCCTCATGCCCCGCTGCGGCACGTCCATCGTCGCGTTGACCACGCCGGTGCCGAAGAAGTCGCGCAGCACCTCAACCGTCAGCGTGCCGTCGGCGGCCGAAGCGGCGGCCGGTCCAGCCGTCGCCCCCACGGCGCCGCCTGCCAGCAGCAGAACAGATAACCCTATGCGCGCCAGCGGCCCCGCGAGTCTGCGGGCCGACCGGCGTGCGTCTCTGCCGACTCGGTTCATGGCATCACACTCCACACTTCTCTTCTCATGAACGGAAAAGGAAAAGGGCCCACCGCTATTGCATGGACCGCTTTGTGGTGATCGTTTGAGGGGATTGCGGGCACGCCGTAAGCGCCACGGACCCGGAAAAGCGAACACGAGTTCAGACCCTCGGTCGGCACCGCCCCGGCTTGCGTCTTTCCGCAGCTCAACCAAGGCGCCCCCACCCCACCGCCAACCTCACCGACCGCCACCGCGAGCAGCGCGCGATATCGTATCCCCCGAAATCTCGCCGCCACCAGCAGAATCCCTGGCATTCATCGGAATCCGTGATAGCACCCGAGCAAGAGAAGGGCGTCCGGAAGGATGTGCGACAAATGATTGCCGGTGGCGCCATATTCGATACGCGAAAAGGGGATCCCCCGAACAGCAGTGCAGACGCAGCCGTTGCGCCGGTTAGCCACCAGGCTGGGGGGCTTAGCCGTTGAGGCCCAGTTCGCCTGCTCGCATTCCGGCCTGGAAGCGGGAGCCCGCGTCGAGGGTGTTGAGCAGGTCGGCTACTCGGCGGCGGTAGGTGCGGATCGAGGTGCCGAGTTGTCTGGCGGCTACCGCGTCCGTGGCGCCCGAGCCCAGGGCGCGCAGGATGGTGCGGCTTTCGGCGTCGAGGTGGGGTTGCTCGCCGTGGAGGAAGACCTTGAGGTCGGTGGCGGTCGTCCAGGCGGCGTCGAAGAGGGCGTACACCGCGCCGACCAGGGTGGGGCCGGTGGTCACGGTGCACTCGCGGCCGCCGGGGGTGTCCAGGCCCGCGAGGATCGCGAAGCGGCGGTCGATGATGATCGTCTCGTGAGGGAGGGCGGTGGCGGCGATCCGTACCTCGGCGCCCTGGTCGACGAGGTCGCTCAGGTGCTTGCGGCTGTGTTCGTCGGCCAGGGCTGCCGGGCTGCATAGCTTGCGGATCTGCTGGGTTCCGCTGTTCTGTGCCCGGTTCCGGACCTGGTCGCGGGCGGCCTGCCGGGCACCGCTCAGGTGAGCGTAGGTGGTGAGATCCCGGACGGCGCAGAGGAATTCCTCGCGGATCGAGGAGAAGATGTGCTCGGTGCGGGCGAGGAGTTCCAGGTCACCGCGGATCGTCATGATCTCTGCCACGCGTCCATTGTGCCGCGCTGGCAGCTAGCTGCCACGGGTTCGCACAGCAGCGGCGCTGCCGCCGAAGCTGTGCCCATGAGCGATGTTTTCCGCCTCGGCGGCGACCTTCCGATCAATCGCATCGGCTTCGGAGCCATGCGCCTGCCCACGAACAGCTTCTTCGGTCCGGCCCGCGACCCCGAAACCGGTCGTGCCGTGCTGCGCCGTGCCGTTGAACTCGGCGTCAACCACATCGACACCGCCTCGTTCTACGTCAGCGGCGACGGCACCGTACGGGCCAACGACCTGATCCGCGAGGCGCTCCACCCGTACCCGGCCGATCTGGTCATCGCCACCAAGGTCGGCCCGGTGTACACGCCCGGCAGCGGGCTGGGCCCGACCACCGACCCCGCGGTTCTGCGGCCGATGGTCGAGGAGAACCTCGAAACCCTCGGGGTGGACCGCCTCGACCTGGTCAATCTGCGCGTCGGGCTCATGGAACCGCCGCACGGCGAGTCCATCGCCGAACGCTTCGAGGCGCTGGCCGCGATGCGCGAGGAGGGGCTGATCCGCCACCTCGGGCTGAGCAACATCGACGCAGGGCACCTCGCGGAGGCCCGTACGATCGCGCCCGTCGCGTCCGTGCAGAACCACTTCCACGCCGGTAACCGCGACGACGCCCAGGTCCTGGCCGCCTGTGAGGAGGCGGGTATCTCGTACGTGCCGTTCTTCCCGCTGGGCGGCGGCATCAGTGATCTCAGCGGTGACCGCCTGGCCAAGGTCGCGGAGCGGCACGGTGCCAGCGTCCCGCAGATCGCCCTGGCCTGGCTGCTGGCCGCCTCACCCGTCACCCTGGCCATCCCCGGCACCGGCTCCCTCGGCCACCTGGAGGAGAACATGGGCGCGGGGTCGATCACCCTCACCCCGGAGGATCTCGCCGACCTCGCCTGACTGACCCGACCGGAAGATCCCCGGAACCTTTCGTGATTCGTTCCGGAACGCTTCTTGACTGTTGATGTGGGCAGCTCAAAACTGCGCGTATGAAGGACACTCCAGCGAGTCGCGGACGCGGACGCGGTCGATCAAGGCCGCTCGGTCGGTTAAGGCTGCTCATCAGCGCGGCCTGTACGACGGTGCTGGTTGCCGTGTCGGCGTTGGTGCTGCCCGGCACCGCCCACGCCGACACCGTCATCACCACGAACCAGACCGGCACCAACAACGGCTACTACTACTCCTTCTGGACCGACGCGCCGGGAACCGTCTCCATGACCCTGGCCTCCGGGGGCAGTTACAGCACGTCGTGGCGCAACACCGGGAACTTCGTCGCGGGCAAGGGCTGGAGCAACGGCAGCCGCAGGAGCGTGACGTACTCGGGCACGTTCAACCCGTCCGGCAACGCCTATCTGGCGCTCTACGGATGGACGTCGAACCCGCTCGTGGAGTACTACGTCGTCGACAACTGGGGCACGTACCGGCCGACGGGGACGTACAAGGGCACCGTCACCAGCGACGGCGGTACGTACGACATCTACAAGACGACGCGGTACAACGCCCCGTCCGTCGAAGGCACGCGCACCTTCGACCAGTACTGGAGCGTGCGGCAGTCGAAGCGGACCGGCGGGACGATCACCACCGGCAACCACTTCGACGCCTGGGCGCGCGCCGGGATGCCGCTGGGGAGCTTCAAGTACTACATGATCCTCGCGACCGAGGGCTATCGGAGCAGCGGTAGCTCCAACATCACGGTGAACGGCGCCAGTTCGGCACCGGCGCAGGCCTCGGCGCAGGCCTCGGCGGCGGCCTGCGCCGGGTACGTCGGGCTCACCTTCGACGACGGTCCGTCCGGCAACGCACCCGCCCTGCTCACCGCGCTCAAGCAGAGCGGGCTGCGCGCCACGATGTTCAATACGGGCCAGAACGCCGCCGCCAACCCGGCCCAGGTGCGGGCTCAGGTCAGCGCCGGGATGTGGGTCGCCAACCACAGCTACACCCACCCCCACCTGACCCAGCTGAGTCAGGCGCAGATCGACGCGGAGATCTCCCGGACGCAAACAGCGATCGCGGGCGCGGGCGGCGGCACACCGAAGCTGTTCCGGCCGCCGTACGGGGAGACCAACGCGACGGTGAAGTCGGTCGCCGCCAAGTACGGCCTGACCCAGATCCTCTGGGACGTCGACTCGCAGGACTGGAACAACGCCAGCACCGACGCGATCGTGCAGGCCGCGGGCCGACTCACCAACGGGCAGATCATCCTCATGCACGACGGACCCGCCAACACCCGCGCCGCGATCCCCCGCATCGCCCAGGGGCTGGCCGCCCGAGGCCTCTGCGCCGGAATGATCTCGCCGCAGACCGGCCGCGCGGTGGCCCCGTCGTAAGTTGCCCCGACAGTTGCCCCGGCGCAAGAGGGCTCAGGTGCCCCGACGTAAGCAGGCTCAGGTGCCCCGGCGCAAGAGGGCTCAGGTGTTCAGCGCGGCTATCAGGGCCTTCGTCACGTCCTCCGTCGTCGCCGTGCCGCCCAGGTCGCGGGTGAGGATGCCCGCGGCGGTCGTCGCCTCGATGGCCTGGCGCAGGCGGGCCGCGGCGGTGGGGAGGCCGAAGTGGTCCAGCATCAGGGCCGCGCTGCCGACCGCGCCGATGGGGTTGGCCAGGCCCTGGCCCGCGATGTCGGGGGCCGAGCCGTGGACGGGCTCGAACATGCTGGGGAAGCGGCGCTCGGGGTTGAGGTTGGCGCTGGCGGCCAGGCCCAGGCTGCCCGCCAGCGCGCTGCCGAGGTCGGAGAGGATGTCGGCGTTGAGGTTGGAGGCGACGACGACCGACAGGTCCTCGGGGTGGAGGACGAACTTCGCGGACATCGCGTCCACCAGGACGCTCTCCGTCTCCACGTCCGGGTAGTCGGCGGCGACACGCCGGAAGACGTCGTCCCACAGGACCATGCCGTACTGCTGCGCGTTGCTCTTGGTGACGGACGAGACCTTGCGGCGGGTGCGGGTGCGGGCCAGGTCGAAGGCGAAGCGGATGATGCGTTCGCAGCCGACCTCGGTGAACAGGGACGACTGGACGGCGACTTCGCCGCCCGGGCCTCGGCCGGAGAGGTTGCGGCCGCCGAGGCCCGCGTACTCGCCCTCGCTGTTCTCCCGGACGACGACCCAGTCCAGCTCGGTGTCGTCGGCCTTGCGCAGCGGGCTCTGGACGCCGGGCAGGAACTGTACGGGGCGGACGTTGGCCCACTGGTCGAAGTTCTGGCAGATCTTGAGCCGCAGCCCCCACAGGCTGATGTGGTCGGGGACGGTGGGCCAGCCGACGGCGCCGAAGTAGAGGGCGTCGAAGTCCTTGAGGCGGTCGAGGCCGTCGTCGTCGATCATCTTGCCGGTGCGCTCGTAGTACTCGCAGCCCCAGGGGAACTCCTCCCAGACGAAGGCGAAGGCCTCGTCGGTGTGACGGGAGTCCTCGGCCAGGGCGTCCAGGACGGCGCGTCCCGCCGCGACGACTTCCTTGCCCACGCCGTCGGCGGGGATGGCGGCGATACGGAACGTACGGGGCGCACGGGACGTACGGGGGGCGGCGGTCATGGGTGCCTCCGGCTCGCGGGGGTGTGGTGTGCGTCCGAGTCAACACAGGGCGGGCGTGGCGCGTCCAAGACCTGGTTTCGATGCGACGTATAGGCGTGGCCGATGGGTCGGGCGTCAGTCCGGGAGGGCAGTGCCCCGCGCCCGCCGCGCGGCCAGGGAGCCGGTGAGGGCGAGCAGGGCCCGGGCCGCCGGGGTGAGGTGCGCGGGCAGGCTGACCATCGCCACGTGCAGGTGGGCGGTCGGTTCGAGGGGCGCCACCGCCGCGCCGCAGCGGCGGGCGAGCCGGGTCCAGGAGGAGGGCAGGACGGCGGCCCCGACCCCGGTGAGGACCAGCGGCAGGATCGACGTCCGGTGATCGACTACGGTCACGATCTGCGTGCCGGTGCCGCCCGCGGTCGCCGTGATGTCGTTCGCCGTGATGTCGTCCACGATGCTGCGCATCAGGCTGCCGGTGCGGGAGGCGATGAGCTTGTGGCCCGCCAGGTCCCCGGGCCGGATCGTGACCCCGTCCTCGATCGCCCCGCCGGGCGCGGCGACCACGACGAACGGCTGGTCCTCGACGTGCAGGACGTCCAGACCGGACGGGTTCACGGGGCTCGCGGAGCCCAGCAGGCCCAGTTCGCAGGCGCCGCTGCGTACGAGGGACAGGACCTCGTCCGGGGTGAACGCGGCCTGAGTGCTCACCGTCACGGACGGGTGCAGCTCGGCGAAGCGGTGGATGAGGGTGGTGAGCGGTTCGATGCCCGGCGAGGGCATGGTGGCGACCTCGACGGTGCCGCCCTGCAGCCCGGCGAGCCCGGCGGCCGTGTCGCGTACGGCGGCCAGGTCCCGCAGCACGCGGCGGCTGGGCTCCAGCAGCTCCGCCCCGGCCTCGCTGAGGACGACGCCCCGGCCGACGCGGTGGAACAGGGCCACGCCGAGGTCGGCCTCCAGGGTCGCCATGGCCTGCGACAGCGACGGCTGGGCCACGTGCAGGGCGGTGGCCGCCTTGCTGAAGCCGCCGTGTTCGACGATGGCCAGGAAGTACTCAAGCTGCCGGGCGTCCACGGTGCCTCCCCGGGCGACGGATCTGGGCGACGGATCTGGGCTGCGGATCTGGGCTGCGGCGGCTGCGGCTCGCAGCTTGCCAGGGCTTGTGCCTGCTGCGGCCGTTGCCGGGTCAACCTATCCGCCCCCGGACGTCGCTACCCGATCCAGCGCTCGGCGAGGGCCCGTCCGCACCGGGCGAGCAGCCGCGCCGACAGCTCGCTGTCGTGGGCGCAGTCCCGGTCGGTCAGATCGGTGAGCGCCTGGACGGACCGGAAGTGGGCCTCCGTCCGGTCGGCGGGCAGCGTGCACCGGCCCGCTACGGCGTGCACCGGTACGCCCCGCCGACGGGCCCGCGCGGCGAGCGCGACCGGCAGCTTCCCCGACAGCGACTGCTCGTCGAGGCTGCCTTCCCCGGTGACGACGAAGTCGCTCCCGGCCAGCAACTCGTCGGCGCCGAGGAGGCTGAGGAAGTAGTCGGCTCCGGAACGCACCCGTCCGCCCAGCAGCATCCCGGCGTACCCGAGGCCACCGGCCGCCCCGGCCCCCGGCGTACGGGCGAGGCTCGCGGCGTCCGGGACGCCCGCCGCCTCCAGTGCGCGGACGAGGGTGCCGAGGGCGGCGTCCAGTTCGCGTACGTCGCTCGCGGTCGCGCCCTTCTGAGGACCGTAGACGGCGGCCGCGCCCGCCGGTCCGAGCAGCGGGTTGTCCACGTCGGTGGCGAGGACGAGGTCGACCCCGGCCAGCGCGGTGCGGGCTGCGGCGAGGTCGGCCGTACGGAGGTCCGCGAGCCCCCGGCCGCCGGGGCCGACCGGCGTGCCGTCGTCGCAGGCCAGCACCGCGCCGAGGGACTGCAGCAGGCCCGCGCCGCCGTCCGTGGTGGCGACGCCGCCGAGGGCGAGGACGACCGTATCCGCGCCGCCCGCCACCGCGTGCCGGACGGCCTCGCCGACGCCTCGGCTGGTGGCGGTGAGCGGTGCCGTACGGCCGTCCGGCAGCACGCCGAGCCCGCAGATGGCCGCGGCTTCGACCACGGCCGTACGCCTACTCGTACGGGCGTCCGCCGCGACGTACGCCGTGACCGGCAGCCCGGTCGGACCGGTCACCGTGATCGTCTCCGGGCGGAACCGGCCGCCCGCGCAGGCGGCGGCCACGCTCCCCTCTCCCCCATCCGCGGGCGCGAGTCGGCGTATCCGGGCGTGCGGGGCGCCGTCCAGCAGCCCGCGCTCCAGCGCGCGGGCGACGTCGTCGGCGGTGAGGGAGCCCTTGAACTTGTCCGGGGCGATCAGCACGGACACCATCAGGGGGCCACCTCGGCGGTGCGGGCCGGGGGCGCCACGACACGTTCGGGATCAGGCGCGGCCTCCGCCGGTGGCTCGCCGCCCTTCCCCGCCAGCACCTCGCGCGCCCGCGCCACATCCAGGCCGTTCTCCCAGCGGGCGACGAAGAGGGTGGCGACGGCGTTGCCGAAGAAGTTCACCAGCGCCCGGCACTCCGACATGAACTTGTCGATGCCGAAGATGAGCATGATGCCCGCCGCGGGGACGTGTCCCGCCGTCGACAGCGTCGCGGTGAGCGCGATGAAGCCACCGCCCGCGACACCCGCCGCGCCCTTGGACGTCAGCAACATCACCGCGAGCAGCCCGAGTTGCTGGGGTAGGGACAGCGCCGTGTCCGTGGCCTGCGCGATGTAGAGGGTGGCCAGGGAGAGGTAGATGGCCGCGCCGTCGAGGTTGAAGCTGTAGCCGGTCGGGACGACCAGGCCGACCGTGGACCGCTCGACGCCCATGAACTGCAGCTTCCGCATCAGCCCCGGCAGGGCGGGCTCGGCGGTGGACGTGCCCAGGATCAGGAAGAACTCCTCCTTGAAGTAGCGGATGAGCTGGAAGATGTTCAGCCGTACGTACGCGGCGAGCACACCGCCCAGCACCACCACGACGAAGAGGGCGGAGGTGACGTAGAAGAGCAGGATCAGCGACCCGAGGCTGGTCAGCGTGGACAGGCCGAACTTCCCGATGGCGTACGACATCGCGCCGAACGCGCCGAGCGGCGCGGCCTTCATGACGAACGCCAGCACCTTGAAGACGACCTCGGTCAGCCGGTGGACGCCCGCGATGACCGGCTCGCCGACCTGCCCGACCGACTTCAGCGCGATCCCGAAGATCACCGCCAGGAAGATCACCTGGAGGATGTCGCCCTCGACGAACGGCCCGAAGAAGCTGCTCGGCACGATGTTCGTCAGGAACTCCCACCAGTGCTGGTGCGCGCCCTGCTCGATGTACTGGCCCGCGTCGCCCGAGGTGTCCAGCGTCGACGGATCGGCGTGTACGCCGTCGCCGAGCCGGAAGATGTTGATGGCGACCAGGCCAGTGAGCAGGGCGACGATCGTGCCGACCTGGAAGTACGTCAGCGCCTTGATCCCGGTGAGGCCGACCTTCTTCAGGTCGGCGACCCCGGCGATGCCGCCGATGATGGTCAGGAACACGATCGGCCCGATGAGCATCTTCATCGCGGTGATGAAGGTCGTGCCGATCGGTTCCATGTCCGTGGCCAGACCCGGCCACCGCCAGCCCAGCACGATGCCGATCACGATCGCCACCAGCACCTGGATGTACAACTGCCGGTACCACGGCTTCGCCGGGGCGAGTGTCGGGGTCGCGGCTCGCTCTTGGTCCGGGGTATGCGTCATTGCAGCCTCCCTGATCGCGCGATACCGAGCCCGATCGGTCCGCGCCAGCTTGCGCCACAGTGAACCGGGCCACAGCTCAGGGGGTCCACGACCAAAAATCGATGCCCCGTATAGGCGGCGCCTATCTGTTCCGGCCCTGCGGCAGATGGGGGCTTGAGCCGTAGCACCGTGTAGCACCAGGTAGCACAGCTCCGCTACCGTGGATTCATGACTGCACAGCCCGAGATCACTCAGCGCGACCTGCGCACCAGATCCAAAGAGATCATGGACGCCGTCCAGAACGGGCAGGCCTTCACCGTCACCCGCGACGGGCACCACATCGCCGAGCTGGTCCCGCTGCGCCGACGCCGCCGCTTCGTCCCCCGTGGCGAGTTCGCGGCCATGTCCCGCATGGCCCCCGACGTCTCACTCGACGCCTTCCGCTCCGACCAGGACGCCACCGCCGAGCAGGAGCCGGACGACCCCTATGCCCGTTGAACACCAGCAGGGACTCGTCGACACCAACATCATGATCCTGCGCAGGTGGATCGACCCGGAGGAGCTGCCCGCCGAGATGGCGATCACCGCCATCACGCTGGCCGAGCTGTCCGCGGGCCCCCACGAGGTGCGCGGAAACAACGAACAGAGCGACTACGACGAACACGCCGAACGCGCCCGGCGCATGGACCTCCTCCAGCGTGCGGAGAACGAGTTCGACCCCATCCCCTTCGACGCGGAGGCGGCTCGTATCTACGGCAGAGTCTGCGCCGCCGTCATCAGCGCGGGCCGCAAACCCCGGCGGCGGATCGCCGACCTGATGATCGCCGCGATCGCCGCCGCGGAGGGCCTTCCGCTCTTCACCACCAACCCCGACGACTTCAAAGGCCTCGACGACCTGCTGACCGTCGTCCCTGTCACCCGCCCGAAGGCGCTCCACGACCGGTAGCCAGCCGGGACGGAAAGCCGAAGCGGCGCCGCCGGGTGGGCCGGTGGCGCCGCCTTGTCTCGCGGGGAAGGTCAGTCCCTGATCTCCGAGCCGACGCGGAGGATTCCCACCGCGCCGCCCTGGGTGCCGGGGCACTTCCGCTTCGAGGTCTTGCCGTTCCAGACCCAGGGGCCGTAGAAGGTGGTCTCCACGCCCCGGGTGTCCACGCAGATGATCTTCACTCGGTGCGCGCCGAGGCGGCCCAGGCCCGAGCAGTAGGAATAGCCGGTGGTGCCGCCCCTCGACCACGCATTGCAGTCGGCGGACCGGGTCGATACCTCGCCGCTGTCATTCGCCATGGCGTTCGGCGCGATGAGACTGGCGCTCATGGCCAGTCCGGCAATGGTGAGGAAAGACTTCTTTCGATTCATGCGAGTGTCCCCGTGATGTGCGAAAACTACGACTTGGCTGGTGGTGCGGTGGCCGCGCGTCAGGACGGTTCTGTGTCAGGACGGTTCCGCGTCAGAACAGGTCCGCGTCAGAACAACTCGACCTGGTAGCCCGCCTTGTAGACGCCTACCGCCCCACCCTGAGTGCCGGGGCACTTCCGCTTGGACCAGTCACCGCTCGTCCCCATCCGCCACGGGCCGAAGAAGGAAGTCTGCACACCACGGGTGTCGATGCAGGTGACCTTCACCCGATACCGGTCGAACCTCGCCAGGTCGGCGCACTTGGCGTACGCGGTGGTCGCCGTGTGCTTCGTGGTGCAGACGTACTTGACGCTCACTCGTCCGCGGCAGCGGCGGCAGGCGCGAGCATCGCGCCTGTGGTCATGACGGCAGCCGCGATGGCCGCGATGGAGCCGACTTTGCTCCTCATTCCGTTCCCCTCTAACAGCAGGGAAGGCAGGGGAGGGCCATTGACGCAGTCATCGCCCTCCCTCAGAATCCCCCGTTTATTCACTCAGGCTTAAGCCCGAGCGTGGTCGCGGATCTTTTTACATGGGCATGTTCACCGGGCGCAAGGGGTTTGCGCCGCCCAATCCCAGGAGCGACGAACTCCCGTCATATCGGGCAAAGTCCTGCCTTTGCGTTTTCCGTGCCCGTTGGGAATGCGACGGACCGACGGACCGTCAAGTGCCAAGCGGAAGTACCTTGCTGACGCCCTGACTTCGCCCACGACGTCTGCTAGCTTTCCCGCCAAGCACGATCACTTCGATCACGCGAAACGGGGAGCAATTTTGAGGTTCAAGGCCATCGGCGTGGCAATTGTCGCGTCACTCGCGGTATTCGGGGGAACTCAATCGGCATCCGCTGCCGACTGGCTCACCGCGAAGGCACCCACCTATAAGTCCGGAAAGGTCACGGCAAAAGCGACCATGCTCGGCCCGCAGCCCGCGGGCACGAAACTGTGCGTATCCCTCCTGGTGGCCCACCCCTACTACCCCGACATCGAGGTGGCCCAGAAGTGCAAGACGATGCAGGCGGGGTCCGTGAGCGTCACGGCCAAGGTCGGCACCTGCGGTAAGTACTCGAGTTTCGCCAGCGCCAAGCGGGGCGGCTCGGGGAAGTCCTCCATCCGTAAGTCGAATCCCGCGATCTACTGCAAGTAAGCAGCCGCGGTCGGCAGGCCCTCGTCTCGGCGGGGGCCTGCCGCCGTGCCGCCAGCTCGCGCGCGGAACCGGAACCGGAGCCGTCAGCTCGCTGCCTTGGCGATGATGCCGTCCATCTCCTGCCGGTCGAAGGCGCGCAGGGTCGTGCAGCGGACGTTGCCCAGGCCACTGAGCTGCAGGGAAGCCGCGGTGGCGGTTTCATCGTCGGGGGCGTCGATCGTGTAGATGATGTCGTACGGGCCGACGGTCCAGTGGAAGTCCAGGAGCTTCACCCCGAGCTTGTCCAGCGCCGCCCCGAAGGCCTCGTAGCGCTTCGCGGTGTCGCGGTAGGCGCGGACACCCTGATCGGTCCAGTTCAGCATGGTGATGTAGGTGGGCATGGCCCTCACCTCCTTATGTCAAGTCTGAGGAGGTCTGGGCGACGGCGCACCCCGCAGAGAAGTGGTCGGTATCGGTCGCCTTCGGCGCGACGGCGGGACGGGGCGCCCGGAGGCGAAGAATCGTTTCCCGCGACGACGCCACCCCACCACCTTTCGAAGTTTTTCGTACCGCGGCGAGATTGCCGACCGCTTGCGATCGAATCGTTTCGCATAAGCGCCGCCTTCGCCTCGTTCTGCAATCCTTCATATCGGATGCATATCCCACGAAAAGCTGCACCCGTATCGCACATCTCATATGCTTCCCGTCACCTCAGATACACCCGTTTACTTCTCTAGGGGGATCTTCATGTCCGGAAACGGTCAGCTCGCACAAACCGGAGTACCGGTCATCGTGGTGGGCGGGGCGGCCTATCCCATCGGGGGATGGATGCTGGCCGTCGCCGCCGCGCTCGTGTGCGTGGGGCTGCTGACCATACGGTTCGGGTACCGGCGCGGCCTGGCGGCGAGCCAGGGCTCGGCGCCGGTGGCTCATCCGCGCCGGCGCCGCAGGTGAGCCGCGGCCGTCGCCAGCAGCCGGTGCTCACCGGTCATCAGCACCGGTCGAGCACCGTACTGATGGGCATTCTGGTTCTCCTGCTGGCCGCCGCCTGGGCAACGCATCACGCGACCGTCGCCCTCGACGCGGACGCCGAGGCGGCCAGCCGTCTCAAGGTGGTCTGGATCAGCCTGTTCCTCGTCTTCCTGCTCCAGACCTTCATGTACCACCTGGAGCGGACTCCCCGGCTCACGGACCGGGTGGCACGTCAGCTGTCGGCGCTGCACGTATCGGTTCTCATGCCCGTCTACAACGAGGATCCGGGATATCTGAAGCTCGGCCTGGAGAGTTTCCTCCGGCAGACGCGGCTGCCGGATTCCGTCCACATCGTCGACGACGGTTCCACGAGCGGCGACTACGCGGACGTGAAAGCCTGGTGGGAACGCGAGGCCAGGCGCGCGGGGATCGCGACGACCTGGCGGCGCGTGCCGAACGGCGGGAAACGGCACGCGCAGGCGCATGGCGTACGCGTCAGCCCGGAGGCGGACATCTACATCACCTGCGATTCCGACTCCTGCTTCGCGCCACAAGCCATCGAGCAAGCCCTGCTCCCCTTCGCCCGGCCACGGGTGCAATCCGTCGCCGGAATCGTGATCGCGACGAACAACCGGGCCAACTGGCTGGTGCGGGTCACGGATCTGTGGTTCGTCGTATGCCAACTCGTCGACCGCTCCGGGCAGTCGGCCGTGGGCGCCGTCATGGTGAATTCCGGACCGCTGGCCGCCTATCGCGCGAACGTCATCCGGGACAACCTCGACTCGTATCTGAACGAGACGTTCATGGGCCGGACGGTGATGTTCTCCGACGACAGTCTGCTGACCCTGTACGCACAGCAGCGGGGGCTGACCGTGCAGCAGCCGCAGGCGATCTGCTTCACGGCCATGCCCGAGAAGTGGAGCCATTTCACGCGCATGTATCTGCGCTGGATGCGCGGTTCCACGATTCGTTCCGTATGGCGCATGCGGTATCTGTCGCCCGCGAGACCGGCCTATTGGCTGCACGCCGTGCGCTGGCTGCAGATGGTCCTCACCCAGATGGTCGTTCTGTGGCTGCTGGTGGTCGAGCCGTTGGCGTACGGAAAGATGCCGCCGAACAGCATGCTGATCATTCCCTTCCTCATCGGTTACGCACAGGGGCTCCGCTATCTCGGAATCATCCGCTCCGATGAACGCATTCGCTCGCGGGCGCTGACCTGGCTGACGATGCCCTTGGCGATCGTGCTGGCCTGGACGGTGCTGCGCTTTCTGCGCTGGTACGGAATCTTCACGTGCGCGAGGACGGGGTGGGGGACGCGGCAGAACGGCGCGGAAGTCACGCTCGACGGCGCCCCGCCTTCGTCCCCTGCGCCGCCACCGCCGCAGTACGTCCCGACGTACGACCCCTGGAACGACCCCTGGAACGAATCGCCCCTGGCCGCGCGAGGAGAAGAACCGAAGTGAACCAACCACCCTCACCCGCCTACCGCGTCGCCGTATTCGGCGCGGGTTATATCGGACTGGTCGCCGGGGCGTGTTTCGCCGAACTCGGCCACTCCGTCACCATCCGCGACATCCAGCCCGAACGCATCACCGCCTTACGGGCCGGTTCCGTGCCCATCTACGAACCGGGGCTCGCCGCCCTGATCGCCCGCAACACCTCCCGTCTCCACTTCACGCTGGACGCCGAGGAAGCGGTCCGCGACGCGGAAGTCGTCTTCGTATGCGTCGACACGCCGCCCATGCCCTCGGGCGACGCCGATCTGTCGCGGGTATGGGCCGTGGTCGAATCCCTGCGCGATGCCGCGCACTTGACCGCCGTCGTCATGAAAAGCACCGTCCCGGTCGGCACCGGGACCCGTGTCCGAAAGGCCCTGGACGCCTCCGGCCTGGCGCATGTGCGGTACGCGTCCAATCCCGAATTCACCGCCGAGGGCCGGGCGGTGGAAGACTTCCTCCGCCCCGATCGCATCGTCATCGGTACGGACGACGACACCGTGGCCAAACTCCTCGTAAACCTCCACCACGGAGTGGACGCACCGGCAGAAATCATGGACATCGCCTCGGCTGAAATGGTCAAACTGACCGCCAACGCGCTGCTGGCGACCAAGATTTCCTTCACCAACGAAATCGCCGCCCTGTGCGAGGCGACCGGCGCCGACATCACCAAAGTCACCCGGGCCACCGGAATGGACCACCGCCTCGGTCCGCACTTCATGCAAGCCGGTCTCGGATACGGCGGGAGCTGCTTCCCCAAGGACTCCCGCGCCCTCCGCGCCCTGGCCAGCAACGCCGGGCACACCTTCCCGTTGCTGAGCGCCGTCATCGACGTCAACGACCTCCAGCCCCGCCGGTCTGTCAAGCGCCTCGCCCACGAACTCGGCGGCCTCTCCGGCCGGACCGTCGCCCTCCTCGGCATGACCTTCAAGCCGGGCACCGACGACATGCGCGAGGCACCCAGCACGGTCGTCGCCTCGCGGCTGCTCGCGGAAGGCGCCCACGTGCGGTGCTGGGACCCCGTCGCACCCCACCTCCACGACGAACCGTGGGCCTCCGCCGACCGCTGCACCGACCTCCACGCGGCCCTCGCCGACGCCGACGCGGCCCTCATCGCGACCGAGTGGCCCCACCTGCGCGAAGCCGACTGGCACCACTGCCACACGCTCATGCGCGCCCCGGTGCTCTTCGACGGCCGCAACCTCCTGGACCCCGACCACATGCGCGACCTCGGCTACACCTACCTCAGCGTCGGCCGCCCGCCGGTATCCCACGACCGGCTCTGAGCGCGCCGGGTGCCGGTCGTGGTCGGTCTTCCCGGGCCACCGGGTCCTCGTGCGCGGGGGTCCGGTGGGCCGCGAACTCCCCTTAAGAACCTGGGGAAAGAACTCCCGCCCACCCACCCTTCCGGCTGCGGTCACTCGTACGGGTGACCGGCTTGCGGTGGCTGCACGACGGTCGTTACGTTCGCCGCAACAACCGCAAAACGACGGCCCCCGCCGGGACGGCAATCCCGATCGAGGGCCTGACCGATCAGGAAGAGCAGAACTTCCCGATGGCTGAGCCTCAGTCTAACGCGCATGCGCGCGCCGACGCCGGAGCGCCGACCTCCGGCGTGATCCACCTCCGCACCCGCCTCACCGCCGACTTCACCGTCATCGCCAACGCCCTCGCGCAGCGACGCGGCAGCGCGGTCACGGTCGGCGTCGCGGCGTACATCCTCTCGCTGCCCGATGGCGCACCCGTCAGCATCGCCGCGCTGTGCGCCCACTTCACCGAGGGCGAGATCCTGATCTCGCGGGCGCTGAGGGAGCTGGAAGCGGCCGGATACCTGGTGCGGCGGCGCGAACGCGGGCCCGGCGGGGTGATCCGTACCCGGACGTTCTTCTACGACGTACCGGGCGGCGCATCCCCCACCCCGCCACCGCCCACCGCCCCTCCAGCAGCACCGGCACCCCCACCCGCCCCGGAGCCCGTCCCAGAGGCCGACGAGCGGGCCGTCGCCATCCTGGCCTCGCTGCGCCTCGCCGACCCCCGGCTCATCCTGTCCCGCCGCGAGGCCGCCGAACTCGCCCCCGCCGTCGGGCGGTGGCTCGAGGCCGGGGTGGGTCCCGCGCAGATCACCCTCGCGCTCACCACCCGCCTCCCCGACCACCTGCGAACCCGCCCCGCCCGCATCCTCGCCTTCCGCCTCAGCGAGCCTCCCCTCCCGGCCCCCACACCGGCCGCCGCACCCCCGCGCCCTCCCGCCCTCCCCTGGCGAAACTGCGACGGCTGCGAACGCGCCTTCCGCGCGTCCGAGCCGGGCCGACACTGCCGCGACTGCCGGGAAGATCTCCGTGCGGCCTGTTGAGCCCGAGGGCCCAGCGCCGTTCGTTGAGCTTGTCGAATGGCTGCAGGAAGAACACGGGCCAGTCACCGAGAACGAGCGGGCAGCGGCGCTGGAGGAGCTGAACGACATCGACGCCAAACACAGGCGGCGCGCGCTCCGGAGAGAATGACAGCGTGATCGATGCCGTCGAAAGCGCCTGGCGCGAGCTGTTGCAGACTGCGCGAGAACCGTGGGAGCTGCACTTCAGCCGCTGCACGGAGCCGCGCTACACCTGGGACATCCCGTATGTGGCTCCTTCGTACGACGGCCGGTACCGGGTCGACGGTCCGGCCAGGAGTGAGAGCGTCGGTGAGGCCGGGAGCGTGGGCGAGGCCTTGGCCATGGTGATCGAGCGGCTGCCTCCGGGCTGCGGTCCGGCCTTCGTCGGCACCCCGCAGGAGCTTGCGGGGTGGCGGGGTGATTGGGGTGGGGCACGATCGGGGGGTGGGTGAGATCTTGAGTTCCCTTGTTCTGCGTGTGTTCGTGCCCGAGCCCGACGATGAAGGTGTGGTGGCGCAGCTGCGTCCCGTCGTCGACGGCCGGGACCTTGTGGCCGAGGCCTTCGATCGGGGGCCTGCGGCGGATCCGTTGAAGGTGTTGCGGGCGGATGGGCCGTTGCGGGCGGTGGTGGCGGACGGGGCGCGGGAGGTGCGGTGGGCGGAGGCGCTATGCACCGAGGAGTGCTGCGGTGCGCTGTACGTGACCGTACGGCGGGACGGCGATCACGTGGTGTGGGACGGCTGGCGCGATCCGTACGAGGGTGAGGTCGCGCTCGGCACGTTCCGCTTCGACGCGCGCCAGTACGACGCCGAGGTCGAGCGTGTCGCCTCGGGTGAGGGCTGGGAGTGGCCCGGGCATGCCGTCGCCCGGCTGCTCGACTCCGCGTTCCGGCGGCACCCCGAGTTGCTGGCGCGCTGGCGGTGTCGGTTCGACGCGGCGGTGTCGTTGCCCTGGGAGCGGGAACGGGTGGCGTTCACCTTCTTCTATCAGGAGGGGGCTTCGCAGCTGCAGTTCATGGTGACGGAGCCCGTCACGGACGAGGCGCCGGAAGAGCAGGCGAGGGCGCTCGTCGAACGGATCGCCCGGAGCGACCCGCGCGCCACGGCGACCGTCTGCGGCGGCTCGCGGGAGAGTGCGGAGCGGCTTGGTTATCCCTGGCCGCAGAGGCCGCAGAGGAGGAAGAGGCGGTGAATGCCATCGATGCACTCGTCCAGGTCTGTCCGCCGCCGGACGATCCGCCCCCGGGGGTTGATTGGGCCTCGGTGGAGGAGGGGCTGGGGATGCGGCTTCCTGCGGACTACAAGCGGCTCGCGGACGCGTACGGTCCGGGGACGTTTGCCGATTTCATCCACATCTTCCATCCGCACGGCCCCACCGAGTACGTGGACCTCACCGGGCCTGAACCCGCCAGGGCCCGGGCTCAGTTGCAGGTCGACTACGACGGGGGCACGCACCCCGTGCCCTACGAACCTCGGCACCTCTTCAACATGGGCGGCACGGACAACGGCGAAGACCTCTTCTGGATCACCGATCCGCACGGCGCTCCCGATACGTGGCGTATCGCCGTGAACGAGGCGCGGGGACCGGAGTGGTTCACCTTCGACGGGACGTTGAGCGCGTTCCTCGCCTCGGTTCTCGGTGGAGAGACAGCCGTTCCCCAGTTTCCCGGCGGGCTCCTCTCCCACAGCACGGACTTCGTCCCCTACGGCCCCACGCTGTGGGTCCCGCCACCACAGCGTCCGGCCCGGCCGCCCGTCGACACCGAGAGCATTCGGGAGTGGGGGCGGGCTCATGGGTACGACGTGCCCCCGCGTGGGCGGGTGCCCTTGGTGGTTCGGGAGGCCTGGGAGCGGGCTCATCCGCTCTGAGGGTGGAGGGTCTCGGGGGGTGTGGGGGGTTGGGGCCATAGTTGGATGAGGTGGTCCTCGTATGGCTCGGGGGGTGGCTGGTCTGTGCGGCCGTGGATTCTGGCGCGGAACCAGCGGGGGGTGGCGTCGGGGCAGGGGAGCTTGGGTTCGGCGTGGAGGTCTGCGCCCTTTTCGCCGAAGCTCCATACCTCGGCGAGGGCGGTGTGGGGGTCGCGTTCGTCGGGCTCGGGGGCGTCCTCGTCCGGGGGCGGGCCGGTGCCGCCTGGTTCGGCCAGGAGGCTGACCTCTCTGATCCAGGACCATTCCACGGTGTTCAGGGGCGGGGCCGTGTCGTGGACGCTGGTCGTCAGCGTGATCTCGTCCCATTCGGTGAGGGTGAGGACTTGCAGGCCGCGTGCGTCGTCGTAGGGCACGACGTTGCCGCCGACCGCCTTGTTGGGGTCGATCTGGAGGAAGACGTCGGTGACCTCCTCCACCGCGCCGGTGATCACGTCGTAGCTGTGCTCTACGTCGACCCGGAAACGCTCCTCGGGCATACGGGGCTCCTAGCGGGGGAAGCAGGCGCGTGGCCCGCACTCTAGGGGAGTGCGGGCCACGGCGGTCGGTGTGCGGTCAGCCCATGTTGACGTAGTACGGGTCGCCGACGAGGACGCGGTACTTGGTGTAGAAGCTGTTCAGGATCTGCCCCTGCAGCGTGTTCTCCCAGCGCGGGACCCACTTGATGGCCCGGTTCGGCGGTGCGTACGTGGTGCCGCCCTGGTGGGTGCTGGCGAAGGGGTACTCGTCGCAGGAGGGTGAGGTCGGGTTGTAGGTCTGGCCCGGCGTCGAGGGCACGACCACCCAGGTGACGTCGCCCCGGCCGGGCTTCCGGCCCCCGCACACCGCTTGCCGGTTCTTCTTCTTGGTGGCCTCACCGGCGCGGGTCAGCGGGACGCTGGAGCCGGGGCGGCCGATGTGCAGCGGGGCGGCCTGCACCTTGCGGATGTTGCTCGCGATGCCCGGCAGGAAGGCCATGCCGGAGGGGTCGGTCCCGTCGTCGGTCGCGGCGTGCTTCGGGAAGACGCATCCGGCCGCCGCCGTCCGCCGCGTCCTCGACTCGTTCCACAGCGTGTCGTCGCAGCGGTAGCGCTCCGACGCGTACGACATCCGGCCGGGCAGATAGCCGGGCTTGGTCATCTCGAACGCGTACGTCGTGGCCGTCGTGCGCTTCTTCAGCTTGGCGACCGGCATCCGGTAGTCGATGCCGCCGGACGGTGCCGAGCTGCCGAGGGTGAACGGCTTCGCGAGCGCGCCGGTCGTCTTGGCCGTGGCGCCGGGGGCGGTGGGGCGGAGGACGGTACGGATGCCGCCCGCGCGGCCGGTGACGCGGGCCTTGGACACCGAGATCTTCTCGCTCCACTTGGTGCCGCGCAGCTTGAGGCCGATCTCGTGCTCGATCGTGAACCGGGCCGTGCCCTGTGGGTGCGGCACGCCGTTCACGATCTTCAGCACGGTCACCGTGGCCTGCACGGTCTTGCAGGCGTGGGTGCGGATGAACGCCTGGGTCACGACGACCGGCGTTGAGCACAGCTTGCCCGGGGCGGCGGCCCTGGTGGTGTGGTGGGGCGTGCTGTAGGTGACCTTCAGGTGGTGTGTGACCTGCGGCGCGGCTTGGGCTGTGCCCATGCAGGTCGACAGGAGGGCCAGTGCCGTCAGCCCGGCTGCGGTGATGAGGTGTTGCGGTGATTTCGGATGATTCACGCCCTCACGTTAGGGAGGACCAAGGGGATTGAGAACGGTGCTTCCGATCGCCCGGAGGGGCGGATGGGGCGCGGGGTGCGGCAGCTGGGCGCAGTGGTCCCATGGGACTCGCCCGCCCCGCTGGTCTCGCTCTGCTGCGAGTGGTCTTCGAGGGAGACTCCAGCGGGGCGGGAGTGTTCGGCGTACGGGGTTACGAACGGCCCGCTTTGGGTTACGAACGGCCCCCCTTGGAGGGGCCGAAGAACTCGATCTCGGCGATGGCCACCTGCTTCTTCCTGTCGGCTCCGTACGCCGACTGGATGGTGAAGCGGACCGCGGTGACGTTCTGCGCGCGGAACTTGCGGCGCTGGAAGCCCGCGCCCTGGTCGAGGTTGATTTCGCGGACGGTGGTCTTGCCGTCGTCCGTGGTGATGCGGGCCTCGATGCGGTGCGGGAGGGCGGACTTGGTGAGGGTGTCGCCGTGACCGGACTGGCCGGGCGTGATGCCGATGTCCAGCAGGCGGACCGGGTCCCGGAAGCGGGCCTCCAGCCACTCCCCCTGGGCGGACTGGTCGACGCCCGGGCCCCACCAGGAGTTGCTGACCACGTCGAACGCCTTCTCCGGGCCGTGCTCGGGGAACGAGCGCGACGCCTTGACGGAGTCCGGGTTGAGCGGGGCGCGCTTGGCGAAGTGGTCGCGTACGGCGCTGACGGCTGTGGGGGTCTGGAACAGGGCCCAGCCCACCAGGGCCAGCACCGCCGCGAGCGCCACCCAGCGCAGGATGCGGCCGATCTGGTGGCGCAGGCGGGGGCGGTCGCCCGCCCAGGGCTGTTCCCGGTTGCGGTAGTCGAGCATCCGCCGCCACCAGGGGAGGCGGGCCGGGTTCTCCGGACCCTGGGCCATCGGCATGGCGCAGCGGGCGCAGAAGTGGCGGTCGGGGCGGTTGGCGACGTGGCACCAGGGGCATGCGACGCCGCCGTGGTTGTCCGGCGCGACCGGGGCGCGGACCTCGGGGCGGGCCGGTTCCGGGCGGCCCGGGAGGACCGGTGCTACGGACGGGGGGCGCTGCGGTTCGCCCTGCGGGTCGGCCACGGGGACGAGGAGGGCCCGCGCCCGGTCCGCGTCGCTTTGGGGGTTCGGGGGCGGGGTGGGGTTCGCGTTCTGGTTCGGGTTCGGGTTCCAGTTCTGGTGCTGGTGCTGATTCTGGTGCTGGTTCCAGTTCCCGTCCGTGGGCGGGTTGTTGGGTGCGGGGGCGTTGGTCCCGGGCGCCGTCGCCCGGGGTACGGGACGGGTCGGGTCGGCATCGCCGATGGGGGTTCCGGTGGGGGTTCCGGTACGGGGCTGGCCGCCCCGGTCGGCCCCATCGGTACGAGGCCAGTCGTCAGCGCGCGCCGGGCCGGTCGGGGCCGGTGCGCCGGTTCGGCCATCGGCGTGTGGTGCCGGTGCGGAGGCCTGGCGCGGGTCCGGCGCACCGGGCGGCCAGGGCTCGCGGTCCTGGTGCGCGCGCGGGTCCTGGTCGCGGCGCTGTCCTTGCCCGTGGGCGGCGCTGGGGCCGCCCGCAGAGCCGGGCGGCGGGCCGAACCCGCCGGGCGCCGTCCCGCCGCCGTCGCGGCGGTCGGTCCCGGGTGCCGTACCGCCGTCGGCGGCCCGCGGGGCCGTACCGGAGGTACCCCGGCGGGGTGGGGCGGGGTCAGGGAGGACCGCGTTGCAGCCTTCGCAGAAGGACTGGCCCGGCTCGTTCCGCGTGCCGCACTCGTCGCAGGTCAGGGTCGGCTCTTCGGTGCCGCTGCCACGGCTGCCGGGGGCCTGACTGGGGCTCATCTCTGGGTGGTCCTTTCGGCTGCGGTCACCTGGACCGTGTAGGGCACGTGGGCGGGGCGGGCGGCGGACACGAGTTCGTCGAGGCGGTGTTCGTCGGCCGGGGTCGGGGACGGAAGGCGCAGGGTGACGTGCAGGCCGGGGCGGGGCTGGCCCGGGAACGAACCCCGGGGGCGGGCACTCCACGTGGCGCCGCCGCTCTCGGTGATCTCGGGTTCGACGCCGAAGGCGAGCCGTACCGTCTCGGCCAGGCCGAAGCGGGTGCCGCGCACCCGGTGCAGATACGCGGCGGCGGCGACCGCCGCGCGCAGCCGGGCCTCGCCCTCGGGGCGGTCGTCCTCGATGCCGTCCGTCTCGGCGCCGATCCACCAGCCCAGCCAGCGGGTGAAGTCGGCGGGGGCGAGGGCGGGGCTGAAGTAACTCTCCTGGCAGTCCAGGGTGTTGAGGATGGGCGCCAGCACCTCGTCCAGACCGGCGATGAAGCGCTGCGCGAGGTCGTCGTCGGCGAAGACGGCGGGCAGCATCATGCCGAGCGGGGAGGAGGAGGCCAGGCCGTCGATCGATCCCCTCATGTCGTGGATCCCCTCATGTCGAGTCTCCGATCACGCGGACGCGGTGGTCGTAGGAGAAGACCAGGGACGGCGCGTCGAGGTCGATGCGGTCGGTGCGGTCGCCGCGCTTGCCGGTCAGCGGGTCGGCGGCGTGCAGCCGTACCTCGTCGACCAGTTCCACCCCGGGCACCCGCTGCAGCACCGCGAAGATCTCGCCCGACTGGACCGGGCGGCCGAAGGGCCAGCCGGTGCCGTCGGCGCCGCCGGTGAGCGGGTCGAGGTGGCGGTAGAGGGCGTCGTGGGCGTCGCGCCGTACGCGGTCGGCGTCGACGCCCCGGAAGGCGTGCACCGTGGCCACGACGGTGACGCCCTGGTAGTACGGCGGACCGACGGCCAGCCGGGTACCGATGAGGCGGCGTTCGTCCAGGTAGCGGGTGATGCGCTGGAGGAGCGCGTCGGCGGGGACGAGCTGTTCGAAGCGGAGCCGCCCGCCGGGGTCGGGGACGGCGTGGGGGACGACGAGGACGCGTACCGCGTACGAGCCGTACTCCTCCACCTGGCCCTCCAGGCAGGTGATGCGGGCGGTCTCGGGGGCGGCGCGGCGGGCGAGTTCCTCGTAGTCCCGCAGGGTGACGGCGCGATCCTGGGCGCGCAGCGTGATGGGGGCGCGGGCCTTGGCCTCCTCGACGGTCTCGCCGTCGACCCCGCCCTGCGCGGCCTCCCGGTTGACGACCTCGGCGACGTACGGGACGGAGTCGCGGAGGGTACGGATGGCACCGCGCGCCACGTTGCCGGTGCGCCCGCCGCCGGTGCGGTAGCGGCGGGCGCGGATCACGGCGCCCTTGGGCGGGACGGCACCGTACTGGCGCAGGGTGCCGTCGGGTTCGCGGACGGCGGGGCCGAAGGCGATCTCGCCCGTCGCCGCGTCGAGGGTCAGGTGCCGTTCGTGCGGGCCGGAGGCGGCGAAGTGCGGGACGACGTCCCAGTCGGTCCAGCCCTCCTGCCCGGCGTAGTCGGCGACCTGGAGGTGGAGCGGGGGCACGTCGCCGACGACGGGGGCGTGGGCGAGCCGCAGCCGCTGGCCGGGCAGGCCGGTGGACTCGCCGAGCGCCTCGTCGTACACCGTCTCGGCGTGGACGGCGGGCACGGTGCCGCCCATGGTGAACGCCTCGGCGGACCGCACGGTGGGCGAGGTGGTGTAGAAGGGCTGGTCGGCGGCGGGTTCGGTGACCCGGCAGCGCAGCCAGCCCGCCTCCTTGCGGCCGGTGCGGGAGAGGATGTGTCCGCCGGGGATGTGCAGGACGACGTCGCCGGGGCGGTTGAGGCCGCCGGTGGTGTCCTGGTCGACCTCGCACTCCGTCCAGCCCTCGGCGGTCCACGCCTCCCAGACCAGCGGGGGCTGCCGGGGGTCGACGCCGACGCCGTCGACGCGGCTGTCGAGCCGCAGCGCGACGGCGCAGTGCGGGACGGCGGCGCTCAGCCCGAGCAGCATGCAGTCGCCGGGTGACGGGGATTCGGCGAAGCACATCAGGTCGGTGCCCTCGATGAGGTCCGTGGTGCGGTCGGTGACCTGTTCGCCGCTGTGCTGGACGGCGAGGTGGCGCAGTTCGCTGGGGATGACGGTGAGTTCGCGCTCGGTGGCGAAGACGACCGCGTCCTCGCTGTCGGCGCGCAGGGTGGCGGTCTCCGTGCCGACGGGCACGCGGACCGGGTCGTCCTGCGGCGCTGACAGCCAGAACGTGACGTCGGTGCGGGCGGCGGACGGCGGGAAGAGGGTGATGCCGACGAGGTCGAGGAAGGCCAGGTGGTTCTTCTCGGGGATCCGGTTGAGCCGGTACACGATCTGGTCGGCCATGTGGGCGACGGTTTCCACGAGGGTCACACCGGGGTCGGACACGTTGTGGTCGGTCCACTCCGGGGCGCGCCGCTGGATGTAGCGCTTGGCGTCGTCGACGAACTGCTGGAAGCGCCGGTCGTCGAGGTTCGGGGAGGGCAGTGCCATCAGCGATCGCTTTCGGTGGCCGGTCCGCCGCCGTGGCCGCGGCGGTTGCCGCCGCCGTCGCCGGGGCGGTTGCCGCCGCCGTCGCCGGGGCGGTCGCCGGGGCCGTCGTCGGGACCGGAGGAGGACGGGTCGGGGTCGTCGTGGGAGGGGATGACGTAGAACGGGAAGACGAGGTTGCGCGGGTTGTTGGTGCCGCGGATGACGTAGCGGACGTCGATGTAGAGCACCCCCTGGGTGTCGCTGTCGCCCGCGGTCACCTCCACCTCGCGCACCTCGATACGGGGCTCCCAGCGGTCCAGGGTGGTGAACACCTCGTGCTGGATGCGGCCCGCGGTGGCCTCGTTGACCGGGGCGAAGACCAGGTCGTGGATGGCGCAGCCGAACTCCGGGCGCATGGGCCGCTCGCCCGGGGCGGTCGCGAGCACCAGCCGGATGGCCTCCTCGATCTCGCGCTCGCCGCTGACCAGGGCGATGCCCCCGGTCGGGCTGATACGCAACGGGAAGGACCATCCGGAACCGACGAACTGCCCGGCCATCAGACCACCACCGGGATATGGGCGTTGATCGTGACGAGGCCGGTCAGGGCGACCGAGGTGCCCCCGACGGTGATCGCGCCGGGGGTCATCATCGTGAACGTCGCGGGCAGGACGTTGACCGCCCCGGCCGTCACGCTCAGCGCCCCGGTCTGGATCGAGCCGGTGCCGCCCTTGATGTTGAACGCGGCGCCCGCGGTGGCGGACAGGGCGCCGCCCGCCGTGATGTTCAGGGCTCCCCCGGCGTTCAGGTTCATGGTGCCGCCCGCCCGCAGACTCAGATTGCCGCCCGCCTGGACGGACACCGCCCCGGTGCCCGTGATGACGACGCTGCCCTTGCTGTCCACGGTGATCTGGGTCTTGGTGCGGTCCAGGTTGATGGTGAGCCGGTCGTTGCCGGTGCTCAGCCGCACCCCGCGCTTGCCGATCTTCTGGCTGAGCAGGTCGAGGCGGTTGTTCTCCCGGTCGGCGACGGTGTGCCGGGTCGCCTTGCCCTTGAGCGCGTCGTGCAGCGGTACGTCGCCCGGCTTCGGCTTGTCCTTGCCGTTGTAGAGGCCGCCGATGACGTACGGATGGTCGAGGGCGCCTCGGTCGAAGGCCACCAGCACCTCGTCGTTGACGTCCAGCGGGAAGACGCTGCCGCCGCCCACCCCGGCCCACTGCACGGTACGGGTCCAGTCGCTCACGTAATCCGGGTCCAGCCAGGGGAACTTGAGCTTCACCCGGCCCTGCTTCAGCGGGTCCTTCACGTTGGTGACGATCCCGTTGGCCACGGACGGCATGCGGGAGGCGGCCGCCGCGCCGCCGGAGGCGAGCCCGTACAGGGACCGCCACTGGCGGCCGCTGACGGTGACCAGGGTCGTGTACGGCTTGCTCTTGTCGAAGACGTGGCGGACACCGGTCGTCGTGTACTTGCCGTCGAAGGGCTTGCCGACGTCCCGCAGCGTCACCGGGATGTCGGCGCGCAGCTTGGGGTTGCCGTGGACGGTCACCTCCAGCTCGGCGAAGGCCGACGTCACGTCGTCCGCCAGCGCCTGCGCGGCCCGGCCGACCTCGCCCTGCTGGTCGTACGGGAACGCGGTGTCGACCAGCTTGGTCGCCTTGAACTTCGCCGTGCCCTCGCCCGGCTTGGCGCCGTTGGCGAGGGCCGGGTTGCTCTTGGTGGGCGCCTGGGCGGTGATGGCCTTCTTGCTCTGCACGTTCCAGCCGCGCGCCTGCGCCTGGGGCACCTGGTCGGCCGAGGTGACGGCGGCCCGGCAGCGCAGCACGTCCACGCCGCCGTGGAGCACGAACGGGCTCTTGTCGCCGTCCATGGTCGGCGGGGGCGCCCCGGAGGCGCTCTTGCGGCTGACGAACTGGAACTTCCCGTCCCCGTCCAGGAACATCACCTTCTTGTTGTCCTCGGCGAGCCGGGCGAGGAAGTCCCAGTCGGTGACGTTGTCCTGGGTGATGAAGTCGTAGGTGGTCTTGGTCGGTTCGATCCGGCCCACGGGGACCCCGCTCTTGCCGACCAGCCGCCTGGCGATGTCGGAGGCCCGCATGGAGGTGTATCCGGCCACCCGGCGCTGGCGCAGCATGCGGTGGCCGAGGTCGTAGCCACGGACGACGGTGAACGCGCCGGTGCTGTCGTAATCCGTCTCCAGCCCGGTGACCTCGCCGGTGAACAGCGGGTCCTGCGCCCCCTTGCCGCTGGCGACCGGCGCCAGGACCGCCTTGGAGCCGATGTCGATCTTCGCCAGGCCCAGCACCTTCCGCTTCGGGTCGCGGAAGGTGAGCTGGAACGCGCCGGGCACCCCCGCCCCGAAGTCCACCCAGGCCTCCGCCAGCAGCGGCGCGACCTTGATCGGGTGCAGCGGGGTGTCGTCCAGCTTGACGTGGATGATGCTGGAGTACGAGATCGGCGGCATCAGGCGGTCACCTCCTCGACGGCGGGCAGGATGAGTTCGGTGCCGGGCGCGAGGCGGGCCGGGTCGTCGATGCCGTTGGTCTCGGCGATCACCCGCCAGACGGTGGCGTCCCCGTACTCCCGCCAGGCCAGCGACTGCAGCGAATCGCCCGCCACGAGGCGGTGGACGCGGCGGGCGGTGAGCGCGCCGGACGTCGGGTTCTGCCCCTTCGTCTTGCTCGGTATCTCGTGCAGGCTCACCTGGCAGGTGGCGCGGATCGGCACGCCCGTGGTGCCGAACAGGGTGTACGTGACGTCCACGGACTCCACGTACGCGGTGAAGCGGGCCGTGGAGAACGAGCCCCACTGGAACACCACCCACGGCGTGGACGGCTGCTTCGCGGCGAGGCTGGACGCCGTCACCTCGCAGCAGGAGAAGAGCGACTCGACCTTCTTCAGCACCTCGTTGCTGTCCGGCTGGTCGGAGGAGTCGAGGAAGACGTCGATGTTCAGGGTGCGCGGCTCGGGCCCCATGAACTCCGGCTGCGAGCCGTCGCGGACGGCCGGGCTCGGGGTGTACTTCCAGTCCGTGCGGCGGCTCATGGTGAGCTGGGCGGGGTTGAAGTCGAAGTCGAAGTTCTTGATCAGCCCGCCGGGGGTGGTGCTCTGCCCTACCGGGGGCTCGTGGATCGCGAGCGAGGCGCGTACGAGGCTCTTGCCCGCGCCGCCTTTGCCTCCGCCTCGGCCGCCCTTGCCTCCCGCGCCGCCTTTGCCTCCGCCTTTGGTGACCATTTACGCCGCCCCCGCATCCGTGAACCCGTGGTGGGTGATCTCCAGGACCTCCGTGGCGACCGCCGGGCTGTCCGGGCTGAGCGACGGCCCCTGCCAGCGCACCGGCAGCACGTCGAGCAGCCCCCACTGCGCCACCACCGACCCGTCCGCCCGCAGCGCGGCGATCTGCCCGGTGGGGCGGGTGACCCCCGTGGTGATCGACGAGACCCACGCCGCCACCTTCGCCGTGTCGGGGGTGAGGGGGCGGGTCAGCCGGATGCTGGAGAAGGTGACGCGGGACGGCAGCTGCCAGACGAAGCCGTTGTTGCCGCCTTCCTCGTGGTGCTCGATCTCCACCTCGGACGACAGACCCTCGCAGCCGTTGAAGTACCCCAGGCTCTCGCCGTCGATGGTGAGGGTGAAGAAGATCGTGGATCCCGGGTCGAGATCACTGGGCATCGGGGGCGGCCTTTCTTTCTTATGGGTCGGGGCTCAGGGGTCATCGGCGTGGATCGCGCAACTTGCCGATCCGTTCGCGGTCGAGGCGGAATTCCGTTCTCAGCAGCCGGGTGAGCGGGCCGATGAGCCGGTGCACCAGCTCGTCGAACTGCCCGTCCGTCAGTGCCCGTGCGTCGAACTCGGCGGTGCGGTTCCGGCCGCGGGTGGTGTGCGCGGTGCGGCGTTTGCCGACGATGTGCTGCTTCGGGGGCGGGGCGGCCGCCGTCCGTGCGGGCATCCGCTGGATGGGCGCCGGGGCGGGGGCCGCCGGTGGCCAGTGGGTTGGGGGCGTTGCGGTCGTCGTTGCCGTCGTCGTTGCCGTTGCCGTTGTGGGGGTTGCGGTGGGCGTCGTTGCGGCGCTGCGCTGCACCGGCAGCGGGGCGGGCGGTACGGGGGCAGCCGCCCGCAGCCGCACGGGTGCGCCGTGGCCGTGCGGCGCGGGACCGGAACCGGGGCCGTCGGCCTGCCGCTGCACCGGCAGAGGCAACGGCCCGGCCCCGGGCGTGGGCGTGGGCATGGGCCACTTCGGCTGTGCGGGGCCCTGAGGTTGCGGTGACGCGGCGCCGTGCGGCGCGGCCGTTCGCTGCACCGGCGTGCCGGAAGGCGATGCGAGCGAGGCAGCCTGCACCGATGCGGAACCGCTCCCGCCACCCGGCGGGGCCGGGGACTGCGCCACGCCCTGCCGTTGCGGTGAGGCCGCACGCTGCACCGGCCGGTCGGCGCGGCCGGTAAGTCGCCGCATCGTGCGGCCGATCAGCCCGGTCGAGGGCGTAGGGGCGGGCGGGAGATCGTGGCCGCTGGCCGACGCGCTCGGGTCGGGCGCCGCCGAGCGCCGCGCCACCGGTCCGAGGCGGCGGAGCGGCACCGCCGTCGGCGCACTGCCGCGCTGTACGGCGGCTGCACCGGGCGGGGTCGCCGTCGGCAGCGCGGAGGTCAGGGCGCGCGCGGACGCCAGGGGAAGCGAGGCAGGGGCGGCCGGGCGGCGGTCAGCTTCCTTCCGCCGCACGGGCGGGGGAAGCGTCGCCTGCTGTGGCCGTACGAGCGGCAGCGGCGAGCCGGAAGGCGCCGCGACCGCGCGCTGTACGGGGGCCGAGGTGGCGGGTGGCGAGGCCAGGGGCGCGCCCAGGCCCGGGCGACGGCGGGGCGGGACGCCGCCGGTCGGTGCGCCCAGCCCCGTACCTCCGGGGCCGGGCCCGTTGGGGACGCGCCGCTGAACCGCAGGCGCGGCACCGGTGGCGGGCGGCTGCGACGGCCCAAGGGCCGTGAGCCCGGCGGACGTCTGCGCGCCCCCGCCCGGCGCCGAGTCGGACGCCGAAGGCGGAGCGACCCGCCGCTGAACCGGACTCACCGCAGGCGCGACACCGGCGGCGGGCGGCTGCGACGGCCCAGGGGCCGTGGGCGCTGCGGATGTCCGAGCCCCGCCGCTCGCGGAGTCGGGCACCGCCGGGGCAGACGCCGCTGAAGCGGCCTGCGCGGCCCGGCGGTGAACCGGACGCGCGGCGGGCACACCGGGCGTCGGCGCACCCAGCCCTGTACCTCCAGGCCCGGGGCCACGGGACACACGCCGCTGAACCGCAGGCACGGCACCGGCAGCAGGCGACTGCGACACCCCAGGAGCCGTAAGCCCGGCAGACGCCTGAGAACCGCCACCCCGCGCCGGGGCAGACACCGCCGGACCCGAAGCCGACCCCGGAACAGCCTGCGGGGCCCGCTGCTGGACAGGACGCGCCGCAGGCATCCCGGGCATCGGCGCGCCGAGGCCCGTACCTCCGGGCCCAGGAGCCGTGAGCCCGGCGGACGCCCGAGCCGCTGGTGCTGGCGCCGACGGAGTCGGGGTACCCGAAGCAGAGTCGGGCGCAGCCGACGGAGCAGCGGCCCGCCGCTGGACCGGACGCCCGGCGGGCACCTGAGCATCCCCGCCCTGCGCGGCCGCCGCAGAAGCGGAACCGGGCGCCGAAGCGGCCGGAGCCGGAGCAGCCTGCGCGGCCCGCCGCTGGACCGGCCCCGCCGCAGGCGCGCCGGTCGTCGGCGAGCCCAGCCCCGTACCTCCGGGCCCGGGGCCGTTGGGGACGCGCCGCTGAACCACAGGCGCGGCACCGGCACCAGGCGACTGCGGCACCCCAGGAGCCGTAAGCCCGGCGGACATCTGAGCGCCGCCACCCCGCACCGGGGCAGACGAAGTCGGAGCAGCCTGTCGCGCGGCCCGCCGCTGGACCGGACTCGCGGCGGGCGTGCCGGTCGTCGGTGCGCCAAGGCCCGTACCCTCAGGGCCAGGGCCGCCGGAAGCCCGCCGCTGGACCGCAGGCACAGCAGGCACAGCAGGCACCTGAGCGTCCCCGCCCCGCGCTTCCACGGCAGAAGCGGAGCCAGGCACCGAAGGCCCCGGACCCGAAGCGGGTCCCGGAGCACGCGCCGACGAAGCGGCCGGAGCCGGGCCCGCCGCCGGGGCAGACGCCGCCCGAGCGGAAGCCGAACCCGAAGCAGACGCCCCCGAAGTCGAAGCGGGCCCCGGGGCGGCCTCCGCGGCCCGCCGCTGCACCGCAGGCGCGGCACCGGCAGCAGGCGACTGCGACGCCCCAGGGCCGGTGAGCCCGGCAGACGCCTGAGAACCGCCACCCCGCGCCGGGGCAGACACCGCCGGACCCGAAGCGGCCCCCGGAACAGCCCCCGGAACAGCCTGCGGGGCCCGCTGCTGGACAGGACTCGCCGCAGGCATCCCGGGCCTCGGCGCGCCGAGGCCCGTACCTCCGGGCCCAGGAGCCGTGAGCCCAGCAGACGCCTGCGCGCCTCCGCTCGGCCTGCTGCCTCGCACCGGCCCCGGTGGGGGGCCGGGGGCGGAGCCCCCGGTTTCGGGAAGGGGCGGGGTGGGGGACAACTCCCCCCGGACCACGACCGTCCCTTCCCCACGGGACCGGGGCGGCCCCGGCGCCGGGGCCGCTGGCGCCGAGTCGGACGCCGAAGCCGCGGCGGCCCGCCGCTGAACCGCAGGCACGGCACCGGCAGCCGACGGCTGCGACGGCCCTCCGGCGGGCGTCTGAGCACCACCGCCCCGCGCCGAGTCGGACGCCGAAGCCGGAGCGGAACCGGGCGTCGGCGTGCCCAAGCCCGTACCGCCAGAGCCAGCGTCACCCGACACACGCCGCTGGACCGCAGGCACGGCGGGCGCCTGAGTCGACGCCGCCGAAGCGGGAGCAGGCGAACCCGGAGCAGGCCCCGACGCGGCCGGAGCCGGGGCGGAGCCCGAAGCCGAAGCGGGTGCCCCTGGAGCAGAAGCCGAGGCAACCCCCGCCGGGGGCGGGCCCACCGCCCCCGGAACCGAACCCGACGCCGACGCAGGCGCAGGCGCCGCCGCAACCGGCCGCGTCGGGCGGGTCGTTGGTAAGGCGCGGCGTTGTACGGGCGGGGCCGTGGTCAGGGTCGGGGGGCGGGAGGCGCTCGGGGGGACCGGGCGTACCCGGGGGCCCGTCGGCGGCACGGCGGCCTCCACGGACGGCTCCGGCCGGGACATCGGCAGGGCCGGCGCGGGCTCGCCGAGGCTCGGGGACGGGGTGCCCGACGCCCTGAGGGTGCCCCGGACCAGGCCGCCCGGCGCGCCGTCCAGCACGGCGTGCGAGAGCGTCCCGGTGAAGGACGGGTTCTGCCAGGTGCTGAGCGTGCCGCCGAACCCGGGGTCGGCGACGCCGCGCGGGGGCCGGGCGGCGGCCGTGGGCTGGATCGGGGGAAGTCCAGCCCACGCGGCCGCCGCCCGGCGGTCTGTACGGTCGTCAGCGGACGCGCCCGGCGTCCCCTCCGCGGGTGCCGGACGGGCGTCCTCCCCAGGCGCCCGCCCGGACGTCTCTCCGGGCGCGTCGGCTGCCGCCCCGTCGCGCGGCACCCGCGACTGGCCCCGGAGTCTGTCGAACAGTCCCATCTACCGTTCCTCGGGACTGAGCGGGAGTGAGTCCTGTTTCCAGGACGACTGTCGCGCAGCCGCGTGCTCCGAACGGTGTTGGGCACGCTGGTCGCCCGCTTTCGCTCCGCTGCCGGGCGGCACGGATCCTGTCCGTGGTCCGGGATGGCGGGGGCGGGGTTCCTCACGCCGTCGGGTCTCCGGTCTGGCCTGGGCGGTCCGATGCCCCGCACGATCGCTCTGGTCGTGTGGGGGCGGTGCCGTCCGTCGCCGGATCGGATGTCCGAGGGCGCGTCGCCCGATCGCGATGCTTGCCGCATCGTGCCGGGAAACCTTGCGCTTGCTGGTACTCAGGGGCTGCTGCCAGTGCTGGGCGCCCCAGCGGGAGGTATAGGCCGGGTCGACCGCGACGATCGCGATGTCCTGCTCGGCAGCCATCGCCACCAGCCGCGCCTTCAGCTTCGCGGTGGGGAAGCGGGAGATCAGACGCCGGAAACGCTTGTTGCGGCCGTACTTCTCCCGGCACCGGCCATCGGTGAAGTCCAGGTCCTCGATCGCGATCGCCCCCGCCCCGCTGGCACGGGTGTGGTGCAGCAAGCTGGTGAGCGCATGCCGGATCTGGGCGTCGCGATGCTGGGCGCTACCCGCCAGGTCGTAGAAGTAGCGGTGGGGTTCACCGACCGGGTTGCCGTGGGTGTCCAGGCGCCAAGCGGCCAGGTGGTCGTCGTTCATGTCGACCGCGACCACACCCCGGGCCAGCGCGGCCTCCAAGGGCAGGGCCGGGGCGGGGGTGCGCTGCCAAGAGCAAGAGGCGGTCACATACCAGCGGTCCCGGGCCACATCGTGGTGGATGCGGTAGGCCACCGCCCGGTTCGCGGTGATGCGGTCCCGCCACTCCTCACTCCGGTGATGGAAGGCGACCGTCGCGTCCAGCACATACCGGCCGTGTGGTGCCTTGGCCAGACGGGCCAGCGTGGCAGGGAGTTTGACCGAGAGCTGTCCGGTGGCGGTTATGCGGATCGTCTCGTTGCCCAGGGGCTTGCCGGACTCCCCGTCCGCGGACAGGAACATCCGCACCGCTTTCCACCGCTCCCGCCACGCCTGCTCACTCAGTCCTGCCTGGTCCAAGTGGTGGCGCAGGTGCGCGAGTTCCTTCCCGCCGCGCACCACCCGCACGCGCCCCGCAGTCCAGTCCGCCTCCACCCCGGCCAGCCGGGCGAGCAGCGCGTGCAGGCGCCGGGACTTGGCGTGCCACTCGGCCCGCGAACCGTACCCGCGCGGCACGACTTCCCGCTTGTCCGCCTTCGCCCCCAGCGGACGCGCCAGCCGCGCCTCGGCCAGCACCGCCGCATCGATCTCCGACACACGTAACCGGGCCCGGATGGCCATCCCCGCTGGGCCGGGCACCACGAACGGCGCCACCACCTCCCGCACCCCGCCCAAACCCTTCACCCCCACCCGGCATCGAAAATCCTGTCGGCCCGTCCAGCGACCCCTGTCCACAAAGGTCACGCATTCGATGAACAAACTTCCGTTCCTATCGGTCCAAAGCCCGCAGGCACGTCTCGGCCGGTGGCGACAGGCTCACTTGTGCTTGCTGAAGCGCACTCATGCACGGTCAAGGGCCAGCAGTTCCGAACCCCTCCGTGGCGCGGGTGACGAGAGAGGCGATCTCCCGCGCGTAGCGCCGCCGGTCGCCGTGTTCGAGGTCCAGGATGTCCTCCAGGCTCCAGTGGAAGTGGTAGGCGATGTACGCGATCTCCTCGTGGAGACGGTCGGTCGCGTACGTCACGATTCCCCCAGGCGGCTCCCGCCCAGCTCCACCTCGAAGGGCTGCTCGCAGTGCGGGCAGGTGACCCCGGCCCGGGTGTGGCCCTCGGCGTTGACCTGCCGGTAGAAGTCCTGGAGGAAGGCGAGGTCGGAGGCGAACATGTTCTCCACCACGCCGTCGTGCACCGAGGTCAGCCCGCCGAGCCGGGTGATGACCCGGCCGAGGAGCACGACCGACAGATAGGCCGGGTTCTCCTGGACCCGCACATCCCGCAGCGGGATCAGCTCGTCCCGGGCGGTCGCCAGCCGCATGGTCCCGGTGCGGTGCACCGTGCCGGACTCGTCGACGTAGCCGCGCGGCAGCTCGAAATCGAACTCGGTGCGAAGACGCTGCGGTTCGGGCTCAGGAGCAGGAGCAGGGGAAGGAGCCACGGCCGCCTCGGGCGGCGGGGCGGCTTCCGCTGCCGGCGCGCGGACGGCCGTGCGGCGCATTACTCGATTTCCAGTTCTTCGAAGGTGATGGTGACGGTCTCGGTCAGCGCCGAGGCCTCACCGGCCTTGACGGTGCTGGCGTCGATCTTGCTGCACCAGGCGTTGCGCAGGTTGTACCGCTTGACCGGGTTCAGCTCGTAGTCCATCACCATGATCGTGGCGTTCTTACGGGCCGTGGACATCTGGCCCTTGATGGACTGCTGGATCCACTGGGTGAACGCCGGGGACGGGGTCATACCGCGCACGACCGTGCACTGGCCCGCCTTCTGCACGCCCGGCATCTTGCTGACCTTGGGCTTGCCCTGCGCGGAGACCTGCTGGTACTCGATGACGTCCTGCTCGAAGCTCAGGCCGCTGACCTCCTGGAGGTACTCGACCATGACGCCGTCGATCTGGATGCCGAAGTTATGTGAGGTGAAGGAATCACCGGGCGAGAGGCTCATGAACCGCTGTCTGTCCTTCTGCTGTTACCGATGGAAGTGTTGGGGGAACGCGGCCGCTACTCCTCCAGCTCGCCGCTGCCGCTGCTGAACTGGGCCAGCCGGAAGATCACGAACTCGGCGGGCTTGACCGGCGCGATGCCGATCTCGCACACGACCCGGCCCACGTCCACCGACTCCGGCGGGTTGGTCTCCTCGTCGCACTTGACGTAGAAGGCCTGCTCCGGGCTGGAGCCGAACAGGGCACCCGCGCGCCACTCGTTGACCAGGAACGCGGAGACGTTGCGCCGGATACGGGCCCACAGCTGGTGGTCGTTGGGCTCGAAGACCACCCACTGGGTGCCGATCAGGATCGACTCCTCCAGGTAGTTGAAGTACCGGCGGATGTTGATGTAGCGCCAGGCCGGGTCGGAGGAGAGGGTGCGGGCGCCCCAGACGCGGATGCCACGGCCGGGGAAGGCGCGGATGCAGTTGACGCCGATCGGGTTGAGCAGATCCTGCTCGCCGCGCGTGACCTGGTTCTCCAGGTCCACGACACCGCGCACGACCTCGTTGGCGGGAGCCTTGTGCACACCGCGCTCGAAGTCGTTACGGGCCCAGATACCGGAGACGTGACCGCTCGGCGGGACCATGCGCCCCTGGCCGCTGGCCGGGTCGAAGATCTTGATCCAGGGGTAGTAGACGGCCGCGTACTTGGAGTCGTAGCCCGCGGTCTCCTGGCGCCACACCCGGATGTCACGGGCGTTGAGGCCGGGCGGCGGGTCGATGACGGCGACGCGGTCGCCCATCAGCTCGCAGTGCGCGATCAGCCCGAGCTGGACGGCCTTGACCGCCTCCAGGTCGATCGCACCGCGCTGGTAGGCGGCCATCAGGTCGGGGACGGCGACCATGGAGATCTCGTCGACCGCCTCCAGGCCGCCGAAGCCGGTGCGGTCGGCGGAGTCGCCGAGGTACTCGGCGGGGCCGGGGTGGGCGGCCGACGTCTGGGCCGGGGCACCGGCCGGGGCCGGGGCGGCGGGGGCGGGGCGGACCAGGGCGACGGACTGGTTCTCCGGCCGGGCCAACTGCGCGGCGGGGGCCGTCTCCTGGACGGTGATCAGCTTGGAGCGCTCCTTGACCTGCGTGACGACGTAGGAGCGGTTGCCCTTCTTCGCGGACACGTCGAAGGTCTCGGCGACCCTGCCGTCGTCCTTCACGATCAGCTTGAACCGCTCGGCCGGACCCTCCCCCTCCGGGTCGGCCACCTCGACGCTGAGCGCGCCGCCGGGCGTGAGGGCCCGTACGGAGAACGTGCCCAGCTCGGCGGGGGCGCCTGCGGGCAGTTCGGCCGGAGCGGGGCCGGACCCCGTCACAGCGGCCGGGGCACCGGCGGTCACGGCGTCCTCGTCGGCCGATCCGCCGACCCGGACGACGTACGCGGCGGAGCCGCCGTTGTTGAAGAACCCGTAGACGGAGTGCGCGAGGTAGTAGCTGTCCGTGAACTCGCCGAAGGCGGCCACGTACTGGGACCAGTTGGTGACCAGAGTCGGGGTGTTCAGCGGCCCGGTGGGGGCGAGCCCGACGAAGGCGGCCACCGAGGTGCCCACCCCCTCGATCGGGCGGGAGCCGCTGGCGACTTCCTCCACGTAGACGCCCGGCGACAGATACGACGGCATGCGCTGTGCTCCTCGGGGTAAGGATGAGGAAGAACGTAGGACCTTCACACCCTTGACCGGGCGGCGAGCGCCCGGATAGGTCCCCCGGGCCCTATCCGGGGGCAGAGCGGGTGCCCGAAGGTATGGGCGGCGCCAGGCGGGCAGACCCCGGGCCGCCCCTTTCCCGACCCGCCGCGCCCGGTTTTCAGGTGGTCTGCCCGTAGAAGTGCTGCCGCGGTCCCACGAGCTGGTGGTACAGCGCCTGCCGCTCGTCGGAGCCGTCCGTGGTCTGGTCCAGCTCGGCGTACCAGCGCTGCTTGATGTCGTCCAGGAACCCGCGCCAGTCCCCGCCGCCCTGCGCGTCCCCCAACTCCTTCAGATCCACATAGCGTTCGTCGAGCTTGTCCCGCTTGTGGCCGTGCAGAACCGACTCGGGGTTGGCCGTCGCCTCGGTGGACCGGAAGTCGTGGGTGTAGCCGACCGTGCTGGGCTTGTCGGGGCCGGTCGTTTCGATGCCGACCTGCAGGGCGCCGTCCGTCTTCTTGGTCGGCGCGGTGAAGACCAGCAGCATGTGGCCGTGCGATCCGGTCGGCAGCACCACATCGCCGTTCCAGTCCTTGGAACCGAAGCCGCCACCGGGGATGTCCAGACCCGACAGGTCCGGACCGCCCGGCAGGAACTTGTTCCCGACGGCGACGAGGGGCCCGCCCGTCTCCTTGAACTTGCCCCGCTTGTCGCCCTTGTTCTTCCCGATGTCATTGCCGTGCGTGGCATAGGGCCGCGGTTCGACGTGCTCCGCCAGCCCGTCCCCCTCGGTGACGCCCAGGAAATCCGTCAGGGCCGCGGCCGGCTCCCCTTCGCTCAGGGCCGGGATGCGGATGTTGACCCGGCCGCCGTGTGCGAGGGCCCGGACGACGTCACCTTCGCGGTAGTCGAGGTGCTTCTTCTGCTTCTTGTCGTAGATCTTCAACCCGTGCTGGAGGACGAGAAGGACGTGGGTGAAGACATCGCGGGCCTTGTCGGCCTTCGCCCGGTGCGCGGTGACGTGCGCCTTGTTCGCGTCGGCGTGCATGTCCTGGGGCGGAATCGCGGCCGGGTGCAGCGTGCGGACGGCGGTGTCGCGTATCTGCTGGTCGCGCTCGTCCCTCAGGGGCTGCTTCTGGTCCTCCGTGAGATTGCGGCCCTTGGTATGGAAGAAGCGGGCGAGCGTGTAGTCCGGGGTGTCCGGGATGGGCGCGCCCTGCAGATGGTTGTTGAAGGCCAGGGTCGCGGTGAGGACGCGCTTGCCCGCGGGGAGACGCAGCCAGTCCTTGTAGTCGCCCTTCCTGGTGTACTCCTGGGCTTCGGAGATGGTGCCGATGCCCACGTCCTTCAGCCAGTCGGGGTTGACCGTCGTCAGCGCCCCGATGTCCGCCAAGTCCGTCGCGCCGAACACCTCACCGGCGAGCACCCGCCGGTCCAGGGTGCGCCTCAGGCGCATCTTCCCCTCCGGCATCCACTGCTCCGGATACCACGTGCCCGGCGCCCAAAGGCTCACGACCGCCTTCGTCTCGATGGTGTGACCCTCGATCGACCGGCTCAGCCGCTTGATCACCTCCTTGCCCTTGGGATCCTTGGCGCCCTCGGCATCCTGGGCGTCCTGGGCGGGCTCGGCGACGGCCGCGCTCGCGCTCGACTCCCCCGCCCGCTGGACGACCGGCCGCTCCTGCCCGATCACCTGGCTCGCCGCCGCGTTGCCCACCCAGCGCTGGAGGGCGATGGCCCGCCCCGGCGACATCGCGCCGCCGGGCCCGGGGCGGGCGTCCGGCCGCTCCGTGGCGCGGTCCGGTACGGGGCGGACCAGGGCCCTGGACCGGTCGGGGGACTGGTCGTGGTCCGGCTTTCGTCGCGCGTGCATCGGCCGTCGCCTCTCCTTGATCCGGTACGTCCGCTTCCTCGGTACGCCCGGCGCGGGCGCGGCGGTAGAGGCGCCGGGGCAGCCTTCCCGGGACCTCGGGGCAGTCCGGGCCGCCCCGGTGCCCGGAGGCGGCCCGGCGGGGCAACGGGCCCGCGCCTTGAGGCAACGGAAGGTGCCCCGCCGCCTGCGACACGCGGCGGACGCCCGCCATAGCGTCGTGAGGTGAGCCTTTGGACCTCTCTGGAACCCGCCTCGACCACCGTGGACCCCGGCGGTTCGGCCAGCGTGCGGCTGCGGTTGCGCAACACCGGCGACGTCGTCGACGAGTACCGCTTCGTACCGGTCGGCGAGCTGTCCCCGTGGACGACCGTGGAGCCGCAGACGCTCCGGCTGTACCCGGGGACGACCGGCACGGTGGAGCTGACCTTCGCCCCGCCGCGCACGCCCGACGCCGCAGCCGGGCCGAACGCGTACGGGGTGCAGATCATCCCGACCGAGCACCCGGAGGCCACCACCGTCCCCGAGGGCAACGTCACCGTCACGCCGTTCAGCGAGGTGCGGGCCGAACTCGTGCCGCAGACGGTGAAGGGCCGGTTCCGGGGGCGTCCCAAGCTCGCCGTGGACAACCTCGGCAACGTCAAGCTCACCGCGTCCATCAGCGGCAGCGACAACGGCGACCAGATCTCGTACGACATCCACCCGGCCAACGTCCAGATCGAGCCCGGCCGGGCCGCGTTCATCAAGACCACCCTGAAGCCGCGCCAGGTCATCTGGGCCGGGGCGAAGGAGTCCCGGCCCTTCACCCTCTCCGTGCAGCGCTCCGGCGCCGAACCGCTGCCGGTGCAGGGCACCTACGAACAGCCGGGGCTGATGCCGCGCTGGCTGGGCGTGTTCTTCAGCATCCTGGTCGCGGTGACCATCGCGTTCGTCATGATCTGGTTCTCGTACAAGCCGCCGGTGGGCACCCGCGCCCAGGACCGGACCGAGCAGGCCGCCGCCTCCGCGGTGCCGACCCCCGAGCCCTCGGCGCCGAGTTCCGCGCCCGCGTCGAAACCGGCGTCCGAGCCGACGCAGCAGCCCGGCGGGGACGGGGACGGAGACGGGAACGGCGCCGGTGGCGGTGGCGGTGGCGGTGGCGGCGGGGGCGACAAGCCCAAGCCGAAGCCGGTCGACCCGTTCGCCAAGGTCCTGCTGCGCAACGGGACCACGCAGAAGTGCGCCGCCCCGAAGGAGAAGGGCGGCAAGGTGGGAGGAAGAGTCGCCCAATACCCCTGCGACGGCGCCAAAAAGGGGGAGTTGTGGAACCTCGAAACGGTCTTCAAGGGCAGCGGCCCGAACAACGCCGACCTCGTCCAGATCCGCAACACCGTGGACGGGCTCTGCGTCGACCTGCCCGAGACGGGCGCGGCCCCCGCCACCTCGCCGATCACGGAAGGGCCCTGCACCCGCAAGATGGACGACAACCAGCTGTGGTGGCTGGAGAAGCGGCCGAACACCAACGGACTCCACTGGATCCGCAACTACAGCAGCAGCAACCTCTGCCTGGACGTCGCGGGCTACGCCTCCAAGGGTGAGGACCGGGCCGACGGCACCAACCTCACCCTCTTCGACTGCTCGGACGACGACGACCAGACCTGGTTCATCGTCAAGCCGGACGCCCAGCAGCCCTGAGCGGGCGCGGGCCGCTCACCAGCTGACGTCGTCCAGCACCAGGCGGCCCGCCTTCCGGTACTCCCGCCGCGCCCCGGCCAGCAGATCGGCGCTGGTCACCGGCTCGCCACGGCCCGCCGCCGCATACGCCGCGGTCACCACCGCGCTGCGGATGGAGCCGCCCGCCAGCTCGAAGTCGCGGGCGCACGGGCCCGGGTCGATGCCGTCCTCGCACGGCACATGGGCCAGGCTGTGCCGCCACAGGGCGAGCCGCTGCCCGGGGTCGGGGAACGGGAAGTCGACCACCGTGTCCAGCCGCCGGGTGAACGCGTCGTCGATGTTCGCCCGCAGGTTGGTGGTGAGCAGGGCGATGCCGTCGAACGCCTCCAGCCGCTGGAGGAGGTACGCGCTCTCCAGGTTGGCGTAGCGGTCGTGGGCGTCGTTGACCTCGGAGCGCTTGCCGAAGACCGCGTCCGCCTCGTCGAAGAGCAGGACCGCGTCGGTGCGGTCGGCCTCGGTGAAGATGCGCTCCAGGTTCTTCTCGGTCTCGCCGACGTACTTGTCGACCACCGAGGACAGCTGGACGACGTACAGATCCAGGCCCAGGTCCGCGGCCACCACCTCGGCCGACATCGTCTTGCCGGTGCCGGACTCCCCGGCGAACAGCGCCAGGACGCCACGGCCCCGCCCGCCGCCCGCGCTCAGCCGCCAGTCGCCCAGCACCCGTTCGCGGTAGCGGGCGCGCAGGGACAGTTCGTGGAGCTGGCCCAGCGGCTCGGCGGGCAGCACCAGATCGCCCCAGCCGACGTCGGGCCGGATGCGGCGGGCGTGGTTCTCCAGCCCGGAGGCGGAGTGCTGACGGGCCGCGCGCCGCAGATGGTCCGGGGCGAGCGGGGCTCCCTCGAAGGCGGCCAGCTTCCGCGCGGACCGCGCGGCCCGGCGGACGCGCTCACCGCCGAGCCGGTACGGGGCGACGGTCGCCGCCAGGTCGAACCCGGGGTCCTCCGACGCGTCGACGCCGAGCGCGGCCGCCCAGGCGTCCACCCCGCCCGAGGGCAGCCGGTCCACCTCCAGCAGCAGCGGATCGCGGTCGCACCACTGCGGGTCGTACGGCCGCGCCCCGGTGAACAGCACCGGTACGTCGCGTACGGACAGCGCCTGGATCAGCGGGCCCGGCCGGTGGGGCAGTTCGGATACGACGATCCCGAGGCCGCGCAGCCGGGCCTCCCGCAGCAGCTCCCGCACCGGGCCCACGGGGGCGGCGCGATGCCGCTCGGCGTCCGGCCCTTCGTCGGCGCCCGCGTGGCCCGGGGTGTAGTGCAGCGCGCCGTATCCGGCGGCCCGCAGCGCGGTGGTGGCGCACACCAGGCCGTCGCCCTCGCGCTGTTCGCGCAGGTAGACGATGTGCGGTGCGGCGCCGAGGTGTTCGGCGAGCCGCTGGGCGAGCGGGCCGCCGTCGCCCTCGGGTGGGGGTACGGAGCGGAGGTGTCCGTCGAGCGCCGGGTCCGGGGTGTCATCGCCCAGCAGATGGGAGATCAGCCGGTCCGGGACGCGCAACGAGCGGCTGAGGAAGGGGCGCTCCAGCTCCTCGACGACCAGCAGGCCGAGTTCGGCCAGCGGCGCGGTGGGGTGGAAGCGGGCCCGGGCCGTGGGATGGGCGGCGGGCAGACCGCACAGGTCGAGCACCAGCCCCACGGTGGCGCGACGGCGGCTGACGTCGTCGTTGAGGTACCCGTACAGCGGCTCGAAGCCTCGGTCGAGGTCGGGGGCGAGAGCGATGAGCAGGGCGGCGGTGTCCAGCTCGGTGAGGCCGAGGTGGAGGGCGAGCCGGTGCAGCCGGTCGCCGTCGCGCGGCGGCTCGTCGCCGGGCGCCGCCGGTACGACGGCGTCCCCCGGTGCGACGGCGTCCCCCGGTGCGACGGTGTCCGCCGGTGCGACGGTGTCCGCCGGTGCGACGGCGTCCCCCGGGCCCGGCTCGTCGGCGGTCCGCAGCAGATGGCGGCGTACGGCGTCGTCGGTCAGGTAGAGGCCGCGCAGCGGGTCGGCCGCGGTGGGGTCGCCCGCGCTGCGCCGCTCGACCAGGACGGCGGTCCGCTCCCGCAGCCGGGCGAGCCGGGTGAGCAGCGCGCCCGCCGGGTCGCCGGGCGGGGCGTCGTGCACGAGCGTGGCGCTGTCGGTCACCGGGCGCGTTCTCCCGTGGTCGTCGCGCCGAGGTGGCGCGGCTGGGTCATCCGCTCGCCGTCCTCGGCGCCGTCGATCTCGCGGGCGCGCACCAGCGTGCCCTCGGTGACGGGCGGCCCGGCGTCGTAGTCGGGGTAGGCCGGGAACGGCACGGTGACCACGAGGTCGATCGACGGCTTGAGCGTGCCGCCGAGCGCGGACCAGATCTCGGCCAGCGACCGGGCCTCGGTCTGCACCCCGGCGACCGTGAGCGGCACGCTCAGGCCCAGTTCCGCGAGCGGCTCCGGCAGGATGCTCGGCGGCAGCAGCTCCTGGGGCATCAGCGTGGCCAGCGCGGCGGACAGCAGCCGGTGTTCGTCCTCGGGCCGCTTCGTCCACGCCGTGAGCAGGTACGACAGCCGGAACCAGCGCGGCGGACGGCGGCGGCGCACCACGATCCCCTGGCCGTCGCGGACGACGGCCGCGCCGCGTTCGCGCCGTTTGACGTCCTCCCGGATGTCGTACAGATAACAATCCAGGGCCGGGGCGTTGCGCCGGGCCGACCATTCCTTGGTCGGGGCGTCGAAGGCGATCTCGATATCACTTCCGGCGAGTGCGCCGCCCCGCAGCAGCGTCCGCAGCAGTGCGTCGACTTCGTGAATCACGAGATGTATCCCTCGCGCAGAGCGTAGGCCACGGCGTGTGCGCGATTGCGCAGATCCAGTCGGGTGGTCAGACCTTGCATGATGTTCTTGACGGTCCGTTCCGAATAGGACAACTTACTAGCAATTTCCCCAGTCCCCATTCCGTCCGCGACCAGCCGCAGGACGTCGATCTCGCGCGGGGCGAGCCCGGAGGGGGGCTGGGCGGCGGAGTGGCCCGAGGTGCCCGGCCGTAAGTTTCCGACCTGGCTGATCAGCCGCCCGAGCAGGTCGGAGGGCAGGTCGCCGTCGCCGTGGAAGGCCGCGGTCACGGCCCGGAGCAGCCGCCCGCCGGTGGCCTCGTGCCGCCAGACGATGGCGCCGACGCCGCATTCGATGACGTCCAGCAGCTCCGCCTCCCGGATCAGGCTGACCACCAGCACGGGGTGCAGCCCCTCGCTGCGGACGAGCCTGCGCAGCTGGGAGAGGAGGGCCTGATCGGGGGACTCGGCGAGCAGCACGGCCACACCGTCGCCGCTCGCGGCCACCTCGTCGACGAGGTCGACTTCCGGGTGCTGCCGCAGCTGACTGATCGTCCCTTCCCGTGAGATCGGATCCGGCGCGTGCACCACGACCGGAATCTTTTTCTCGGGTTTCGCGATCACCGAATGGAAAGTTCCGCGCACTTTTCCTCCCCTGCCGCCGCGATGGTACGACAGCTCCCGATAACAGCCGTACGGGCGGAATCCTTTCTACCACTTTCATATTGGCCACCCCGGACCGCGACGCGGGCGAAATTGTGCCCGGAAAAGTGATCTGAAAAGTGCCCGGTTTATTGCTCACTTGGTGCTCACCACGGGATGAGCACCCGGGGCGGCGACCCAGGTAGCGCCGCTACCCTCCTCACTCGGGCAAGCGTTCGGAGCGCGCAGGAGCAGGTCGGCCAGGGAGGGCCATGACTCACCGTGACAGCCACTCACCCGCAAGCCTCGGTGAGCACTTACGCGCGGCACGACAGCGCGCCTTCGTCGGGCGCGACCGCGAACTGGCCCGATTCCGCTCCGCGCTGGAGGGAACCGGGGACGCGTTCACTGTGCTCTTCCTCACCGGCCCCGGCGGTATCGGCAAGTCGTCGCTGCTGCGGCGCTTCGCCGACGAGGGGCATGCCGCCGGGCTGGCGGTGGTCGAACTGGACGGCCGCGACGGCGAATCCAGCCCCGCGGCGTTCGAGGCGGACGCGGCCGGGGTGTTCACCGCCGACCGGCCGGTGCTGCTGGTCGACACGTTCGAGGAATACCGGTCGATCGAGGGCTGGTTACGCGACCGGTTCCTCCCCCGGCTGCCGCTGGGGTCTGTGGTGGTCCTCGCCGGACGGCAGCCGCCCTCGGACCGCTGGCGGACCGACCCCGGCTGGGCCGGAATCCTGCGGGTCGTCAGCCTGCCGGAGCTGCCCCGGGGCGAGGCGGTCGCCCTGCTCTCGGCGCGCGGGGTGCCGCCGGAGCGGCAGTCCGGTGTCCTCTCCTTCGCGGGCGGCAATCCGCTGGCCCTGTCGCTGGCCGCCGAGGTGGCCCGTGGCGACGATGACGCGGACGGCGGCGGCGCCTGGTCACCGGCGCAGGACGTGATCGGCACGCTGGTGTCCCGGCTGGTCGGCGAGGTGCCCTCGGCGATTCACCGGCACGCCCTGGAGATCTGCGCCCACGCGCACATGACCACCGAGGAGTTGCTGCGGGCCACCCTGCCCGAGGACGGGGCGGCCCCGCCCGAGGCCGACGCGGGGGCCCTGTTCGCCTGGCTGCGCGGCCTGCCGTTCATGGAGACGGGTCCGTGCGGGATCTTTCCGCACGATGTGGTGCGCGAGAGCCTGGACGCCGATCTGCGCTGGCGTGACCCGCGGCGCTACCGGGAGATGCACGGCCGGATCCTCCGCCATCTCGTCGCACAGGTGCGGCAGGCCCGCGGCGACTCCGGCTCACTTGAGGGTTCCGGCTCCGGGGCGGGCCCGGTCCTGCGCGGGCTGTCGGCCGCCGTGCTCTACCTCCAGCGCGACGGCTTCGGCAGCAACTGGTTCGGCAGCGGACGGCCGCACGAGGTGTACGAGGACGCCCTGCGGCCCGGCGACCGCGACACGGTGCTCGAACTGGCCGCCCGGGAAGGCCCCGAGGAGAACGTGGCCATCGTCCGCCACTGGCTCGACCGGCAGCCCGGCTCCTTCCACGTCTACCGGCGCGCGGTCACCGGCGAGACGGTCGGCTTCATGTCCTGGCTGCGGCTGGCCGAGGCCCGGGCGGCGGACCTGGGCGCCGACCCCGTCGTCGCGGCGGCCTGGGCCCATGTGCACCGGACCGGCCCGCCCGCGCCCGGAGAACACCTGGGGATCGCCCGCTTCACCGTGCGCACCGACCCCAACCCCTCCCCCGCCGGGGACCTCATCAGCGCGCGCATCATGGCCGAAGTCCTCACCGGCACCGGCCTGACCTGGTCGCTCGTGGTCATGGAGGACCTGGAGAAGTTCAAGCGGCCCGTGTACACCATGGATCAGGACCCCCCGCCCGTGGTCCGGGTCGGCGACCGGGTCTACGGGCTCTTCGGCCACGACCGGCGGCGGGTGTCACCCGACGCGTTCCTCCAGCAGACGATGCGGCTGGACCCCGCCCCCGGGGACGCGCCCCCGCCCCGTACCGCCGACGCCCCGGCCCCCGCGCAGGAGCCGCTGGGCCGGGCCGAGTTCGACGCGGCCGTACGGAGCGCGCTGCGCTCCTGGCACCGGCCCGACGCGCTGGCGACCAGCCCCCTCCTGCGCACCGGGCTGGTGGCCGCCGACGCGGCCGACCCCGTCGAGGCGCTGCGGGACGTCCTGGCCGAGGCGGCCGGGAAGCTGCGCGCGGACCGGCTGGGCGAAAAGCTCCACCAGGCGGTCGCGATGACGTTCTTCGAGGGCGCCCCGACCCAGGAGGCCGCCGCGATACGGCTCGGCGTGCCGTTCAGTACGTACCGCCGCCACCTCACCCGCGGCCTCGCCCGGATCTGCGAACTGCTGTGGCACCGCCAGGTCAAGGTCTAGCGGGTGACCAGCACGTTCACTCCCAGGGTGCCCTGGTTGTCGTCCAGGCAGGTGTCGCCGTCGTTGATGCGCAGCTCCAGGGTGCCCGCGCGGGCGGCCCGGAAGCTCCACTCGCGCTCCACGCGACGGCTCGGCAGGGACTTGGGGTTGCCGGAGAAGCGGCCCAGGAGGGCACCGAAGGGGGCGGCGGAGTCGACCTTGCAGTTCCAGGCGAAGCGCAGCGCTTCGTCGTCGGTGGTGCTGTGACCGGAAGGCCCGGTCCCGGACAGCAGGTTGTGGTCCACCGTCCAGCTGCCGGTGGCGTAGCGGACCGTCACCGTGTCGCCGCGACGGATCGGGGTCCGCGTCGCGCGCTGCCAGCCCTCGGCCGCCCGGACGCTCCCCTTCGTCGTCGTGGTGACGGGAGCGGCCGGGGCTGACGTGGTGGGGGTCCGGGCGGCCGCCGGTGCGTCGTCCCCGCCGAACGGGGGCGCGCCCGTCACGGCCAGGAAGACGCCGGTGACCAGGGCGGACACGGCCCCCGCCGCCACCGGCCACCACCACTTCACGGTGCGGCGGCGGGGCGGCGGGGCGACCGCGCCGTCCACCACGGTCGGCTCCGCGCCGACGAGGGTCGGCCCGGCGCCCAGGGTGCGTACGCCCGTCATCGTCGCGGTGTCCGGCTGCGGCTGGGGCGCCCAGACCGTCGCGGCGTGGGCCTCCCCCGAAGTCGCCGGGGCGCTCGCGGCGGGCGTCAGCACGCCCGCGTCGGGGGCGCCGTCCGCGACCCGGCGCAGCGCGTCGCGCACCGCGTCCGCCGAGGGGCGCAGCTCCGGGGACTTGTGCAGCAGGGCCTCGACGACGGGCCGCAGCGGGCCGACCCGGTCCGGGATGTTCGGCTCCGCGAAGGTGACGGCGTGCAGCGCGGCGGCCTGGGTGGTGCGGTGGAACGGCGCCACCCCGGAGGCGATGGCGGACAGGGTCGCGCCCAGCGCCCACAGGTCGGACGGCGGGCCGATCTCGTCGGCGGTCAGCCGCTCGGGCGCCATGTAGCCGATGGAGCCGAGGAGTTCACCGGCCGAGGTCAGCGAGTCGTCGCCTTCCAGGGCGGCGATGCCGAAGTCGGTGAGGACGGCGCTGCCGTCCGGGCGCAGCAGGATGTTGGCGGGCTTGATGTCGCGGTGCAGCGCCCCGACGGCGTGCACGGCCTCCAGAGCGCTCAGCAGCTGGAGGCCGAGGGCGGCGGTGCGGGGCGGCGACAGGGGTCCCACGGCCGCGAGGTGGCGGTCGAGGGAGGGGCCGTCGACCAGCTCCATCGTGATCCACAACCGGTCCTCGAACTCGATCAGATCGTGGACGCCGACCACATGCGGATGGTGCACCCGGGCGATCGTACGAGCCTCCCGCACCGCCCTGCGCAGCCGTCTGTGGTGCTCGTCGCCGTCGCTGACGACATGCAGCTCCTTGACGGCGACCTCGCGCTCCAGCACCCGGTCCCGGGCACGCCAGACCGTGCCCATACCGCCCCGGCCGAGCCGGTCCAGGAGCAGATAGCGTTCGGCGATCAGCCGTCCTTCTCCGGCGGATCTCACTCGGTCTCCCCTGCTCTCTCCCCCCGGCCCCGCCGTCGCGCGGGGACGATGCGGGCGAGCATAGCCGGACCGCTGTCGTACCCGTGCGGTTGACTGAGTGCGTACGCGATCAGCACGGCGGAGCGGCAACACCGCATCCGCGCACCGCATTTCAGGGGGCACAGCGATGACCACCACCGAAGAGACCCCGCCCCGGGTTCCGGACGCCGCCTGGCTGGAGGCCCGGTTCGGCGCGGGGTCGCTGTGGCGGCCGGACGAGGCCGATCTTCCGGCCGAGCTGACCGACCGGGCGTCGCGGGAGTTCCTGACCACGGTCGGCTTCCCCGCCGTCGAGATCGGCTCCCTCCGCTTCGACTCGACCCATCTGCGGAACGCCGAGCGGCGGCACACCTTCGACGCCGACGAGCTGTACGGAAGGCGTTACCCCGACGACCACTCCCCGCCCGAGAACTTCTGCTTCTGCTTCGGCACCCGCTACGAGGACATGCTGATGCTCGACGCGGCCCTCGGCGACATCGATCACTACGACCCGAACGGCTGGGACCACGGGGAGGGCTGGAAGGGCACGGTGGCCTCCTCGCTGCCCTCGCTCGCCGTCCTGCTCGGGCTGCTCGCCGAGCGGGCTGAGGCCATCGAGGCGGTCGGGGACGACGAGGAGGCCAGGGCCGGGGCCGTCGCGGAGCTGCGCGCCGAGATGACCGCCTTCGATATATACGTGGGGGACGCCCCGTTCTGGGATGAGGTGTTCGAATATCTGGCGGAATGACCGGCGCTCCCGGCGGCCCCCGGGTGTTCAATGGGCTCCATGGCGGACGACAACGGGTGGCGCGTCGAGCTGAGCGGGGTCCCCGAGACCCTGCTGTGGAACCTGTACATGCGCGCGTACGAGGCGCGCGGGCCGCGTCCGGTGCTGGCGGACCCCAAGGCCGTCGAGCTGGCCGACCGCGTCGACTACCCCTTCGAGGAGACCTTCGGCCCGCCGAGCCCGCTGCTCGCGCAGGGGCACGCGCTGCGGGTCCGTACCTTCGACGACGCCGTACGGGACTTCCTCGCCGCCCACCCGGACGGCACCGTCGTCGCGCTCGCCGAGGGGCTGGAGACCCAGTACTGGCGGGTGGACAACGGACGGGCCCGCTGGCTGTGCGTCGAGCTGCCGGAGACCGCCGCCGTGCGCCGCGCCCTGCTGCCGGACGACGGGCGGCGGCGCACCCTCGCCCGGTCGGCGCTCGACCTGTCCTGGCGGAACGAGGTCGACACCTCGCGCGGGGTGCTGATCACCGCGCAGGGGCTGCTGATGTATCTGCGGCCCACCGAGGTACGGGACCTGATCGCCGGGTGCGCGGAGGGATTTCCGGGCGGGGCGCTGGTCTTCGACGCGGTGCCGCGCTGGTTCAGCGCGCGCACGCTCCGCGGCGAGCTGCGCACCGCGCGGGGATACCGGCCGCCGCCCATGCCGTGGGGCATGAACGCGGGGGAGCTGGCGAAGGTCCGTACCGCCCATCCGAGGATCTCCGAGGTGCGGGAGCTGCCGCCGCCGCGCGGGCGGGGGCTGTACCACGGGGCGCTGGTGCCGGTGGCGCGGCGGCTGCCGGGTATACGGAATCTGCGGCCCACGATGACCGCGATCGCACGCTTCGGCTGAGTGGCTGGTTTCCTACCGATCTCCACTGATCGCCGAGTCAGTCCACGGCGCATCACCCGGGTGAAATTCCGGTACGTAGCAGCCCATAAGGGGTCAACCCTCACCAGCATCCGTTGCGCTTATCTCAACACCTCCGTACGGTGTCGGCCATGCGGCAAAAGTTCGACGTCGCGGCACGTGTCCGTCAGGTGATCGACGAAGCGGGCTGCAGCCAGCGGGAATTCGCGCGGCGTGTGGTGATGGACCCCTCCAAGCTGTCCCGCTCGCTCGGCGGCACCCGCCGTTTCACCGTGGCCGAACTGGCCCGGATCGCCGACGCGGGCCGGGTCGACGCCGGGTGGCTGCTCGGCACCACCGGCCCCGGCGAACCCGACGCCGACACCCCTGAACCGGCCGCCCGCACCTCTCCCCCCGAGGGCGGGCGGCCTCTCCAGATCGTGCGGGAGACGGTCCGGCTGATCGCCGAGCACGGCTTCCACTCCGTACGCGTCGCCGACATCGCCGCCGCCTGCGACACCAGCACCGCCGCCATCCACTACCACTTCCCCGGCCGCGCCGAATTACTGGAAGCCGCCGTGCGGTGGTGCATGGACGAGGACACCGTCCGCCGCGCCACCCGCCTCGCCGAGGCCGACGACGCCCTGGAGGAGCTGCGCCAGCTCATCGACCTCCAGGTCCCGGACAGCACCCAGCAGCGCGACCAGTGGCTGGTGTGGATGGACCTGTGGTCCGAGGCCGCGCGCTCGACCGCCATCGGGCGGCTGCACGCCGAGTTCTACCGGGAGTGGCGGCGGACGATCGCCGAGGTGATCCGGCGCGGCATCACCCAGGGCGTCTTCCGCGACGTCGACCCCGAGTTCAGCGCGCTGCGGCTCACCGCGCTGATCGACGGCTTCGCCACCCAGGTGGTGGCCACCGCGCCCGGCGAGGGCGGTACGAGCGCGGAGCACATGCGCGCCGCCTGCCTCGCCCACCTCGACGCGGAGCTGTCCGCACAGCCCCCTCACCGTCCCGACGAGCACCGTCCCGACGAAGCCTGTTCATCCCCGTTCCCGTAGCTACGGAGCAGTCGCAGAAGACGGAGAAACGCCATGCCCATGAACGACAGCGTCATCATCACCTGCGCCCTCACCGGGGCCGGTGACACCGTGGGCCGCAGCCCCCACGTCCCCGTCACCCCCGAGCAGATAGCCCGTTCCGCGGTCGAGGCCGCGGAGGCCGGGGCGGCCGTGGTCCACATCCACGTACGCGACCCCGAGACCGGCGCCCCCTCCCGCGATCCGCGGCTCTACCGCGAGGTCGTGGAGCGGGTGAAGGAGACCGGCACCGACGTCGTCATCAACCTCACCGCGGGCATGGGCGGCGACCTCGTCATCGACCCCGAGGCACCGCTGACCCACCTCCCCGGCACCGACCTGGTCAGCGGCCTGGACCGGCTCCCGCACGTCGAGGACCTGCTGCCCGACATCTGCACCCTGGACTGCGGCTCGCTCAACTTCGGCGACGGCAGCAACCTCTACGTCTCCACCCCCGACATGCTGCGCACCGGCGCGAAGCGCATCCAGGACCTGGGCGTCCGCCCCGAGCTGGAGATCTTCGACACCGGACAGCTGTGGTTCGCCAAGCAGCTGCTGGCCGAGGGGCTGCTGGACGACCCGACCGTCTTCCAGCTGTGCATGGGCATCCCGTGGGGCGCCCCCGCCGAGCCGGGCGTCCTCAAGGCCATGGTCGACATCCTGCCCGAGGGCGCGCAGTGGGCCAGCTTCGCGCTGGGCCGCATGCAGATGCCGTGGGTCGCCCAGTCCATCCTGCTCGGCGGCAACGTACGGGTCGGCCTGGAGGACAACCTCTACCTCAGCCGGGGCGTCAAGGCCACCAACGGCCAGCTGGTCGAGCGCGCCGTCCAGATCACCGAGCTGCTGGGCGCGGCCGTCGCCACACCGGACGAGGCCCGCCAGCGGCTCGGCCTCAAGCCCCGCTCGTAGCGCCCCGCGTGTAACGCCCCCTGAAGCCTTAGGCCCCTCCTCCCTTAGGACCCCCATGCCCTCACCCCCCTGCGCACCCGACCGTGTCCGCCGCGTCGCCTGTATCGGCGCGGGCGTCATCGGCGGCGGCTGGGTCGCCCACTTCCTCGCCCGCGGCTACGACGTCACCGCCTGGGACCCGGCGCCGGACGCCGGGACCAAGCTGCGCCGCCTGGTCGACGCCGCCTGGCCCGCCCTGGAGCAGATCGGCCTGGCCGAGGGCGCCTCACCGGACCGGCTCACCCTCGCCCCGACCCTCGAAGAGGCCGTCGCCGACGCGGAGTTCGTCCAGGAGAGCGCCCCCGAGAAGCTGGAGCTGAAGCGGAGCCTGCTGGCCCAGCTGGACGCGGCCGCCCCGGCGGGCGCCGTCATCGCGTCCTCCACCTCCGGCTACCCGATGACCGACATGCAGACGGAGGCCACCGACCCCGGCCGCCTCCTCGTCGGCCACCCGTTCAACCCGCCGTACCTCATCCCCCTGGTCGAGGTCGTCGGCGGCGAGAAGACCGACCCGGCCGCCGTGGAATGGGCCTCCGCCTTCTACAAGGCCGCGGGCAAGTCCGTCATCACCATGGACCGCGAACTGCCCGGCTTCATCGCCAACCGCCTCCAGGAGGCACTGTGGCGCGAGGCCCTGCACATGGTGGCGAGCGGTGAGGCCACCGTGCGGGACATCGACGACTCGATCACCGAAGGACCCGGTCTGCGCTGGGCCTTCATGGGCCCGTGCCTGACGTTCGCCCTCGCGGGAGGCGAGGGCGGCATGGGGCATATGCTCGATCACTTCGGACCGTCACTGAAATCGCCATGGACGCGTCTCGAAGCCCCTGAGCTGGACGACTCGTTGCGTACGGCCATGGTCGACGGATGTGACGAGGCGGCGGCCGGGCGGAGTATCGCCCAGCTCGTCGCGGAAAGGGACCAGGGCGTGATCAACGTCCTGCGGGCGACCGGCCGGTTGCCCGAGCAGCGCAACGAGGGAGGCGACAAGTGAGCGACCAGCTCCCCCACTACCACCAGACCGTCCGACCGGAATGGATCGACTACAACGGTCATATGAGCGAGGCGTTCTACGTCCTCGTCTTCGGACACAGCACGGACGAGATGATGGTCGAGACCGGTCTCGACTCCGGATACCGGGTGAAGACCGGCTGCTCCCTCTACACCGTCGAGACGCACATCCGCTATCTCCACGAAGTCGAGGAAGGCGCCGAGCTGACCATCCGCACCCGGGTGCTGGGTGTGGACGAGAAGAAGGTGCGGTTCTCCCACGAGATGTACGTGGGCGACCCGGAGAGCGGCGATCCGGTGGCCACCACCGAACTCCTCGCCCTCCACATCGACCAGAAGGCGGGCGGTTCGGCACCGTTCCCCGAGGAGATCCGCGAGCGGCTCACCTCCCTGGTCGAGAAGGCACCCGACTGGGCGGGCCGCTCCATAGGCGCGGTCCCCACAGCCGCCTAGGCGCGGCGCACGCAGAGACGAGGGGGTCACCGGCCGTTCGCGGCCCGGTGACCCCCTCGACGCGTCAGGCCCGGCTCACGGCGTGTCGGAGACGGTGACCGGCTCGTCGTTGTTGAGCTGCCGTACGAGCTGCTTGAGCTTGCCCTCGTCCCACTGGAGGTTGCCGCCGGTGCTGCCCGATGTCGGCATGTTCATGGACTTGCCGCCGCTGCTGGTGACGTCCTTCATCGCGAAGAACATCTCGGCCAGCAGGTACGGGTTCATGTCCTTGTCGACGATCAGCGTGTCCAGTCCGGCCCCCATGGTGGGGTAGAGCGCGAACGGGTTCAGCAGCGTGCTGGGCGTCGCCGTCTGCGCGGCCAGGGCGGACAGGAACTTCTGCTGGTTCTTCGTCCGGTCCAGGTCGCTGGCGGCGAACGCGTGGCGGCTGCGGACGAACGCGAGCGCCTGCTGCCCGTTCATCGTCTGCTGACCCGCCTCGAAGTCCGCGCCCGCCTGCTTGTCCTTGAACCCCTTGTCGAGGTTCATGTCGACGCCGCCGATGGCGTCCACGATGTCGGCGAAGCCGGAGAACCCGATCTCCGCGTAGTGGTCGATGTGCAGACCGGTGTTGGCCTCGACGGTGCGGACGAGCAGCTGCGGGCCGTCGATGGAGTACGCGGCGTTCAGCTTGTTGGCCCCCATGGGCCCCTTGATCTCCCCGGACTCCGATCCGCGGAACTTCGGGATGGTCACGTTCGAGTCGCGCGGCAGCGATATGAGCGTCGGACCGGAAGCACCGTCGTGCAGGATCATCATCGAGTCCGTGCGCTTGCCGTCGGCCGAGCCGGTGTGCAGGTCCTTCTTCCGCTGGTCCGACATGCCCTCACGGCTGTCGGACCCGACGATCAGATAGTTGGTGCCGTCCCCCGCCTCGGGACGGTCGATCACCTGGCTGAGATCGACTTCCTTGCGCAGCTTGGAATCGGCCCAGAAATACGTGGCGACCGAGGCGACCAGCAGCACGACGACCACGGTGACCAGAACGCGTTTCACCGTCCGGCCACGCCGCCGATAAGGCACCTCGGGCCGCCCGCCGCCCCCGCCTCCCTGCTGAGGCGGAATACCAGGATGCCCGCCCGGCGGCGGGGCATACGCGGGGTCGTGGAAATCGGGGTTTCTACTGCCGGTCCATTCGCTCATGCCCGGCAGTGTGCATTCTTCATGGGGCGAAAAGCCAAATCGAGTTCCCGTCCGTTCTCTCCGTACCCTCCTCAGCGCCGGAGGGCCGGAGAGTGTTACGCGAACCAGCGACCGCGCAGGGTCAGAGCCGCCGCACCCAGGAGGCGACGCCATGACCGACACCGAGGTAAATCAGCGCGGGCAGCGCGTAGTTGAGGAAGACGCGCGCCCCTTCGGGCTCCATGGTGAAGATGTCCTGCGACCAGCCCGCGAGCCAGTCCGCCACACCGTGCACAAAGCCGACAAAGACGTTCGCCTCGTTCGCGCCGAGCAGGTACAGCAGGATCCACAGACCCAGAAAGATCGCGGCGACGTCCGCGATGCCATGAATGATCAGCGCCGTCCGCTCCGCCCCGAGGCGGCTGGACGGATTCGCGTGATGGTGGTTGTACGGACCGTTGTCCACCATACGGTCATGGGGATTGCTCATGGGCGTCTCTTAGCCGGGCCGACCCACCCGAAACTGCCTTCACATTCACTTCACAGCAATGTCCTCGGCGCGTTATCCATTCCGCACCGGAGCGGAGATCTGATCGACTTTTTCGCGGCCGACAACTAGACGCATCCCCATCGGAGTTGTCGTAAAACGTGAAGCCCCTTCAAGAAAGGGCCGCCACCGTGTCCAGAGCCACCGGGCAGCGGTCAGAATGGACGGGTGAGACCGCCGACAGACCCCGCCGACCCCCTGCACCGGGCACCGTCGCCGCTGCACGACCTGCACGACGAGTGGCTTGCCGGGCGGGGCCTGGAGCTGCGGCTGAAGCGGGACGATCTGATCCATCCCACCGTCCCCGGCAACAAGTGGCGCAAGCTCACGCCCAACCTGCGGGCCGCCGTCGAGCAGGGGCATACGCGGCTGCTCACCTTCGGCGGGGCCTACTCCAACCACATCCGGGCCGTCGCCGCGGCCGGGGCCGCCTGGGGGCTGTCCACCGTCGGGGTCATCCGGGGCGACGAACTCGCCGACGCCCCGCGCAACTGGTCACTCGCCCTCGCCGCGTCGTACGGCATGGAGCTGTCCTTCCTCGACCGGTCCGGCTACCGCCGGACCCTGCGCTCCCTGGACGACCCGGGGACGCTGCGGGAGCTGGAGGCGCGGTGGGGGCGGGCTTACGTCCTGCCGGAGGGCGGGACGAACGCGCTCGCCGCGCGCGGGACCGCCGACCTCGTCGCGGAGCTGCCCGGCCTGGGCCCGCGCGACATCGTGTGCTGCGCCGTCGGCACCGGCGGCACGCTGGCCGGTATCGCCGCCGCCCTGCCGGAGGGCGCGCGGGCGGTGGGGTTCGCCGTGCTGAAGGGGGCGGACGGGTATCTGGAGGACGAGGTCGCGGGGCTGCACCGGCGCGGGTGGGGGCGGACGTTCGGCAACTGGCGCATCGAGCACGGCTGGCACGGCGGCGGATACGGGCGGGTCCCGGCCGGGCTGGAGGCGTTCGCGGCCGGGTTCGAGGAGCGGCACGGGGTGCGGGTGGAGCGGCGGTACGTGGCGAAGATGCTGTGGGGCGTCTACGGCCTGGCCGAGGCGGGGGCGCTGCCTCGGGGCTGCCGGGTGACGGCGGTCGTCACCGGCCCGCCGGACCCCGCGGCGGCCGGGTAGGGGGCTCCTCCCCCACTCCGCCCCTTCCCGAAACCGGGGCTCCGCCCCGGGCCCCGGTCCTCAATCGCCGGACGGGCTGGAGTGCGGAGGACCGAGCGCGGGTCCGGGCGCCCGGTCACCCCTCGGTCCGCAGGCGGATGACCGCCGTCGCGGCGTGGCGGACCGTGCTCTCCTGGCGTACCTCCACCGTCAGCTCCGGGGGAATCGGCTGGTAGGTGATCCACGCGCCGACCGTGTCGATCGCCGTGGGCGGGTCGGCGGGCGCGGGTTCGGCGGGCAGGTCCCGCAGGGCCGTGGTGAGCTGGGCGCGGACCGCCGGGGTGAGGGGGCCGGAGACGACCGGGGTGTCGTCGCCCGGCAGGACGAGGGCCAGGGCGCGGGGGCGGAAGCGGGGGCCGACGACGCCGACGACCAGGGCGTCCCGGGTCTCCGAGTGCCGCAGTTTCCGCCAGTGCCGCCCGGACCGGTACGGCTGGTCGGGGCTCTTGACCACCAGCCCCTCGACGCCGATGGCCGGGAACGCCTCGTACCAGGTGGCGGCCAGCTCCGGGTCCATGGTCATCGGGACGGCCTGGAGGGGCGGGCCGAGCGGTTCGAGGAGCGTCGCCAGAAGGGCGCGGCGTTCGGCGTACGGCCGGGGGCGCAGGTCGTCCGTACCGCTCGCGAGGAGGTCGAACGCGGCGTAGGAGGCGGGGAGTTGGCGGGCCAGCCGCTCCGCGCGGGCCTCGCTCGCGGCGGTGGCGCGCTTCTGGACGGCGGCGAAGTCGGTGCGGCCGCCGACCCACACCACCACCTCACCATCCAGCACCGTGCCCACCGGGAGCCGTCGCGCGGCGGCCGCCAGGTCCGGGAAGGCGCGGGTGACGATGCGGCCGGAGCGGGCCTGCAGCTGCACCCCGTCCGCCAGCCGGAAGATCAGCAGCCGGTGGCCGTCGAACTTCGGCTCGTAGGCCAGCCGCCGCCCGGGCTCGGCGACCGGCAGGGTCTGGATGGGCCGGGCCAGCGCCACCGGCACGGGTGGCAGCAGGGGCGGCGGCGCGGGGGTCATGGGGTGGCGGGCAGCGGGTGGGCCCGTGCCGGGTCGAGGAGCGGGGCGAGCAGGTCGCCGTGGCGGTCGAGGCGTTCGGGCAGGTCGTCGATGCGGAAGACCAGCCGCCCGGGGTCGTCGCACGCCTCCACCTCGTCCCAGGTCACGGGCGTGGAGACGGTCGGCTCCCGGCGGGCGCGGGGCGTATAGGGGGCGGCGGTGGTCTTGGCGGCGGCGTTCTGGCTGAAGTCGACGAACACCTTCCCGGGCCGCAGCGAGCGCGTCATCTTCTGGATCGCCAGCCCCGGCAGCGCGGCGGCGGCCTCCGCCGCGAGCCGCCGGGCGTAGTGGGTGACCTGCCGGGACGGGGCCGGTTCCAGCGGGGTCAGCAGATGCAGGCCCTTGGAGCCGCTGGTCTTGGCGTACGCGGCCAGCCCGTCCGTACGCAGCCGCTCCCGCAGCCATACGGCGACGGCGCAGCAGTCCACGATCGTGGCGGGCGGGCCGGGGTCGAGGTCGAAGACGAGGCGGTCGGCGAGGCCCGCCCCCGCGTCGGTCCGCTCGTCGACCCGCCACATGGGCGCGTGGAACTCCACCACCAGGTTCGCCGCCCACATCAGCGACGCCAGATCCTGCACCAGCACCTGTCGCGCGGTCTCCCCCGCATGGCGGCTGACCTCGGCGGTCGTCACCCAGGAGGGCGTGCCGGGCGGCGGATTCTTGGTGAAGAACAGCTGCCCGTCCGGCCCGTCCGGATACCGCAGGAACGCGAGCGGCCGCCCCCGCAGATGGCCCAGCATCGCGTCCGCCGAGGACGCCAGGTAGTGCAGCAGCTCGCCCTTGGTGGTGCCGGTGGCCGGATGGATGACCTTGTCGAGGTTCCTGAGCGCGATCCGTCGCCCCTCCACCTCCGTGATCGGGGACATACGATAAGAATCTCACGAAAGGGATCAAGCATGCGATCTATCTGGAATGGGAACATTTCGTTCGGACTGGTGAGCATCCCGATCAAGATGTATCCGGCGACCGAGGACCACTCGGTGTCCTTCCGGCAGATCCACACCTCCGACGGCGGTCGCATCCGGTATCGCAAGGTCTGCGAGCTGGAGGACAAGCAGGTCGACGCGGAGGAGATCGGCAAGGCGTACGAAGACGCCGACGGTGCCCTGATCCCGATCACCGACGAGGACCTGGCCGCGCTTCCGCTGCCGACGACCCGTGCCCTGGAGATCGAGGCGTTCGTGAACGCCTCGGACATCGATCCGCTGCAGATGGGCGACGCGTACTACCTCGGCGCCAACGGTACGGCCGCCGCGAAGCCGTACGCGCTCCTGCGCGAGGCCCTCAAGCGCAGCGAGAAGGTCGCCATCACGAAGTACGCCCACCGCGGGCGCGAGCGGCTCGGGATGCTGCGCGTCGTCGGCGACGCCATCGCCATGCACCGGCTGCTATGGCCGGACGAGGTCCGTGAACCGGCGGGCGTCGCCCCCAAGGAGAAGGTCACGGTGAAGCCCGCCGAGCTGGACCTCGCCGACACCCTGATGGCCACGCTCGGCGAGGTGAACCTGAGCGAGCTGCACGACGAGTACCACGAGGCCCTGGAGGCCATGGTGGCGGCGAAGGTCTCCGGCGCGACCCCGACCGCCGAACCGGGCGAGCGGCCGAGCGGTGCGCAGGTGGTGGACCTGATGGCCGCGCTGAAGGACAGCGTCCGCAGCGCGAAGGAGGCGCGTGGCGAGAAGGCCTCGGTCACGGACCTGAGCGACCGCAAGAAGCCCCCCGCGAAGAAGACGGCGAAGAAGGCCGCAGCGGCGAAGAAGGCGACCGCGAAGAAGAAGACGCCCCCCAAGAAGCGGGGCGCCTGAGGCCGGTGGCCGCTGCGCGGCGGCTCTCCCCTACCCCGCCCCTTCCCGAAACCGGGGACACCCCGGGCCCCGGGCTGGTTGGGGTTTCGCCGCCGGGCGGGGCCGGTGGGTGGGGCGGGCCAGGCCCCGGGCTGGTTGGGGTTTCACGGCCGGGTGCGGGTCGGTGGGTGGGTTGTGCCCACCCGTTCCGCCCCGGCGGAACGATTGCCCACAACCGGGGGGCAGGTAGCCACCGGGGGGAGGGGGTGGGGTCGCAGGGGTGGGGGCCTGGACGACGACGTGTATGTGTGGCGCCTACTCCCGGCCAACCCCACGTTCTTCGGTGGTGGCGCCAAAAATATGCGCGTCCAGGCCCCTGCCCCGGAGGCCCCGCCCCCGGCACCACCCACCGCACCCCAGCAACCACGCCCCCACCGGTCAGCTGAAGGCGGGCGCGTGGTCGGAGACCCACTCCGCGAACGTCCGCGCCGGGCGGCCCGTGATGCGCTCCACCTCCGGGGAGATCGCCTGCGGACGCCCCACCGTCTCCGCGAAGACCCGCAGCAGCGAATCGGCGACCTCCGGCGTCATGAACCCCCCGACCATCTTCTCGCGCGCCACCTCCGCCGGAATCTCCTCGTACCGCAGCGGCCGCCCGATCACCTCGCCGATGACCCGCACCTGATCGGCGAAGGTCAGCGACTCCGGGCCGGTCAGCTCGGGCGTCTGGCCGAGCAGGTCGTCGGTGAGGAGGGCGCGGGCGGCGACGGCGCCCATGTCGGCCTCGTGGATGGGGGCCATGTGCGCCCCGGCGTACGCGCCGTACACCACGTCCCCGGCCTTGATCTGGTCCGCCCAGCCCAGGGCGTTCGCGGCGAAGGCGCCCGGGCGGATGTGGGTCCACTCCAGGCCCGACTGCCGGACCTGCTCCTCCAGGCCTCGGTGGAGGGCGCCGATCGGGTTGGCCTGCGGGTCCGTGTCGTCGAGGACGGAGGACGAGGAGAGCATCACGACGCGCCGCAGCCCGCTCTCCTTGGCCCGCTCCAGCAGCTTGTCGGCGCCCAGCTGCCACACCACGGCCGGGTTGAGGAACAGCGCGGAGGCGCCCTCCAGCGGCAGGTCCTCGGTGCGGGCCGCCTCGACGCCGTCGGGGAAGCGCGCGGTCCGGGGGTCGCGGGTGAGGGCGCGGACCTCCGCGCCCGCGTCGACCAGCTCCTTCACCACGTGCGCGCCGACGTTTCCGGTGGCTCCGGTTACCACGATCATGACGAATCTCCCCTGACTGTCCTGTGCGGTCAGCTCCAGGTTCATCCAACCGGATGAAGTTGTCAAACATATAGATGGGTGAAGAGGGGCGGTAGCCTGGTGCGGTCGAGCACGGAGGAGTTGACGACATGGAGGGGACGCCGAAGAGGCCCCGCCGCGCCCCCGCACCCGAGGAGCGCAAGCTGTGCCCGGAGCGCTCCCGGCGGCTGCTGCTGGAGGCGGCCCGGGACGAGTTCGCGCAGAAGGGGTTCGCGGGCGCCCGGGTGCAGGACATCGCGGACCGGGCGGGCGTCAACAAGCAGCTGATCGCGTACCACTTCGGCGGCAAGGAGGGCTTGTACCGGGAGCTGGGCCGCGAGTGGCTGAAGCGCGAGGAGAGCTTCAACGACCCCGCGATCCCGCTGGACGAGCTGGTGATCCGCTATCTGAGGGAGGCGTTCGCCGACCCGCGGGCGACCCGGTTCAACGCCTGGTGCGGCCTCGACGACGCCGCGCCGGAGGGGGACCCGGAAGACCTGTCCGACCTGCGGCGCCGCCAGGCGGAGGGCGAGATCGCGGAGGACATCGATCCCGCCATGGCGATGCTGCTCTACGTCAGCCTGGTGACGGCGCCGATCGCGCTGCCGCACGCGGTGCGCCAGCTCTTCGACGCCGACCCGGAGTCGCCGGAGTTCCGCGAGCACTACGCGGAGCAACTGCGGAGGGTCGTCCGCCATCTGGCGACGTGAGGTTCAGCGCCGGGCGGTGACGGAGGGGGCGGTCGCCTGGCCCGTGGCGTAGGCGTGGCCGTCCTGCTCGGCCGCCTGCTCGGAGTCCTGCCTCGGGTTGGTGACGGTGACTCCGGCGCCGTTGCTGTGCCCCGTCTCGGGTACGCCCTTGAGGTTCTTGTCGACGTGGCTCAGCTCGTGCCCGATCAGCTTCTCGTCGCCCGAGGTCCCGGCGGAGAGGAAGATGTGGTTGCCGATGGTCATGGCCTGGGCGCCCATCGCCGCCGTGGCACGCTGCGCCACCGCGTCACGGTGGAGGCGGGTCGAGGAGAGCTGGTCGTTCTGATAGAACGCCCCGGCCTTGGCCACGACCGATGAGGGCAGCGACTCGCTGGACGAGTTCATCGCGGCGGCCACGAGGGCGCTCTGGCCTTCCGGGCTGGTGTCCCGTACCGCCTCGTCCTCGTCTTCGGACCGCTGCACCGGAGGGGTCTGGTGTCCGCATCCGGCGCCGTGCTGGTGCTGGTCCCGCGCGCCGGGGTGCCCGGCCCGCCGCAGCATCTCGACCACCGCCTGATTCCCGGCCCGGCCCTGCTGGGCGAGCATCCGCTGTACGGCCGTTCCGGCGGAGGCGGGGGTCGCTCGCGGCCGCTGAGGGGCCCGCCCTTCGCCCTTCTTGGTGTTCTCGTCACGGGCCAGTCCCATAGGTCTTCCTCCGGGCGATCAAAGGCGGGTCGACCCGCCTCACGCTCGCAGGTCTGCCCCCGCGCCTCCCAGAGGCGCGGGGGCAGACCTGCCGCCCTATGGGGCAGCGGCACCCGCTACTCCGTCACGCCGTCGATCTGGAATGTCTGCACCGACTGCGCGGCGAACGGCACGCTCAGCCGCTTGCCGTCCAGCACGGTGTCCCGGCGCGCCGCGTACAGATCGCCGCCGCCCGCCGTCTGCGTCGACCAGCGCGGTACGAGACCGCCCGCACCGCCGCTGACCTGGCCGAACCGCGACAGGTCGAAGGTGAGGGTCTGCGCGGCGCCGGGGTTGACGGCGACGAGCACGAGGCGGCGGGCGGCCGGGTCGTACGCGGCGACCGCGTGGTCCGAGCCGGTGGCCAGGACGCGCATGCCGGGGCGGATGTGCCGGGTGAACTGGGCCAGCACGTAGTACTTGGTCTGGACGGCGCCGGGCTGCGCGGTGTTCGGGTCGTAGTGGATGAGCGCCCAGCCCGCGCTGGGGTCCATGACCTGCCAGTAGCACCACGCGGTGGGGTGCAGCCAGCGGAAGTCCAGGCAGAGGTTCGTGGCGAGGGAGAGGCCGGTGCCGTCCTTGTCGCCGGTCTCGGAGTTCCACAGCTTCTTGCCCGCCGCGCGCACGTCCGCGTACAGCAGGTCACGGCGGCCGCCGGAGCCCTGGTAGCCGTGGACGTTGACCTGGTCGACGAGGGCCCGGGTGGGCGCGTCGAAGGAGCCCCAGGTGGTGCGGGCCAGGTCGTAGCTGGTCTCGTCGGAGGCCGAGATGCGGGCGGCGGACAGGCCCCGGCGGTCCAGCTCGGTGCGGAGGTGGCCGAGGACGGTGCGCTGGACGCCTGCGTCCATGTGGCAGCCCTCCTGCGTGCCGTCCGCCTTCCACCAGGTGGAGGAGGGTTCGTTGAACGGCTCGACGGTGGCGAAGCGGACGCCCCAGTGGTCCTGGGCGTAGCGGGCGGTGGTGGCGAGGTAGACGGCGAACTGCCGGTAGTTCCAGGACTGGAGGTTGTTGCCGCCGTCCGCCGCGCCGGAGGGGTTGTGGTTGAGGCACATCCACCACATGGGCGCGTTGGAGAACAGCTCGGTGACGGCGCCGCGCTGGACGGCCTTGGTGAGCGCCGCGCGCTGGGGCGCGTCGGCGGTCCAGCGCCAGGCGGAGGAGGCCGGGTCCTCGCTGGACCAGTCGTGCCAGAAGCCCTCGATCTGCTTGAAGCGCGGGATGTTGGGCGAGACGGCCATGGACTGGCCGCCCACGCTGGTCCAGGCGCAGCCGCCGACGTTGTAGCGGGCGATGGTGAGGCCGAGGCCGGGGAGGGTGGTCCCGTCGTACGGGGTGTTCTTGGTGGTGAAGAAGGCGTCGGCGAAGTCGTCCCGCTGCCCGAAGAGGTTGGCCCACCAGGCGAGCGAGGTCCCCCAGCCCTCCCAGCCGCCGTAGTCGGTGCCCGGGTCGACGGTCACGGCTTCGTCGGCGTGGGCCGTGCCGGTGGTCAGTGCGGTGCCGAGCAGGGTAGCGCTTGCTGCGGTGAGGAGCGTTCTTCGGCGCACCATGTGTCCCTTCTGCCGCTTGGGCCCCCGTGGTGTGAAGCGTCGGGCGCGCAGGGGGAGTTGTCGAGAGGTCTGACAGCGCTTTCTGCCCTCGCGTCAGACCGCGCGTAAATCGGTTGCCCGCAGGGTCCCGCCGCGCTCAGGATGTCGGCGACATTCCGCCCACGCGACAGGAGCATGCGATGCGCCGATTCCTCGGAACGACTCAGCGCCCCCATCGGACGACCGTCTTCGAGGACATCACCACGCATGCACCAGACCATCAACATCGGCGTACTCGCCCATGTCGACGCCGGTAAGACCAGCCTCACCGAGCGGCTGCTGTTCGACGCGGGCGTCATCGACCGCCTCGGCAGCGTCGACGCCGGGGACACCCAGACCGATACGGGCGCGATCGAGCGGGAGCGCGGCATCACCGTGCGGTCGGCCGTGGCGTCCTTTCGCGCGGGCGGCACCCAGGTCAATCTGATCGACACCCCCGGCCACTCCGACTTCATCGCCGAGGTCGAGCGGGCGCTCGGCGTGCTGGACGGGGCCGTGCTCGTGCTGTCCGCCGTCGAGGGCGTCCAGGCCCAGACCCGGGTGCTGATGAAGACGCTGCGGCGGCTGCGGCTGCCGGTGCTGCTCTTCGTCAACAAGATCGACCGCGCGGGCGCCCGCCACCCGGAGCTGCTGGCGGACATCCGGCGGCTGCTGGCGCCGCACATCGTGCCCATGACGGACGTACGGGACCTGGGCACCCGGGCCGCGCGCGCCCGGCCGCGCTCGCTCGACAACGTCGGCGTACGCACCGAGCTGGCCGAGGCGCTGGCCGAGACCGACGACGCGCTGCTCGCCCGGCTCGTGGACGGCCCGCTCCCCTCCCCCGCCGAGGTGCGCGCGGCGCTGGCCTCGGGGACGGCGGAGGGGCGGGCGCACCCGGTGTACTGCGGTTCGGCGCTGAGCGGCGAGGGCGTCGCGGCCCTGGTCGACGGCGTCGTACGGTACGTTCCGCCCAGCCCGGACGGCGGCGGCGACGGCGGCGGTACGGAGCCCCGGGGCGCGGTCTTCGCCGTCGAGCGGGCGGCGGGCTCCGCCACGAAGACCGCCTATCTGCGGCTCTTCTCGGGCGAGCTGACCGTACGGCAGCACCTCACCCTGCACCGGCCCGGCGGCCGACACTGCGACGGGCACAGCGGGCAGATCACCGCGCTGGAGGTGGTGGGCCGTCCCAGGGCGCGGGCGCTGACCGCCGGGGAGATCGCGCGGATCAAGGGGCTGCCCGAGGTCCGCGTCGGCGACCGGCTCGGGGACAGCGCCGCTGGAGACGGACAGCGGCACTTCGCGGCGCCCACCCTCCACACCCTCGTCCACGCCCGCGAGCCCGGCCCTGCGGCGGCCGTCCGGCTGCACACCGCGCTGCTCGCCCTCGCCGACCAGGACCCGCTGATCCACGCCCGCGCGATGCCCGGCGGCGCCACGTCGGTGCTGCTGTACGGGGAGGTGCAGAAGCAGATCATCGCGGCGACGCTGGCGCAGGACTACGGCATCGAGGCCGACTTCGAGCCGAGCCGCCCGGTCCTGGTGGAGCGGCCGGTGGGGGTCGGCGAGGCGTGCTACGAGATGGCGAAGCGCGGTCATACGGGGCCGTGGGCGACGGTCGGGCTGCGCGTCGAGCCCGCCGCGACCGGGTCCGGCGCCGGGTTCGGCTACGAGACCGAACTGGGCGCCCTGCCACGGGCGTTCCACACGGCGATCGAGCAGACCGTGTACGACACCCTGCGGCAGGGTCCGCGCGGGCGCGCGGTCACGGACTGCCGGGTCACCCTGATCCGCTCGGGGTTCGACGCCCCGATCAGCACCGCCGCCGACTTCCGGGGCGTCACCCCGGGGGTGCTGTGGGAGGCGCTGGAGCGGGCGGGGTGGCGGGTGTACGAGCCGTATCACGCCTTCGAGCTGGAGATTCCGCCCGATGTGCTGACAGCCGTCACCGCCCGGCTCGCCGCGGTCGGGGCGGACCTCGCGGAGAGCGCGGGCGGTGGGTCGGGGTGGCTGCTCACCGGGGAGATCCCGGTACGGTCGGTGCACGAGTTCGAGCACGCGCTGCCGGGGCTGTCGCGGGGCGAGGGGGTGTGGCTGACCCGCCCGTCCGGCGACCGGCCGCTCCCCGGCGGCGCCCTGCAGGAGCCCTAGATATCGGGCCCGGCGACACGGGCGTACGTCACGGCGTTGCTCGTGCCGCCCACGGTCGTCGCGGTGACGTTGACCGCCCCGGCCGACCCAGCCGGGGCGGTCGCCGTCACCCAGCTGTCCGACACGACCGTGAACGCGGCGAGCGTGGAGCCGAAATGGACCGCGCTCGTCGTGGTCAGGCCGCTGCCGAACAGGGTGACCGTGTTGCCCCCGCCCAGCGGGCCCTGACCGGGGACCGCGCTGGTGAGTACGGGGACGGGCGCGTAGACATAGGTGACGCCGTTGCTGGTGCCACCGGGCGTGGTCACCGTCACCTGCACCGCCCCGGCGGCCCCAGGCGGCGCCACCGCGGTGATCTGGATGGCGGAGACGACCGTGAAGGACGTGGCGGGGACGCCGCCGAAGGTGACGGCCGTCGCGCCCAGCAGGTTCGTCCCCGTCAGGGTGACGGCCGTACCGCCGGAGACCGGGCCGGAGGCGGGGGTGATGTCGCTGAGGGTGGGGACGCCGACGTAGAAGTAGGTGACGCCGTTGCTCACCCCGCCCGGACCGGTCACCGTGATCTGCACCGGCCCTGCGGTGCCCGGCGGGGCCACCGCCGTGATCTGCGTCGCCGACACCACCGTGAACGACACCGCGGGCACGGAGCCGAAGTGCACCGCCGTGACGCCGGTGAGGCCGCTGCCGGTCAGCGTCACCGTATTGCCGCCGCCGACCGGCCCCTGGCCGGGCGAGACCGCGCTCAGCACCGGACTGGCCGCGTACGTATAGGTGAGGCCGTTGCTCGTACCACCGGGCCCGGTCACGGTCACCTGTACGGGACCTGCGCTGCCCGGCGGGACGACCGCCGAAATCTGCGTATCCGACACCACCGTGAACGACGTCGCCGGAACCGCCCCGAAAGAGACCGCCGTGGCCCCGGTGAAGCCGCTACCGGTGATCGTCACCGTATTGCCGCCGGCGGCCGGGCCCCCGTTCGGCGAGACGCTGCCCAGCACCGGACTCGCCGCGTACGTATAGGTGAGGCCGTTGCTCGTACCGCCCGGACCGGTCACGGTCACCTGCACCGGACCGGCGCTGCCCGGCGGCGCGACCGCCGTGATCTGGGTGTTCGACACCACCGTGAACGACGTCGCGTTGACCGAGCCGAAGCGGACGGCCGTGGCCCCGGTGAAGCCGCTACCGGTGATCGTCACCGTATTGCCGCCGGCGGCCGGGCCCCCGTTCGGCGAGACGCTGCCCAGCACCGGACTCGCCACATACGTATAGGTGAGGCCGTTGCTCGTACCGCCCGGACCGGTCACCGTGATCTGCACCGGACCGGCGCTCCCGGGCGGCGCGACGGCGGTGATCTGCGACGGCGAGATCACGGTGAACGACGTCGCCAGGACGGAGCCGAAGCGCACCGCCGTGACCCCGGCGAGACCGCTGCCGGTCAGCGTCACGGTGTTGCCCCCGGCGGCCGGGCCCTGATTCGGGGAGGCCCCGCTCAGCACGGGGGCGGGGGTGGACGCGTAGGAGAAGGCCACCCCGTTGCTCGTGCCGCCCGGGGTGGTCACCGTGACCAGCACATTGCCGGAGCCCGCCGGGGAGGTGGCGGTGATCTGGTTGGCGGACACGACGGTGAAGGCGGGGGCGAGGGTGGTGCCGAAGCGGACCGCCGTCGCCTGGTTGAAGTTGCTGCCGGTGATGGTCACGGCGGTCCCGCCTCCGGGTGATCCGGAGGCGGGACTGACGGAACTGATCACCGGAGGGGACGCCGCCGTGGCCGCGGGCGCGGCGGTTGCCGTGGAAACTCTCTCCTGGCCTGCGACGTGAGGGATGCTCAACGTACTGCTCCTTCCAGCGGAACGTCCCAGAGAGTGATCAGATACCGGGCCCGGCGAGGTACTGGAACGGCGTCGCACCGGTCGCGCTGCCCGCGGGGTTCGTGACCGTGACGTCGGCGGGGCCGGGCTGTCCGTCCGCCGTGGGCGGGGTGACCGCGGACACGGTGGTGGAGTTGACGACGCTGAACGGCGCCGCGATGCCGCCGAAGGTGACCGACTGCGTGGTGCCCAGGTTGGTGCCGGTGATGGTCACCGCGGTGCCGCCGGAGGCCGGACCGGAGGTGGGCGTGAAGCCGGTGACAGTGGGCACGTCCACGTAGGTGTAGGACAGGCCGTTGTTGCTGCCGCCCGCCGTGGTGACGCTGACCCCGACGGACCCGGCCGCCGCGCCCGCGGGCACTGCGACGGTGATGACGCTGTCGGAGACGACCGTGGGGGTGGCGTTGTTGGCGCCGAAGGCCACGGAGGTGGCCGTCGAGAGCCCGGTGCCGGTGATGGTGACGGTGTTGCCGCCCGCGAGCGGGCCGGAGCTGTCGCTCAGGCCGGACTTGAAGGGCGCGCCGACGTAGAAGAACGTCAGCGGGTTGCTGGTGCCGCCCGGCGTGGTCACGGTCACCGGGACCGCGCCGCTGCCGGACGGCGAGGTCACCGTGACCGAGGTGGGCGTGTTGGCGGTGATGGTGGCGTTCTTGCTGCCGAACTTCACCGCGGAGGCGTTGGCGAGGTTCGTACCGGTGATGGTGACGGTGGTACCGCCGCCGGTCGACCCCTGATTCGGAGAGATGGGCATGGCGTGTGCTCCCTGCTGAAGACTGAGCGGGCCGCGAGGCCCTGATACGGCTCAGAGAACGGAAGGAGAGAGGGACGGGACGGGCCGGGCGGGTCGGACCCGCTCGCGCTCGCAGGAGAATGCGATGTGCGCCGGCCGGGTCGTTGGGGACGCCCGCCCGGCCCCCTCGCTCGGTACGCCTGGCGCCCGGGACCGACGAGGATGCGGGGGCCGGTTCGCCGGTGACACCGGCGGAGGCCATACCGCACGTTTTCAGTAATCCATCGGAATGAGTCCGTCCACAAGAAGTGTGACGCCGCATCACTCGAATGGCGGGGCGCGCGGCCACCGCGGGTCGTCGCGGCCCCTCGCGCCGGGTTCGCGGGGGCCGCGCGGGAGCGCGCGGCGAGAGGCCGTGGTTCCCATTCCGGCGGCCTCTCACCCGATCCCGTGACCCATCGGACGAAGGGGTCACTTCCGCACCCGGCGGGCGTATCCTCTTGCCGCATGGGGGAGGACACGGGCATTCCCGTCAATGGGTGCTCCGCCGGGGGGTGTTGGCGGGTGCGGATCCGTAGCACGACCGGCGAGATCCTGGGCGCCGGAATCCTTCTGGGCGGCGACACCGTGCTGACGTGCGCCCATGTCATCCCGGACGACGGGCGCCCGGTGCCCGCCACGCCCGTCCTCGTCGACCTGGTCCAGGTCCCCGACGCCGCCCCCGTGACCGCGCGGGTCGCGGCGGGCTGCTGGGTGCCCCGGCGCTCCGACGGATGCGGCGACATCGCGCTGCTGACGCTGGACCGGCCGCAGCCCGCCGAGCACGCCGCGCCCCTGTACCGGCTCTCGCCCGAGCCGCTGGGGCAGGTCCGCAACCTCGGCTTCCCGCTCCACAACGACGACGGCACCTGGTTCTACGCGAAGATCGCGGGCACCGTCGGCCCGCGCGCGGAGTGGCTGGAGCTGATCCCGGACTCCCCCGGGGACGTGGTGCGGCGCGGATGCAGCGGCGCCGGGGTGGAGGACGTGAAGACCGGCCATGTCATCGGGATGATCGTCAACCGCTACGACGACGCCCCCGGCATCCCCGCCGACGAGCGCCGCCTGCGGTCGAACATGATCCACATCGAGACGATCCTCCGGCACCTCCCGCTCGTCCACCGCTTCGTGGGCGGCGCCCCGGTGGTCGACGCCCGGCTCGTCTCCCGGCTCACCTCCGGCGAACGGGGTGTGCTGGACGTCCCGTTCGCGCAGCGGCTCGCCCTGTGGCTGCGCCGCGCGTCCCTGGCCGGACGGGCGGGCGGCGTCGCGGACGTGGAGACGGTCGTCATCGCGCACGACGACAGCGGCCGCTACGAGGCGCTCAGCCGCGCCGTGACCCTCGCCGACCGCGAGCTGTCCGGAGGCGGCGACGACGAGGCGGTGTCCGCCGCCCCGCACGGCACCGTGCCGCCGCTGGGCAGCGTGGACCTGGCCCTCGACGTCACCGGCCGCACCGACACCGAGGTGGCCCGCCGGGTCGCCGACCGCCTGGACCTGCGCTCCCCCGGCGACGCCTCCCCGCTCAGCCGCGTCCGGGCCAACGCCGTCCCGCTGACCGTCGTGGCCGTCGGGCTCGACCACGCGAGCGAACCGGAAGCGCTGATCCGCTTCATGAAGCTCCTCGCCGACCGGGGCGCCCGGCTGATGCTGGTCTTCCGCGACCCGCACGCCCCCGGACTGCGGCTGGCCGAGCGGCTGTTCCGCCCCGACCCGGAGCGGATCGACGCCTGGCTCGACGCACTGGCCGCCGAGGTCGCCGAGGCCACCGGCCTGGAGCGGGAGGCCACCGAATCCGGCGCCCGCGCCGCGTCGGACCCGGCGGAGGCCCCGGCCCTGCGCATCAACCTGACCCGGCTGCGCGGCGACCCCGAGCTGCGCACCCACCACATCGTGGCCAAGCTGGCCGCGTTCGAGCACGCGGTCCGGGCGGTACGGGACCGCGCCGAGGCCGCCCTGCGCCGGGCCGACGCCCAGCGCGACGAGATCAAGGAGCTGAAGGGCCTGCTGAACGCGTACGCGGCCCTGCTAGGCGCGAAGGCCGCCTCAGAACGCCGCGAACTCTTCCCCCTCCAACGCGCCGCCCACCACGAACTGACCGCCCTGCCCTGCGACGTAGCGGCGGCCCGCCGAGCCGTAGACCGCTTCGTCCAGGCGGTGCACGCGGCACCGGGCTCCTCGCCGGAGAGGGAGGCGCCATGACAGCCGTCGCGGTGTGTGGCCGCCCCGACTGCCCCGGCGGGGGCCGCGCCCAGATCAACACCCGCAGCTTCTGCACGGAGTGCGGCCGCAGACCCCTACCAACCGCCGCGCGCCCGGCCGGGAACCCGGAAGCGGCCCAAGGCCCGGGCCCAGCCGCGTCCGACGCCGATACCGGACCCGCCACCGGCGCGGGCGCGGGCGGAGGTGCCCGCACCGGGCGCGGCCCCTACGCCACAACCGGCCCCAGCGCCGCCAACCGCAGCGGCAGCGCGACCGGCATCCGCTCCGGCGCGACCAGCGCCACTGAGCGGGTGCGGCGGCGCGATGCCGCGCGGAAGTTCTCGCTGGGGCCCGCCGGGGACGGGCTGCTGGATCTGCCGTGGGTCGAGCTGCCCTCGCTCACCGACCTCGTGCTCGACGATCCCCGGCCGCCGTCCCGGGGACAGATCTGCGGGCGGCCGGGGTGCGAGGAGACCGTGGGCGCGCCGTACAACGGGGAGCCCGCGCTGGCGGCGGGGGTCTGTCCACGGTGCCGCCATCCGTTCGACTTCACCCCCCGGCTGCGCCCCGGCGATCTGCTGGGCGAGCAGTACCGGGTGATCGGCTGCGTCGCGTACGGCGGGCTCGGCTGGGTCTATCTCGCCGAGGACACCCAGCTGGACCGGCAGCCCGTCGCCATCAAGGGCCTGATCAACAACGAGGACGAGGCGGCGCTGCGGGCGGCGGTCGAGGAGCGCCGCTATCTGACGATGCTCGACCACCCCGGCATCGTCCGCATCATCAACTACGTCACGCAGCGAGAGGAGCCCGGCAGCGACCGGCTCACCGGCTACATCGTGATGGAGTTCGTCGGCGGCATGACGCTCGCCCAGATACGGGACGCCATCGCGGACGCGATGCCGCCGTACGACGGGCCCCGGCTGTACGAGCACATCCTGGCGTACGGCTGTCTGGTGCTGCGCGCGGTCGGCTATCTGCACGGCGAGCGGCTGCTGTACTGCGACCTCAAGCCGAGCAACGTGATGCATTACGAGAGCCGGGTCAAGGTGATCGACCTGGGCGCGGTCCGCCGCCTCGGGCAGCGGGGCGGCGATCCGCCGGTGATCACCGAGGGGTTCGCCTCGCCCGAGTCGCTGCGCGGCGGCCCGCTGACGGAGCGCCACGATCTGTACGGCGTCGGCGCGACGCTGCGGTCGCTGTCCGACAAGGCGCGGCGGCCCGCGCAGGCCCCGCCGGGCCTGGGCGCCGAGTCGTACTGGCGGGTGCTGGCCCGCGCCACCGCCCACGATCCACGGCGCCGGTTCGGCTCGGCGGCGGAGATGTCCGAGCAGCTGTGGGGCGTGCTGCGGGAGATCCACGCGCTGCGGCTGCGGGAGGAACAGCCCGCGCCGTCCACGCTGTTCGCCCCCACCGCCGCGCTGCTGGACGCGGGGCTCGGCCGGATCCCCGGGCTCGAACACTGGCTGGACGGCGACCCGCGCCGCGCCCTCGCGCACGGGCTGCCGTCGCCGCGGCAGGTGCCGCCGGGGCTGCCGGTGCCGTTCCCGGACGCGGCGGACCCGGGCGCCGCCCTGCTCAACACCCCGACGGACAGCAGCTCGCGGCGGCTGATCGAGCAGCTGGGCGCGTTCCCGTACCCGTCGGCGGAGATCCGCTTCCGCAGCTGCCGCGCCTACCTCGACCTGGGGATGCGGGGCCGCGCGGACGCGGAGCTGACGGCCGCCGAGGAGATCATCGGCAGCGGGGCGGCGTACGACTGGCGCCCCGCCTGGCACCGCGCGCTCCTGCGGCTCGCGGGCGGCGCGGTGGCCGAGGCGCGGCGCGCGTTCGACGCGGTGTACAGCGCGCTGCCCGGCGAGTACGCGCCCAAGCTGGCGCTGGGCTACTGCGCCGAGCACCTGGGCGACCACGAGGCGGCGAAGCGGTTCTACGAGGCGGTGTGGGAGCGCAACCGCTCCCAGGGCAGCGCCGCCTTCGGCCTGGCCCGGCTGCGGCTCGCCGCGGGCGACCGGGGCGGGGCGGCCGCCGTCCTCGACGGGGTCCCGAAGGTCTCGCGCCACTACGACGCCGCCCGGATCGCGACCGTACGGGTGCTGGCGGGGCGGCTCGGCGAGCAGCCCCACGACCGGCCCACCGCAGAGGACCTGGTGGAAGTGCTGACCCGGCTGCCACGGCTGTATCTCGACGACGGGCGCGCCCACGGGCAGGCCCGGGACCGGCTCACCGCGGAGGTGCTGGAGGCCGCGCTCGACTGGGCGCCGCGCCCGGGGCAAGCGGCCGACGCCGGGCTGCTGTTCGGCGAGGGGGACGACGAGCTGTCGGTGCGGTCCCGGCTCGAAGCGGTGCTGCGGCGGCTGGCCCGGCAGGCCGACAGCCCGGAGGCGCTGGGGGTGCTGGTCGACCGCGCCAACGCCATCCGGCCCATGACCGGCGTCTGACAGAGCAGGGGGACGAGGGGATCACATGAGCCAGGAACGGTACGGGGACGACGCGGGCGACGGCCCCGCCATCACGCTGCGCGTGCACCAGAACAAGTACCTCCCGGCCGCCGCGGGCCCCACCGAGATGCACGCCGTCGTCAGCGTCGAGACCCGGGGGCTCGGCCCGGCGGCGGCCCGTACCGCCGCCTCCGAGGTCATCGTCATCGACTGCTCCGGCTCGATGGGCTGGCCCCCGACGAAGATCGCGGCGGCCCGCCGGGCGACCGCGACCGCCGTCGGGATACTGCGCGACGGCACCCACTTCGCGATCATCGAGGGCACCGAACAGGCCCAGGTCGTCTACCCGTTCGCGGGCGGCATGGCCGTCGCGGGCCCCGACACCCGGGCCGCCGCCGCCCGCGTCGCGGCCCGGCTGCCCGCCATCGGCGGCACGGCCATCGGCGCCTGGCTGGACCTCGCCCGCCGCCTCCACCTCAGCCGCCCCGCCGCGATCCGGCACACCCTGCTGCTCACCGACGGCCGCAACGAGCACGACGCCGCCGGGTATCTGGACAAGGTGCTGGACGGCTGCGCCCCGCACTTCACCTGCGACGCGCGCGGCATCGGCGACGGCTGGGACGCCACCGAGCTGAAGGAGATCACGCGGCGGCTGCACGGCCGCGCCGACGCGGTCCTCGACGACGCGGCCCTGACCGCCGAGTTCGAGGCGATGACCCGCGCCGCCATGGCCAAGGCGCTCTCCGGGGTACGGATCCGGGTCCGCACCCGGGCGGGCGGCCGGATCGCCTTCGTCAAGCAGGTGCACCCCACCCGGTCCGACCTCACCGCCGAGGGCACCCGCCCCGACGACCGCACCTGGGAGTGCCGCACCGGCGCGTGGGGCGACGAGTCCCGCGAGTTCCACCTGTGCGTCCTCGCCGACCCCGGCAGCGACCCGATGGGCGAGGACGTCGAACTGGCCGCCGTCGACCTCACCCTGGACAGCGATACGGACGGCGATACGGAACTTCCGCCGCCGCCCGCCCGGTCCGTACTCGTCCAGTGGACCGACGACCTCCTGCTCTCCTCCCGCGTCGACCCCCGGCTGGCGCACTACGGCGCCGACTCCGACCTCGGCCTCGCCATCACCGCGGGCTGCGACGCGTACGAGGCGGGCGACCGCGAGGAGGCCCGGCGGCAGTGGGGGCAGGCCGTGCGGCTCGCGCACGGGCTGGGCAGCGCCAAGATGCTGGCGCGGCTGAGCGGGCTGGTCCACATCACCGACGCGGCCACCGGCGAGGTGCGGATCAGGGAGCCGATCCGGCCACTGGACCTCAACTCGGCGATGATCGTGACCGAGGAGAGCGTCCGCTTCATCGCCTCCCGCTTCACCGAAGCCCCCGACGCGGCCCCCACCGGCCCCGACCAGGTCTGCCCGTCCTGCCGCCGCACCGCGCCCGCCACCGCCGCGTACTGCCAGAAGTGCGACACCCCGCTGCGCCCGGAGGGCGTCGTATGAGCGTGGCCCGGCGCGCCGCGCGGGCTGGACTGAGGAGCCGCGCAGCGACGAAGGAGCGAGCAGCGACGAGGGAAGCCCGTGCGTCAGAGCGCGCCGGGCCTGAGCGGGCAAGAGAGGGCGGGACCCGCGCGTTTCTGGTGCGGCGGCTGACCGCGCTGCTCGTCCTCACGGCGGCGGCGGTGACCGCGCTGTTCGCCGCGTACTACGGTGTCAGCCGCAACACCACGGCGGTCAGCGACCGGTCGACCCCCGCGATCCTCCAGGTGGCCGCCGCGATCGACGCCCTCCACGCCGCCGACGCCCGGGCCAGGCTGAGCCTCGACGGCCCCACCACGGACGTCGAGGGGCTCGGCGAGGACTACCGCAACGAACTGTCCACGGCCAACCAGTCCCTGGCCCAGGCCGTCAAGAGCACCACCGGCGGCAAGGCGGCCCGGCAGTCGCTGCTCACCATCGCCGGGCTGGTCTCCTCGTACAGCGACATCATCGAGCAGGCGTATGTGAACCGTGGCAACGAGGATCTGCGCGACGCCTATCTCGGCTACGCCACCACCATGCTCATCCGGGACCACGACGGCATCCTGGCCCGGCTGGACACCGTGCAGGACGGACAGCGGCAGGTGCTGCGCGCGCAGACCTCGTTCGGCTGGCTGCTGACGTTCGCCTGGTGGGTGCTGGTGCCCGCGCTGTTCCTCACCCTCGGGGCGCTGCTGTGGCTCACCCAGCGCTATCTGCGGCACCGCTTCCGCAGGCTGGTCAACCCGTGGCTGGCCACGGCGACCGTGCTGCTGATCGCGGTGATCCCGCTGGGCCTCTTCACGGCGCAGACCCAGCAGCGGCTGGGCGAGGCGGGCTCCATCCTGCACCGCACGAACATCGGCTCCAGCGGCGGCGAGACCGCCGACAAGGTGGCCGAGACCATGCGGGGCACCCACTGGCGGGCCGGGGCGGTCGGCTGGATCCCGCTGGGCGGCGCGGTCCTCGCGGCGCTGATCCTCATCGGGCTCCAGCCGCGCATCGACGAGTACCGGTTCCAGCCGCGATGAGCGCCCGCACCCGCTCCTTCAACGTGACCGCGGCCGTCCTCGGGCTGTGGCTGCTGGTGCTGACCGCGGTCGGCGCGGGCGACACCGGCGGACAGCGGTCACGCGGCAGCGTCAGCGTGCTGGCCACCTGGACCGGCGACGAGGCCGCGGCCTTCCGGGATCTGCTCAAGTCGTTCACCGACGAGTCCGGCATCCGGGTCGACTACCAGGGCACCACCGCGCTGCGCGAGGTGCTGTCCTCGGAGGTGAAGGCGGGCACCCCGCCCGACATCGCCGTCCTGCCGAGCCCCGGCGAACTCGCCACCTACGCGGACGCCCCGCTCGTACCGCTGCAGAAGGTGCTGCCCGCGCGCACCCTCGCCGCCTACGGACCGCTGTGGAAGCCCGCACCGCACGGGGACGGCGCGGTCTACGGCATCGCGGTCAAGGCCGACCTGAAGAGCATCGTCTGGTACGACGAGAGGCGCCACGACGAGGAGGAGCTGCCCGCCCTCGCCGCGAGGGACGGCGAGTGGTGCGCCGGGATGGGCGGCGACGCCACCTCCGGCTGGCCGGGCACCGACTGGATCGAGGACATCCTGCTCCAGCAGCAGGGCAAGGACGTCTACGAGGCGTGGGCGACCGGCGGCCTGGAGTGGACGGACCCCCGGATCGGGCGGGCCTGGCGGACCTGGGGCTCCCTGTTCGGGAAGGGCGCGGCACGCACCGCGCTGCTCACCGACTTCCGGGACGCGGGCGGGAAGCTGTTCGCCGCGCGGCCCACGTGCGCGCTGGAGCACCAGGGCTCGTTCATCCGCGGCGGCTACCCGCCGAAGGCCCGCGCCCGGGCCTCGTTCACCTTCTCCACCGGGCTGATCCCCGGGGCCGACCCGGACTCCACCGCCCGGGAGGTGTCGGCGGACTTCGCCGCGATGTTCCACGAGACCCCGCAGTCGCGCCGCCTGCTGGCCTATCTCGCCTCGGCACAGGCCCAGACCGCCTGGGCGGAGAACACCCCGGACGGCCGCACCCGCCCCTTCTTCGCCAACGGCGAGGTGCCCGTGGAGGCCCAGCCCGACGACGAGGTGGCCCGGCCGATCGCCGAAGCGCTCAAGGACTCCCGCTCGCTGTGCCTGGACGCGTCCGACGCCATGCCGACCCGGATGCGGCTGGCCTTCCAGCGCGCCGCCCTCGCCTACCTCAGCGATGTCGGCAAGGGCCCGGGCGCGCTGCTGACCAGCCTCGAGAAGGTCCGTACCGATCTGCACCGGGAACGCGGAAGGCCCTGGCTGTCCACCGTGTGCGGGTGACAGCCAGGGCCCGGCCAGTCGTTACGGAGCCATCTCCTTCGGGCAGGGCGTGCCGCGCGGCAGCTTGTACTTGCCCGCTATCCGGTAGGTCCCGGGCTTCGGGGCCTGCAGCACGGTCCACTCGTCCTCCGGCTGGCCCTCCACGGCCGCCTCGGTCCGCGTGGTCAGACAGCCCTGGCGGTTGACCGGCAGCTCCTCGTGCTCCTCGGCCTTGGGGGCCTTGACGCTGCGCCCCTTGGCGTCCACCAGGCCCAGCCACGGCGAGTACGGGATGCGGATCAGGACCGGCCCGCGCTCCCGCACCTTCAGGACCAGCTGGTCCGCGCCCGCCCGCTCCACGGTGGCGGGCGGGTCGGCGACCTGCGTCGGGTTCTCGACCTCGTACAGCTTCCAGTTGTCGTCCGACCACACCTGCCGCAGATACGGGAGCTTGGCGTCCTCCAGCAGCTGGGACTCCTTCTCGGCCCCCTTGTCCGGGTCGTCATTGGGGAGCACCACGTAGTGCACCGCCCAGCGCTTGAGCCACTCGTGGTAGGTCGCGGGGGTGAGGGTGTTCTCGCCGTAGAAGATCGGGTTGCGGTCCAGGTCCCGCTGCCGGTTCCAGCCGCGCGCCAGGTTGACGTACGGGACGAACGCGGAGGACTCGCGGTGGCTGCGCACCGGCACCACCTCGACCCGGCCCTGGTCGGTGTTCACCCGCTTCAGCTGGTCGACCAGCGGCGCCAGCTCACGGGCCCAGGACGCCGAGGGGGTGGTGTGGATGACATCGTCGCCGGTCTTGACGACCTGCCACACCGTGACCGTCGCGAGCGACAGCACCACCGCGATCCACCGCTGTCCGGCCCGCGTGGTGCGCAGCTCGGCGCGGGCGGGCTTGATGCCGGGGGCGGTCAGCGCGGCGATCACCACCACACCGCCGAAGATCATGCCCAGCCGGGAGATGTTGGTGCCGATCTGCGAGGGAATCAGCCAGGTGAGCACCACACCGAGCGCGTACAGCGCCGCGCTGACCCGCACCGTGCGCCACTCGTGCGGAGACAGCAGCCACCCCGCGAGCCCGGCGGTCAGCGGCAGGATCACCGAGCCGATGGACATCGGCTGCTCACCGGAGAACGGGAACAGCCACGCGGACAGCGCGACCACCAGCACCGGCGTGACGCCGAGCGCATACGCGGCCGGGCGCCGCTTGGTCAGCCACAGCGCGGCCGCCACGATCCCCACGAACAGGCCCGCCACCGGGCTGGCCATGGTCGCCACCCCGGACAGCAGCGCGGCCAGCAGGAACCGTCCGGTCCGGTGATGCCAGTGCCGGGACCGCCAGCGCACCGGCCACGCGAAGATCACCGCCACCGCGGCGAGGCCGAACATCGCGCCGAGCCCGAAGGTCACCCGGCCCGAGATCGCGTTGCAGACCAGCGCGAACGCGCCGTACAGCGCGGGCCACATCGGCCGCGCCACCGAGCGGCTGCGGACCAGCAGCAGGGCGAGCAGCCCCGCGGACAGCGTCCCGGCGATCACCATGGTCGACCGCACGCCGAGGATGGCCATCAGATATGGCGAGATGACGCTGTACGACACCGGGTGCATGCCGCCGTACCACGCCAGGTTGTACGCCGAGTCCGGGTGCTGCAGCGCGAACTCCGCCCAGGCGTCCTGCGCGGCCAGGTCGCCGCCGCTGTTCGCGAGCAGCGCCACCCACAGCAGGTGCAGCACCCCGGCGGCGGCCAGCGCGGCGGGCACCGGGCGGCGCAGCACGCCCCAGACGCGCTGGACCACCCCGGTCCGCGCGGTGGTCCCCTCACCGCCGCGGGTCGCCTGCGCTGCGGAATCGTCCGGTTCGGCGGGCCAGCGCTGCGCGGGCAGGCGTATTCGCGCCGCGGTGCTCTCCTCCGAGCTGCCGTTCTTGTCGGCCCGTGTCGGATCCACGGTGGTCACTGTGGCTCTCCCCGTCTTCCCCCGAGGTCTGCCCCTGTCATCTTCTCAACCCTGTACCGGTTCCCCACGGTTCGCCTCGGGTTCACCTCGGCGAGTCAGGTCAAGGGACATTCAGGCGACGCTAGCACGCGGAGGTGGTTCGTCAGCGGTTACGGACAGGGGCACCGGCGCGGCTCGCGCCGGTGCCCCTCAGGGACGTCTCGTCCCCTTGGCGCGTCAGGAGATACGGGTCAGCTTCGACCCGAACGACGGCTCGGACAAGTCCTTTTCCAGCGCCACCGGCGCCTTGACCTGACCGGGCCCGGTACCCACGGTCACCTCGCCGACGACCGTGCCCGCCTTGGCGGTGTGCGGAATGGTTTTGCCACCGTCGCCGATCTTGATGTCGACGTTCAGCCCCGCCCAGCCGACCGCCTTCAGGTCCTTGGTGGCGACGACCGGCGTCGTACCGCCGAGCCCGTCGTCCACCTGACCGACGACATCGCCCTTCTTGATGACGGTCGCCGAGGTCAGCGCGGACTGCACGGCGGTGATCAGCTTGTAGCTCTCCGTCTGCGCCAGCTGGAGGCTGGCGTCCAGCGTGGTGGGCGCGCGCTGCTCCAGCACGACGCCGAGGATCCGCTGCTTCTTGCCGTCGATGGTCCGTACGGCACCCCACATCAGCGCACCGCCCGCCGGGGTGGACGACCCGGTCTTGATGCCGATCACACCGGGCTTCACCAGCAGATTGTTGTTGTTGTAGATCTTGCCGTCGAGCCCGGGGATCTCGGTGTTGGGCGTCGCCACGACCTCCCGGAACGCCTCGGACTCCATCGCCGCCGCCGCCAGCTTGAGCTGGTCGGCCGCGGTGGACTTGGTGGACTCCTTGAGCCCACTGGGGTCCGTGTAGGTGGTGTTCTTCATGCCCAGGCTCTTGGCCGCGTCGTTCATCTTCTTCGTGAACGCGTCCAGCGAACCCGCGTCCCAGCGGGCCAGCAGCCGGGCGATGTTGTTGCTGGAGTTGATCAGGAGCAGCTGGAGCAGCTGGTGCTGGGTGAAGCTCTGCCCCTCCTTGACCGACGCCCGCGACTCGTCGGCGGAACTCGACTCCTCGGCCGCCGTCTTGTCGATCTTGATGCGCGGGCCCTCGGCACCGGCCTTCAGCGGATGGTCCTTGAGCACCACGTAGGCCGTCATGACCTTGGTGACACTCGCGATCGGCACCGCCTTCTGCGCCCCCGACGTGCCCAGGCTGCCCACGCCCTGGACCTCGGCCGCGGACTGGCCCTCACCGGACCACGGCATGGTCAGCTTCGCGCCCTTGAACGTGTACGACGCGTCGGCCGTCAGCTTCAGCTCCGGCTCCGGCAGCGGCCGCACCGCCTGGGCGACCCCCAGGAGCACCACGAGCAGGATGGCCAGCGGCGTCCAGATCTTGACCCGCCGCACCGCCGTCCGGATCGGCGTCTCGGGCTTGGGCGGCCGGTTCGTCAGCTCCGCCAGCAGATCGAGCGGCGCGGGCTGCTTCCCGTCCGGCGTCTGCGGCGGCAGCGGCTGCTGCCGGGTGCGCTCGGTCTCGGGTACGTCGTCCGGCTTCGCCGGGGCCTTCGCGGACGCCTTCGCCGGGGCCTTCGCCGGGGCGGGGGCGTCGGAGGAGCGCAGGGGTACGAACTTGCTGGTGCGCTCGTTCTCGCGCTCGGACGGCTTGGCGCCGCCCTTCTTCGTGTCGCTGGGGAGCGCCTTGATGGCGGTGGTCGGCTGGTCGACGCCCTTCTTCTTCTCCGGGAGCACCCCGAACGCGGAGGTGGGCCGGTCGACGGGCTTGCCGCCCTTGCCGTCCTTCTCCTCCGCGTCCTCCACCTTGGGCGCCCGGAAGACGGCCGTCTTCTGATCGACGGACGGCCGCGACGGCTTGTCATCACCGTCCCCGTCGTCATCGGCCCCCGCCCAAGCGGGCCGCCGCTTCCCGTCGCCGGACGCGGCGGCCTTGCCGCTGTCGTCGCCGTCGGAACCCTTGGAGCCAGCCTCGCCCTCGTCGTCCGCCGCACCCGCGCCGGAGTCGGCCTTCGCCGTACGAGACCCCCCCGAACCCTCGCCACCGGACGGCACCTTCGGCGCACGGAACACCGCGGTCTTCTGGTCGCCCCGCGCCTCCGAGGCGGCGCCGTCGCCGTCCTCGGCGTCGGAGTCAGCGTCACCCTTGGCATCGGCGCCCGCCTTCGCGGAACGCGACGTGCCCGACCCCTCGGCGTCGGCACCCGCCTTCGCGGGGCGGGACGTGCCCGAGCCCTCGTCGCTCGACGCGTCCGCGCCGCCCTTGGCAGCTGGGTCGTCAGCGTCGCCCGCATCGTCGGCGTCGCCCTTGGCGGAACGAGTCGTCCCCGAGCCCTCACCACTGGACGCGCCCGCGCGTCCCTTGGCGCCCGAGCCCTCGTCGCTCGACCCGCTCGACGCGTCCGCGCCACCCTTGGCGGCTGAGCCGTCAGCGTCAGCCTCGGCGCCCGACGCGTCGGCGTCACCCTCGGCGCCGGAACCCGCCTTCGCGGGGCGAGACGCGCCCGCGCTCTCATCGCCGGACGCGCCCGCGCTGCCCTGGGCGGCTGCGTCGTCAGCGTCGTCTTCGGCGCCGGAGCCCACGTCCGCCGGACGCGAAGCACCCGAGCCCTCGCCGCTCGACGCGTCCGCGTCACCCTCGGCGCCCGACGCGTCGTCGTCACCGTCGGCGTCGGCACGCTCAGACGGCGCGTCCGACGACGCACCCTCCGCGTCCGACTCCGCATCCGGTTCGTCCGACGCCACCCAGGCCGCGACAGCTTCCCGCAGCCGGGTATCGCTTCCCTCCGGCTTGGGCGCCGACTCGTCCGCCGCGTCCGGCGAAGACGAATCACCCTCGGCCGACGCCCCGGGGCGGACCGGGAGCCCCGACTCGGTCTCCGCACCGCCCGGTTCACCGGATTCGCTTTCGCGAACACCAGACTCCGGACGCTCCGATTCCGATTCCGGTTCCGTCGACGCCACACCGGACCCACCGGAAGCCGCGTCCTCGGCGACGGCGATCGCCGAGCGACCGTCGTCGGCCTCCTCCTCACGGGAGGCCGTGAGCCGCGGATCACGCGCTCCCCTAGCCGTCTCCCCCGACGACTTCTGCTGATCCGACCTGCCGGGGGACTCGCCCGCCACCGATGCCTCCTCGATACGTCACACGGGACGCCGGGCGCCTCCTGGCGCCGCGTCCCGCATTCCAACCATCAACCAGTGTCCTGTGTGCCCGGCGTGCGGACGCGCAACGCCACCGCCGGAGAGCGCCTCAGGGTGATCACTCACCCGCTAGACGAGAAAGACATACCTACCGGTTCCCACCCAAATCCCCCAGGCACTCTCGACAGACCAATGTGGCAGGGGTCACCCTGTCATTCATCCACGCGGGGAGGCATGGATGGGCAGGAGCCGCAGAACAATTCCGGAGGAGCTTCTGTTGCTCGCCCTGGACCCGACCACGGGTACCACGGCGCAGCCGCAGTCGCTCGACCTCGGTCTTGCCGGGGCACAGCTAGTAGAGCTGGCCTTGGCCGGACGGATAGCCCCTGACGGGGATCGTATCGCCGTGGTGCTGCCACGGCCGACAGGAGATCCAACTCTGGACTCCGCACTGGAACTGCTGCGCCGTCGCGGCAGTCCGGTTCGGGCTGTCCACTGGATCGGCGGGCCCCGGCTGGGGCTGCGCCAGACGTATCTCACGCACCTGGAGCGGTGCGGCATGGTGCATGCCGTGGCGGGCCAGATGTGCGGGGTACTGCCGACGACTCGCTACCAGGCGACGGAGACGGCGATCAGCCGGGAGATCAGGGCCCGGCTGGACAGTGCGATCCGTACCGGCGTACCGCCGGACCCGCGGACCGCCGCGCTCGCCGCCCTGGCCCACGCGGTCGGGCTCGGCAAGCACTTGTATCCCGGGAACGAGGGGCGCTCGTCGCGCTCCAGGCTCCGGGATCTGATCAGGCACGACCCGATGGGCGGTCTGGTGGCGCACGCCGTGATGGACGTGCAGAACGGTGTCGCGGCGCAGCCACGGCGCGCACCGGCCCCGGGCCGACAGCCGGGAGCACGCGCCGCGGAGCCCGCGGCCGGGGTTCCGGCGCAGCCGTCCCGCCACGGGAGCATGGCCCGCGTCGGAGCGCGCTGACCCGTCACCAGGAGGCCCCCAGGGCGCCTCAGGAGGCCGCGAAGCGACCGTGACGCCAACCCGGCCACCGACAGAACCGAAAAGCACCACAGGGCACCACAGGGCACCACAGGGCATTCACAGGGCACCAAACGGGCTCGCCAGAGCCCGCAGAACCGATACAGCACCACCGACCGCACCGCAGTCCCCACCGACCCGGTACGGGAGCCGCTGAAGCGCGGGGTGGTGGGACGGCCGTTCCGGACGACCGGCCGTCCCGCCGCCCCGCGCATGCGTTCGATCGCCCTTTGTACGGTCTTTGTCGGGCCATTTCCCAGCGCGGCCGGGTCCGGTAGTGGGAGGCTGCTGAACAGCAGGTATCAGCAGTACGAAGCCGGAGGTGCACGTCCCGTGACATCGAACGTCGGCCCCACTGTCCGGCGACGCCGGTTGGGCCAGGAACTGCGCAGGCTCCGCCAGGAGAAGGGCATGACGGCGGAGGAGGTGGCGGAGGAGTTGATGGTCTCCCAGTCGAAGATCAGCAGACTGGAGAACGGCCGTCGAAGCATCAGCCAGCGCGATGTGCGCGACCTCTGCCGGACCTACAAGGTAGAAGACAAAGCGCTGATCGATTCGCTGATGCAAATGGCGAAGGAGTCCCGCCAGCAGGGCTGGTGGAACGCCTTCGGCGACGTCCCCTACAGCGTCTACATCGGCTTCGAGACGGACGCGGCGTCGCTGCGGGTCTACGAACCCCAGGTGATGCCGGGGCTGTTGCAGACCCCGGACTACGCCGAGGCGGTCATCAGCGGGGCGCTGCCCGAGGTCGCCCCGGACCAGATCGGCCAGCGGGTGCAGGTGCGGCTGCGGCGGCAGGAGCGGATCACCGATCCACTGGCCCCGCTGCGGCTGTGGGCCGTGGTGGACGAGGCCGCGATGCGGCGCGTGGTCGGCAACCACAAGATCATGAGCGATCAGCTGGAGTACCTGGTCCGCATGAGCCACGAGCCGCATGTGACGGTGCAGGCGCTGCCGTTCGGCATGGGCTCGCACCCGGGCATGAGCGGGCAGTTCACCATCCTGGAGTTCTCGGACGAGTCGGATACGAGCGTCGTCTATCTGGAGGGCGTGACGAGCGACCTCTATCTGGAGAAGCTCACCGATGTGCAGAGCTACAGCATGATGTACGAGCATCTGCGGGCCCAGGCGCTGAATGTGGACCAGAGCCGCCAGTTCATCACCGAGGTCGCTCAGGACCACGCGCGTCGGCACGGGGAGGGCTGACGACGCCGGTCGAGAGCGAGGGCGGAGAGTACACCTCCGCCCCCTGCCGTGGAAGGGGCCGGTGGAATATGCCACCCGGTCGAGTGAATGGCCACCTTTCCTGACGATGTTGACGAGTAACGTCGGCATCGCCTCCAAACGGGGGTGCATCTCCTCAACACACCGCATCGGAGCAATTGTGTCCATTCAGCAGGGAAAGACGAGTGCATGGGTTAAATCCTCGTACTCCGCAGGAAACGGCGCTTGCGTAGAGGTCGCCTCCCCGGTCGCCGAAGAGATCGCCGTGCGCGACTCCAAGGACCCGCAGGGACCGACGCTCAGCTTCGCCCCCGCCTCCTGGTCGGCCTTTGTCGCCGACGTCCACGGCGGAGCCTTCGACCTCGGCTGATCCTGCTGTTCGACCGGCCGCGGCAGCGCGGTCCGGCCCCGTAGAACCGCAGTTTCGCGGCGTTCCGCCGCATCGCCACCGAGCCCTCTCGACCGGCCGCCGTCCCTGCCGAGAGGGCTCGTCGCATTTCGGTCGCGCTCGCCTTTCACCGGCCGTCATCGGAGTTCCGCGACATAGCGGTCCGTACCGGGAATCGTCGGAATGAACGGCGCGACGAATTCCACCCGGCCCAGTCCGGACCGTTCCACATCGGTATCGAGACCCGTGAAGAATTCCTCCCAGCATTCACGTGGATCGTGCTGAAGGAACCAGAGCAGGGTCAGCCTGGTGTCGACGCCCTCCACCTGCTTGACGTACGCCATCCGGTCCGACGGCAGCGGGGTCGGGCGGAAGACGGTCACCATCGCGGCGGGCGAACCGGTCAGGCGGCGGGGCAGCTGGCGGGCCGTGAGCCAGTCGAGCAGTTCGTCGCGCCGCTCTGGGCTCTCGCTCTCGACGACCTCCAGGACCAGCCCGGCGTACGGGTGGTCGAGGGCATGGTGGTCGCGCGGACCGGCCGCCCCGTCCCGGTAGACGGTCGCCTCGCGGTCGTGGAAGGCCGTCAGGACGTGCGTACGCTCCTGGAAGACCCGGCCGTCCCGGTTGAGCCGCTTGTTGATGCCGACCGTCCACCGCATGTGCTCCGCGTAGCGGTCCTCGGTGAGCCAGTAGACGGTGAGGTAGCAGCCTTCGGTGACCGGCTGGGCGACCGCCGACTTCTCCGGGTAGCGCAGCAGCTGGAGGTCGCGGGTGGCGACCCAGCGGCGGCCCGCGTAGATCCAGGGCATGGCCATGGCGCCCGCGATGAAGTGGTCGTCCTCGTACCAGCGGTTGTACGCGTACTCCTGGCCCGGATGCGGCTCGACCATCGTGATCAGGGCGTGCCCCGGGCGCACCCCGTAGGGGCCGACGGAGGCCAGCTCCCCGTAGAGATCGCCGCGTGGGTCCTCGCTCGCGTCGCTCGTCGTCATGCCCATCAGGTGTAGCTGACGCGGCGCCAGCTGGGGAGGGGTGGTGCGACAGAATTCGCCAACCACCGCACAGGACCGGGGTATGGCCTTTCGCGGTCCACACGCCTAGCCTGACGCGGCGTCAGCCCCAGGGAGACCGAGGAGGCCGGGGAGGCCCCATGCTCAGCGGCAGAACGGTCGTCGTCTCCGGTGTCGGCCCCGGCCTCGGCCACCGCGTCGCCGCTGCCTGCCTGCGCGAGGGCGCCAGCGTGGTGCTCGGGGCGCGCACCGGGGAGCGGCTGGACCGGGCCGCGCGGGAACTCGACCCGGACGGCACGCGCACCGCCCACCGGGCCACCGACATCGCCGACGAGGCCCAGTGCGAGGCGCTGGCCGCGCTCGCCCTGGACCGCTTCGGCCGGATCGACGCCGTCGTCCATGTGGCCGCGCTGGACAGCCACTTCGGCGGCCTGGAGGACGCCGACTTCGCGTCCTGGGGGCGCGTGGTGGACGTCAACCTGTTCGGGACGCTGCGGATGACCCGGGCCTGCCTCCCGGCCCTCAAGCGGAACGGCGGCGCGGTGGTGCTCATCGGCACGCAGTCGTCGGTCGCCGCCCCCTCCGAGGTGCGGCAGGCGGCGTACGCGGCGTCCAAGGGGGCGCTCACCTCGGCCATGTACTCGCTCGCGCGCGAGCTGGGCCCGCACCGGATCCGGGTCAACACCGTGCAGCCCGGCTGGATGTGGGGGCCGCCGGTGCAGGCGTACGTTCAGTTCGCCGCGCACACGGAGGGCGTACCCGAGGCCGAGATCGGGCAGCGGCTGGCGGGCCGGATGGCGCTGCCCGACCTGGCGACGGACGGCGATGTGGCGGAGGCCGCGGTATTCCTGGCCTCCGACCGGGCCCGGGCGATCACCGGACAGTCGCTGCTGGTGAACGCCGGTGAAGTGATGCGGTAGCGCGACTCCTGTCCGGCCTTTCGGGATCCCGCTCCCGTACCGACCCATCGATGCGTGGGCGTGCGTCTGACGAAGTGCCCGCTCATGGTGGGTTCGCGGACGCGTGCACGACAACGCCCCGTCAGGTCAAGAAACCGTAAAATCGTTCTTCTTTCTGATTTGTGTTCACATTCGTGACCTCTCGAACCCTTGACCGGCCGCCCGAACAAGCGGTTCAATCCCGGAAGTACCCCGCTCCCGCTCGGGGGAACCGCCCCAGAGAACGTCGCGGCGAAGTGCGCTCCCGTTCACAAGGCGGACCCCCTGGGAGGGGACATGAACAGTCTCGACTGGGCTGTACTCATCGCATACTTCGGCGTCATGGTCGCCATCGGCGTCTGGTCCCACAAACGCGTGGACAACGTCAGCGACTTCTTCACCGCAGGCGGCAAAATGCCCTGGTGGCTGTCGGGCATCTCGCACCACATGTCCGGCTACAGCGCCGTGATGTTCACCGGTTACGCGGCCATCGCCTACCAATACGGCATCACCTCCTATGTCACCTGGTCCTTCCCCATCGCCATCGGCATCGCGATCGGCGCGAACCTCTTCGCGCCGCGCCTCAACCGGGTGCGCAGCAAACTGCGGGTCGCCTCGCCCCTCGAATACCTCAAGAACCGCTACAACCTGCCCACTCAGCAGGCGCTGGCCTGGTCCGGGGTGCTGCTGAAAATCGTGGACGTGGGCGCCAAATGGGCGGCCATCGCCACCCTGCTCTCCATCTTCACCGGAGTCTCGCTCAACCAGGGCATCCTGATCACGGGCGCGGTCACCGCTGTCTACTGCACCGTGGGCGGGCTGTGGGCCGACGCGCTCACCGAACTCGGCCAGTTCGTCATCCAGTTCGTGGCGGGCATCGCGATGCTGATCGCCGTGCTGAACGAACTCGACGGCTTCAGCACGTTCTGGACCGTCTGGGACGACCTGCCCGACAGCCACACCGAGCCGACCGTCGGCCCGTACACGCTGATCTTCCTGCTCTCCTACCTCTTCATCAAGACGTTCGAGTACAACGGCGGCATGTGGAACCAGGCGCAGCGCTACATGGCCACCGACAGCGCCCACTCCGCCAAGCGCTCGGCCCGGCTGTCGGCCGTCCTGTGGTTCGTCTGGCCGCTGGTGCTGTTCTTCCCGATGTGGGTCGCGCCGCTGATCATCAAGACGGACAAGCCCGCCGACTCGTACGCCGAGATGGCCGAACACCTGCTGCCGCACGGTCTGCTGGGCCTGGTCATCGTCGGCTTCTTCTCGCACACCATGGCGATGTGCTCCTCGGACGCCAACGCGATCGCCGCCGTGGTGACCCGCGACATCATGCCCGCCATCTTCAAGTCCGTACGGCAGTGGAGCACCCGCACCGGGCTGCTCGCCGCCCGCTACACCACGCTGCTCTTCCTCGCCCTGTCCATGGCCATCGCCACCCAGGTGAACTCGCCCTTCTTCGGCGACATCATCACCGTGGTCATCAAATGGGTCGCCGGTCTGATGGGGCCGATCGCGATCCCGCTGATGCTCGGCATGCTGCGGGCCTTCCGCAAGTCCGGGCCGACGGCGGCGCTCACCAGCTGGGCGCTGGGCCTGATCGCGTTCTATCTGGTCAACTACCCGATCAACGACGCGGTCGAGGGCGGCGTCAACCTGGAGTACCAGGTCGCCGTCCCGCTCGCGGTCTCGCTCGTGCTCTTCATCGCCATCGGCTACCTGAAGCCGGAGGACACCCCCGAGCGCGACGCCATCCTCGACTCGCTCAACTCGGATGACGACGGGCCGGGTTCGGCGGGTGCCGCGCGGGCCGTTCCGGCGCCGGGCGCGAAGGGCGCGAAGGGTCGTAAGACGGCGGCGGGCGCCTCCGACTGACGCCGCCGCTCCCTTTCATCGGGCCCCGGTCACCCTCGCTCCTGGGTGGCCGGGGCCCCTTGCTGTGGCCCATGTATGTGATCCGTACAGGCAACCATTCCCCCAGGTGGGGCCATCATCCGGAATGAACTATCGTCGGCTGCCTGTGCCGTCCGCCGCCTCACGCACCTCTGGAGCGACCCCCGTGACCGCGACACAGATGATCACTCGGCGGCCCACACTCTGCGCGGCGGTGTTCTGTCTGCTGTCCTTCACGGGCTTCTGGATCGCCCAGCGCGCCGCCCAGGTGTCCATGGTCGATCTGCTGGTCTACCAGGCCGAGGGGTGGACCGTACGGAACGCGGCGGACCTGTACGACATGCGGGCGACCGCGCACCATCTGCCCAATACCTATCCGCCGTTCGCGGCCATGCTGTTCACCCCGCTGACCCTCATGGGCACGGGCGTCCTGCGCACCTTCGGCACCGCCGCCAACCTGGCCCTGATGGTCGGCGTGGCCCATCTGTCGCTGCGGCTCGTGGGCCGCCCGCGCCGGGTGCCGCGCGCCGCCGCCGTGCTGGCCCTGGCCGGGGTCGCGGTGTGGTGCGAACCGGTGTGGACGACCCTGCGCTACGGCCAGATCAACTTGGCTGTCGCCGTCCTGGTGCTGTGGGACCTGACCCGCCGGGAAGGCCACCGCTGGGCCGGTTTCGGCACCGGAATCGCGGCCGGGATCAAGCTGACCCCCGGGCTCTTCGTGGTCTTCCTCGCGGCCGCCGGACTGATCGACGCCATCCGGCGGCAGCGGGCCGGGCAGGGGGTGCGGGGTTTGCGGAGTCTGCGGGGCGTGGGGAGCCTGCGGGGCCTGCGGAGCTTGGGGAGCTTGCGGAGCGACCAGCTGCGGCGGGCGTTCGTCGCCACCGGCGCCTTCGTCTGGACGGTCGTCCTGTCGGTGGTGGCGCTGCCGTACGACTCGCACCGCTTCTGGACCCAGGTGCTGTTCGCCACCGACCGGCCCGGCGACGTCGAGGGTGCGGGCAACCAGAACCTGCGCGGCGCCCTCGCCCGCGTCCTGCACACCCCCGACCCCGGCCTGTGGTGGCTCGCCGCCGCCGCGCTGATCGGCTGCGTCGGCCTGGCCACCGCCGTCGCCGCCCAGCTCGTCGACGACCGCGCCCTCCCCCACGCCCGCGCCTGGGCCGCCATCACCTGCGCCGTCACCGCCCTGATGGTCAGCCCGATCTCCTGGTCGCACCACTGGGTGTGGGCGGTCCCGATGGTGCTGCTGCTCGCCGTCGAAACGGTCCGCCGGGCGTCCCGCGCCTGGGCGGGCTGCACGGCGCTGACCGGGCTGCTCTTCTGCTCGTTCATGATCTGGTACGCGCCGCACAGCGTGAAGCAGCGGGTCGAACTGCACCAGACGCCGCCGCAGATGCTGATGACGGCCATCTACCCGATCATCGGCATCGCCTTCCTGGCGACGGCGGCCTGGGTCACCTACCGCGCCCTGCGCGGCAACGGCGCCGCGCCTGGGGTTCCTGTGGCCCCGACGGCGGGCGCGTCGCGGGAGTCGCGGGTGCTTACGCGCGCGGGTAGCGGCTGAGCCAGGCGGGGGCCGAGGTCTCGGGGCTGTGCAGGGCGGGGCCCTGGGTCATCTCCATCGCGAAGTCGTCCGCCAGCTCCAGGATCGTGCCGCGCCCTTCCACCTCGGCGAGCCACGCGGGCGGCAGGGCCGTCTCGCCGTGCAGCACGCCCAGCAGATTGCCGCAGACCGCCGCCGTGGAGTCGCTGTCCCCGCCGTGGTTGACGGCGAGCAGCAGGCCGTGGCGTACGTCCTCGGCGACCAGGGCGCAGTACAGCCCCATGGCCAGCGCCTCCTCGCCGGTCCAGCCCTCGCCGAGGGATTCGACGCGCTCGGGCGTCGGCAGCCCCTGGCGTACGGCGCCGAGCGCGCGGCGCAGCGCGTCCGTGGTCTCCTCGTGGCCGGAGCGGCCCGCGAGATGGGCCAGGGCGCGCTGGACGGCGCCGTCCAGCGCCTCGCCGCGCGCCAGCCCGTGAACGATGAGGGAAAACGCGCCCGCCGCGAGGTAGCCGGTGGGGTGGCCGTGGGTCTGGGCCGCGCACTCGATGGCCAGCTGGAACACCAGCTGCGGCTCCCAGCCCACCAGCAGCCCGAACGGCGCGGAGCGCATGACGGCGCCGCAGCCCTTGGAGTCGGGGTTCTTCGGCGCCTCCAGGGTGCCCATGGTCGCGTCCCCGAGCCCGGTGAGACAGGCCCGGCCGGGGGCGCGCTGGGCGTACAGCCACTCCTCGCGGGCCAGCCAGCCGTCGCCCTCGCGGCGCTCGTCGGGGCCCCAGTCGCGCTGGGTGGCGTACCAGCGGCGGTGGGCGGAGTGGATGTCGGTGGGCGGATGCCAGGCGCCGGTGTCACGGCGCACCTGGGCGCGTATCAGGCCGTCCACGGTGAACAGCGTCATCTGGGTGTCGTCGGTGACCGCGCCGCGCCGCCCGTACGCGGGCAGGAAGTCCGTCACGCCCTGCGGGCCGTGGTTCGCCCGGATGTCGGCCAGCGAGGAGAACTCCACGGCCGCCCCCAGGGCGTCCCCGATCGCTCCGCCGAGCAGACAGCCGCGTACCCGGCTGCGGAAGTCCTGTTGTTCGGCGCGGCCCCATACGCCGGTCGCTGCGCTGGCGGCTGCGGTCACGACCTTTCCCCTTTTCTTCGATACGTGTATGGCCCTGGAGTGCCTTTGAACTGTAATGGACACTCTTTGATCGCTTCCGGATGCCGTCCATGGCGCGGCCCCTTGTGAAGGCGTCGTCACGAATGCTGCGGCGGACCACCTCATTCCGAACTCGCTCCGAAATGGTGCACCGGATAACGGACAGTGGACTGCGGATAAATTCGGGATCGTGAATGCCCGGTGCGGCAATGCGCTTACCGCACCGCACCCCAATTGCGCATCGCGGCTCCGGCGTATCAGCCCGTATCGGCCGTATCAGCCGGCATCGGCCGTATCAGCCGCCTCAGCCCGAGCAGACGAGGAGCCCGCAGCGGCTCGTCACCTCGAACGCGCCCGTGGCGTCGATCTCGTCCCGCACCAGCCGTTCCGCGCGCCGCAGCACCTCCCCCGCGTCCCCGCCCCGGCCGTCCGCCCAGGTCTCGTACGACCCCATGTGCGCCATGACGGGCCCCGGCTCCCGGACCGTGATCGTCCCCGTCAGCTCGATGACCCGTACCTCGGCGAAGGCCGCCCCCAGCAGGGCGGGCGCCTCCTCCAACGTGAACCGCCCGCCGAACGTCGGCCGCTCCTCGCCCGCCGCGCGCCGCCACACCTCGGTGATCTCGGCCTTGTCCCGGACGCCGTTCGTGGACACCAGCGCGACGCCGCCGGGTGCCAGCACCCGCCGCAGCTCGCGGATCGCGCGCGGGATGTCCGGCACGTGGTACAGCATGTGCATCGCCAGCACCGCCCCACAGCTGCCGTCCGCCAGCGGCAGCGCCTGTGCGTCCGCCACCGCCGCCCGCCCGGCGGCCGGGGCCAGCATCCCGGGCGAGAGATCGAGCGAGAGCACCGCCAGCTCCGGCCGCTCCGCCCGCAGCCGCGCCCCGTACACCCCGTTCCCGCACCCGACATCCGCCACCGGGCCGCGTACGCCGCGCAGTTGGGCGGCGGCGAGGCCCGGCAGGTCGTGCCGTGGCTCCTGGTACGCGTACAGCGCCTGCCGTGCGGCGAGGTGGCGGTCGTCCCGGTATTCCTTCTCGGTCAGAATGCTGCGATCGATCACGGCGCGCCGCCTCTCCGCCCCCGGGGAGCCTCGGTGAACGGCCAGTCTCCCAGCCCGCGCGGACTTCCGGCAGAGGGCCGCTGGACGCGCCCCACCAGCCCACTTGCGATTTTCGCAAGCTACCCCTACCGTAATCACATGGAAGCGACTGTCGCCGACCGGGTCCGCACGGTCATGGACGCTGCCTCGATGAGCCAGGCCGCGTTCGCCGAACGGGTCGGACTGACCCCCGACAAGCTGTCCAAGTCACTCAAGGGCGTGCGCCGCTTCACCTCGCTCGACCTCGCCCTGATCGCCGAGGCCGGGTGCACGACCGTCGACTGGCTGCTCAGCGGCCGCGAACCGCTGCGCCCGTCGGTCGCCGCCCGTACCCGCTCCGGTTCCGGATCCGGCTCCGGTTCCGGTTCCGCTCCGGGCCGGGCGGGCGTCGAGGACGTCACGGGCCGGTTCGCCACCGCGTACGACGTGCTGGACCTCCTGGGCCGCTCCCCCGGGCTGCCGGAGCTGCCGCACGTCCGCGACGACCTGCGGCGCTTCGTCGACCAGGGCGAGGCCCTGGCCGCGGACACCCATGAGCATCTGCGGGCCGCGGGCGTCCCCTCGGTGGCCGCCCTGGCCACGGACCAGCTGATCGCCGCCGTCGAGCGGTGCTGCGGGGTGGACGTCGCCATCACCGACATCCCGGAGGCGGTCGACGGGCTCGCCTGGCAGACCGACGCCTTCCGGCTCGTCCTCGTCGAACCCACCAAGGTGTGGACCCGCCAGCGGTTCACCCTGGCCCACGAGCTGGGCCACATCCTCGCCCGGGACGCGCGCGCCCCGATCGCCGAATCGCACCTCGCCCCCGGCCACCAGAAGGACCTGACCGAGGTGCGGGCGAACGTCTTCGCGGCGCATCTGCTGATGCCCGCTCAGGACCTCACGGACGCCGTGGCCGGTGACCACCTCACCGACGACGCGTTCCGCGACCTGGTGGTGCGCTTCAAGGTCTCCCCCAGCGCCCTGTCGGCCCGGCTGGGCCAGCTCGGCCTGCTCAGCCCGGAGGACCACGCCCGCCTCCGGGGCACCACCACCGAGACCTGCCACCTACTGGCGGGAGCGGCCGACGCCTACCAGCGCCAGGAGTCCTGGGCCTCCGCCCACCGCTACCCGCCGCGCATAGCGTCCGAGCTGTTCAGGGCCTACGCGGACGGCGAGACCACCCTCCGCCCCCTCGCCGCCCTGCTCGACGTGGACGTGGACCACCTGCACGACCTCCTCGACCCCGCGCCCGGCCCCGGCATCGACGAAGGGGACCTGGTCTTCCGTCCATGAGCACCTGGTGGTTCCCGGACAACACCGTCTTATGCAACTTCGCGGCCGTCAGCCGCCTCCCCCTCCTGGAGAAGGTGCTCGACGGCCGAGGCCGCTGGACCCAGGCCGTCGCCTACGAGGCCCACCGCTCCGCCCGCCACCTCCCGCCCCTGCGCACCATCGCCGAGGGCGGCTGGCTCGGCGACCCCATCGAAATCACCGACCACGCCGAACAGGCCGAGGTCGAGCGCGTCCGCCGCGCCGTCTTCGGCGGCACGGTCTCGGCCCCCACCCGCCACCTCGGCGAGGCCGAAAGCTGCGTCCTCATCACCCGCCGCCCCGAGTTCCGCAACTCCCTCTGGATCACCGACGACCGCTCCGCCGCCGCCTACGCGCGCCGCAGATCCATCACCACCTGGCAGACCTTCGACGTCATGCGCGCCTGCACCACCGCCGCCCTGATCACCCCCGAGGAAGGCCACCGCCTCCTCCACACGATGACCGCCGCGGGCCGCCGTCTGCACCGCACATCCCAGCGCCCGGAAGATCTGCTGACCGGCTCCTGACCTGCTGCTGACCTGAGGTACCGTCACGTCCATGAGACCTGGGGTGCTGCGCTGCGGAGTATGCGGATCCGGTCGACTGACCCCGGCCGCCCAACTCAGGACGTTCGAGAGCCAGACCAACCGCCTCCGCCTCAAATTCCCCCGCCCCCGCGCCTACAAGCTCCGCCCCACCTTCGACGTCGACTTCGCCCGCGCCTGCCTCGACTGCGGCGCCGTGCTCCCGTTCCTCAGCGACGTAGACCTCAGACACCTCAACGAGACCGCCGAAAACCTGCCCGGCTACGACGCCTGACGGCCCCCGTCAGCCGGTCAGCCGCTTGAACAGACGCACGTCGGCGTGGTCACTGGGGATACCGAGCGCCGCAGCAGCCTGCTCCCCCACCCGCCCTGACGGCTGCCCTCGCCCGAGAAGCTCGTCGGCGAGGCGCCGTCCGCACGTCGGCAAGTCAGTCGGTGACGCCCAGGCGTAGGTGTTCTACGTGGTGGAGGGCCTGGTCGAGGAGTTCCGCTACGTGGTTGTCGTGGAGGGTGTAGACGACCGAGCGGCCCTGGCGGGTGCCGGTGACCAGGCCCAGGTTGCGGAGCAGGCGGAGTTGGTGGGAGCAGGCGGACTGCTGCATGCCGACCGCCTCGGCGAGTTCGGTGGCGGGGCAGGGGCCTTCGCGGAGGCGGGCCAGGATCAGCAGGCGGGACGGGGTGGCGAGGGCCTGGAGGGTGGCGGCGACCGTTTGGGCGTTCTCGGGGGTGAGGCGGGCGCGCGGGGCGGCGGCGTCGCCTGCGGGGGTTTGTGCTCCATGGCCCATGGGCTCATCCTACGGACCGGTTGATGGATGAATACTTGTTCATGTGTTGGTGGTACGGTCTGCGGCCATGACGTCCACGCTTATCGACCGGTCCGCGCCGCCTACGGCCCGGCCCACCGCCGTACCCCGTCGCCGTACCCGGGTGCTCGCCCTGCCGGAGGCCCGTTGGGCGCTGGCGGCGCTGGTGCTGTTCCTGGCCGCGCTGGCGGGGCAGCTGCTCGGGGCGCCCGGCTGGGTGTGGGGGCCGCTGTACGGAGCGGTGTACGTCACCGGGGGCTGGGAGCCGGGGTGGGAGGGGGTGAAGGCCCTCAGGGAGCGCACGCTGGACGTGGATCTGCTGATGGTGGTCGCGGCGCTCGGCGCGGCGGCGATCGGGCAGGTGCTGGACGGCGCGCTGCTGATCGTCATCTTCGCGACCTCCGGCGCCCTGGAGGCGGTCGCCACCGCGCGGACGGCCGACTCGGTGCGCGGGCTGCTGGACCTGGCACCCGCGACCGCCACCCGGCTGCTGCCCGGTGGTGAGGAGGAGACGGTGGCCGTCGACGCGCTGGCCGTCGGGGACACGGTGCTGGTCCGGCCCGGGGAGCGGGTCGGGGCCGACGGGCGGGTGCTGGACGGGGAGAGCGAGGTCGACCAGGCCACCATCACGGGCGAGCCGCTGCCCGCCGCCAAGGCGCCCGGGGACGAGGTGTTCGCCGGGACCGTCAACGGCACCGGGGCGCTGCGGGTACGGGTCGAGCGCGACCCGTCGGACTCGGTGATCGCCCGGATCGTGCGGATGGTCGAGGAGGCGTCGGAGACCAAGGCGCCCACGCAGCTGTTCATCGAGCGGGTCGAGCAGCGGTACTCGCTGGTGATGGTGGCCGCCACGCTCGCCCTGTTCGCGGTGCCGCTCGCGTTCGGCGCGGCGCTGCAGCCGACGCTGCTGCGCGCGATGACCTTCATGATCGTCGCGTCGCCGTGCGCGGTGGTGCTGGCCACCATGCCGCCGCTGCTGTCGGCGATCGCCAACGCCGGGCGCCATGGCGTGCTGGTGAAATCCGCGGTCGTCATGGAGCGTCTGGGTCAGGTGGACGCCGTAGCCCTGGACAAGACCGGCACCCTCACCGAGGGCACGCCCCGGGTGACCGAGGTGCGCCCGCTGTCCGGGGCGGGGCTGGGGCCGGGGCTGGACGAGGACGCGCTGCTACGGCTCGCGGCGGCCGCCGAGCGCCCGAGTGAACACCCCCTGGCGCGCGCCGTCGTGGACGCCGCGCGCGCCCGCGGGCTGGCGCTGCCGGACGCCGTGGGGTTCACCTCCACGCCCGGACTCGGCGTCCGCGCGACGGTGGAGGGGCGTGAGGTGCGAGTGGGAGCGCCCGCCCGGCTCCGCCCCGAGGAACCCGCTGCGGCCGTCGAGGAGCAGGCGCTGGTCGCCAAGGAACAGGCGGTCATCGCCGAGGTGCATGCGGCGGTCCCCGAGGCGCACGCGGTCGTCGCCGACGTGGCGGCCGTCGTCGCCGAGGTGGAGGCGTCCGGCCGTACCGCCGTCGTCGTCCTCGCGGACGGCACGCCGGTCGGCGTGCTCGGCCTCGCCGACCGGCTCCGTCCCGGCGCGGCGGAGGCGGTCGGCGGCCTGGCGGCGCTGACCGGCGCCGCGCCGGTGCTGCTCACCGGCGACAACCGGCGCGCCGCCGACCGCCTCGCCGGCGAGACCGGCATCCACGACGTACGCGCCGGGCTGCTGCCGCAGGACAAGGTGGCCGCCGTACGGGAGTGGGCCGACGCGGGGCGCCACGTGATGGTCGTCGGGGACGGCGTCAACGACGCCCCCGCCCTGGCGGCCGCCCACACCGGCGTCGCCATGGGCCGGGCGGGCTCCGACCTGGCGCTGGAGACGGCCGACGCGGTCGTCGTACGGGACGAACTGGCCGCCCTCCCCGCCGTCGTACGGCTCTCCCGCACCGCCCGGCGGCTGGTCGTCCAGAACCTGGTCATCGCCGGTGTCTGCATCACCGCGCTGGTCGTCTGGGACCTGGCCGGGCACCTGCCGCTGCCGCTCGGCGTCGCCGGGCACGAGGGCTCCACCGTCCTGGTCGGGCTCAACGGGCTGCGGCTGCTGCGCGAGTCGGCCTGGACGGGTTCCCCAAAGGGCTCAGTCGCCCAGCACCGGTAGCAGTTCCGGAAGGTGCCCGTCCGAGGCGAGGGCCGCCGTCTGCCGCTCCTCCGGGACGTCCGCGTACGTCGTCGTCCGGGCGCGGGCGGGGCGGCCCGCGAGGTCGGCGATGCCGATGAGGTCCTGGATGGAGCGGTAGGAGCCGTACGAGGAGCCCGCCATGCGGGAGATGGTCTCCTCCATGAGCGTGCCGCCCAGGTCGTTCGCGCCGGAGCGCAGCATCTCGGCCGCGCCCTCCGTGCCGAGCTTGACCCAGCTCGTCTGGATGTTGGGGATGTGGGGGTGGAGGAGGACGCGCGCCATGGCCGTCACCGCGCGGTTGTCGCGGGTGGTGGGGCCGGGGCGGGCGATACCGGCGAGGTAGACGGGGGCGTTGGTGTGAATAAAGGGGAGCGTCACGAACTCGGTGAAGCCGCCCGTCTCCTGCTGGATCTCCGCCAGCAGCCGCAGATGGCCCAGCCAGTGGCGCGGCTGGTCGACATGGCCGTACATCATCGTCGAGGACGAGCGGATGCCCAGCTCGTGCGCGGTCTTGATGACCTCCACCCAGGTCGCGGTCGGCAGCTTGCCCTTGGTGAGGATCCAGCGCACCTCGTCGTCCAGGATCTCGGCCGCCGTTCCCGGGATGGTGTCGAGGCCCGCGTCGCGCGCCGCCGTCAGCCATTCGCGGATCGACATACCGGTGCGGGAGGCGCCGTTGACGACCTCCATCGGGGAGAACGCGTGGACGTGCATCCCGGGAACGCGCTCCTTCACCGCCCGGGCGACGTCGAAGTACGCCGTACCGGGCAGGTCCGGGTGGATACCGCCCTGCATGCACACCTCCACCGCGCCCACGTCCCACGCCTGCTGGGCGCGGTCGGCGACCTGGTTCATGGAGAGGGTGTACGCGTCGGCGTCGGTGCGGCGCTGCGCGAAGGCGCAGAAGCGGCAGCCGGTGTAGCAGACGTTGGTGAAGTTGATGTTCCGCGTGACGATGTACGTGACGTCGTCGCCGACCGCAGCGCGCCGCAGGTCGTCGGCGATCCCGCACAGGGCGTCCAGCGCGGGCCCGTCGGCGTGCAGGAGTGCCAGCGCCTCGGGGTCGGTGAGCCGGGTCGGGTCGTCGGCGGCCTGGGACAGCGCGGCCTTCACGTCGGCGTCGATGCGGGACGGCACCATGCCGGGCGCGGCGGCCTCGCGCAGCGCCTCCCAGTCGCCGTACACCTCGTCGAAGTCGTCGCGCCGGTCGCTGGTGCGGCCCTCGGTGTCGATCGTGCGGTGCAGATCGGTGCGGCCGGAGCCGGAGGCGGTGAACTCCTCGTCCGGCTCCTGCCAGGGCAGCCCGGCGGGCAGCGCGTCCGGGCGGGCGAGGCCGGTCGCCGGGTCGGCCAGCGCGCGCACGTGCGGCAGCAGCCGCGGGTCCAGCCACGGCTCACCGCGCTGGATGAACTCGGGGTAGACCGCGAGCCGTTCGCGCAGCTCGAACCCGGCGGCGGCGGACCGCTCGGCCAGCTCGTCCACCTGGGGCCAGGGGCGCTCGGGGTTGACGTGGTCCGGGGTGAGCGGGGAGACGCCGCCCCAGTCGTCGATCCCGGCGCCGATGAGCCGCTCGTACTCCGCGTCGACCAGGTTCGGCGGCGCCTGGATGCAGCCGGACGGGCCCAGGATGTGCCGGGCGACGGCGACGGTGGCGAGCAGGTCTTCCAGCTCCGCGTCCGGCATCCCGCGCATCGCCGTGTCCGGCTTGGCGCGGAAGTTCTGCACGATGACTTCCTGGACACCGTGGTACGAGCGGGACACGCGGCGCAGCGCGAACAGCGAATCGGCGCGCTCCTCGTACGTCTCCCCGATGCCGATCAGCAGCCCGCTGGTGAACGGGACGGAGCTGCGGCCCGCGTCCTCCAGGACGCGCAGCCGGACGGCCGGTTCCTTGTCCGGCGAGCCGTAGTGCGGGCCGCCGGGCTCGCTCCACAGCCGCTCGGAGGTGGTCTCCAGCATCATCCCCATGGAGGGCGCGACGGGCTTGAGCCGCTGGAAGTCCGTCCAGCTCATGACGCCGGGGTTGAGGTGCGGCAGCAGCCCCGTCTCCTCAAGGATGCGGATCGCCATGGCCCGTACGTACGCGATCGTGTCGTCGTACCCCTCGGCCTCCAGCCACTCGCGCGCCTCGGGCCACCGGTCCTCGGGGCGGTCGCCGAGCGTGATCAGCGCTTCCTTGCAGCCCATCTCGGCGCCGCGGCGGGCGATGTCCAGCACCTCGTCCGGCGACATGAACATGCCGTGGCCCTCGCGGCGCAGCTTGCCCGGCACGGTCGCGAACGTGCAGTAGTGACACCGGTCGCGACACAGCCGGGTGAGCGGGATGAAGACGCTGCGCGAGTAGGTGATGATCCCGGGACGGCCCGCGGCCTCCAGCCCGGCGTCCCGCACGCGCGCGGCGGAAGCGGCCAGGTCCTTCAGGTCGTCCCCGCGCGCCTGGAGCAGCACCGCCGCCTCGGCGGTGTCCAGCGCCACGCCCTCGCGGGCCCGCTTGAGCGCACGGCGCATCGCGTTGGCGGTGGGGGCACTCGGTTCATTTCCCTGCGCGCTCGTGGTCATCCTCCGAGGATACGAGTGGTGTCCGACACCGCCAGACTGGCCGGGCCTGCGGTTTTGTGGGTCTGATCACGACAATTCGGCGTGGACGCCGGGAATACGGATGCGCGCTACAAGTACTGCGCGAAAGCGTCCAGGCTGTGCAGGACCTCCGTCTCGTCTCCGGAGGGGAGCTGGACGACGACCTCCTCGACGCCGAGCCCGGCGTAATGGGCGAGCTTGCCGGGCGAGGGGCGCACCGCGTACGGCACCACCTCCAGCGCCGCCGGATCCCGCCCCGCCGCCGCCCAGACGCGGCGCAGCTCCGGGATGGCCTCCGTCAGCCCGCCGCCGCCGATCGGCAGCCAGCCGTCCGCGTACGCGGCGATGTGCGCGAACAGCCGTGGCCCGGCCGCCCCGCCGATCAGGGTGCGCGGCCCGGTGAGAGGGGCGGTGAGGGGGTCGCCGGGCGGGCGCTCCCGGATCACCGGTTTGGGGTACGCGAGGCTCGCCCGTACTGACGCGAACGGGCCCTGATGGGCCGTGGGCTCCTCCGCCCACAGCGCGCGCATCAGTGCCATCCGGTCGCGGACCAGCTCGCGGCGATCCGCCCAGACGGTGCCGTGGTCGGCGGCCTCCTCGACGTTCCAGCCGTAGCCGATGCCGAGGGTGAAGCGCCCGCCGGACAGGAAGTCGAGGGTGGCGACGCTCTTCGCGAGGACGACCGGATCGTGCTGGGCGACCAGGCAGATGCCGGTGCCCAGCGCCAGCCGCTCGGTGACGGCGGCCGCCTGGCCGAGCGCCACGAACGGGTCGAGGGTGCGGCCGTACGGGCGCGGCAGCGGCTCGCCCATGGGGGCGGGGGTGTCGCGGCTGACCGGGATGTGGGTGTGCTCGGGCAGATACAGCCCGGCGAATCCGCGCTGCTCCAGCTCGCGCGCGAGCCAGGCGGGGCGGACGGTCTCGTCGGTGAGGAACACGGTGGTGGCGATGCGCATGAAGGGGCCGCTCCTCCGGGTTGGCCGGTGTGGCTCGCCCATCTTCCCGCTGTTTCCGCACCGATACGGAGTTATCCACAGGCCTTTCCGCGGATGTCATCGACGCGTACAACAGTGGGACGCGGGTGACACGGACTCGACTGGGTGGGGGCAGGCATGCAGCGACGGGACGTACTCCGACTCTCCGCGCTCGCGGGCGCGGCGGGGGTGCTCACGCTCGACCCGGTGTCCTTCGCGCAGGCCGACGAGGCGGGCTCCGATGGGGATCGGTCCCGGACGATCACCGGCCATCTGCCCACCGGCTCCCCGGACTTCGTCTACGTACCGGTCGAGGTCCCGTCCGGGGTCCGCGAGATCGCCGTCTCGTATTCGTACGACAAACCGACCGTGCCCTCCGGCACGCAGGGGAACGCGTGCGACATCGGCATCTTCGACGAGCGCGGTACGGAGCTGGGCGGGCGCGGCTTCCGCGGCTGGTCGGGCGGTGCCCGTACGGAGTTCGCGATCAGCGCCGCGGAGGCGACCCCCGGCTATCTGGCGGGCCCGGTGCGGGCGGGCACCTGGCATATCGTCCTCGGCCCCTACACGGTCGCCCCGCAGGGCCTGGACTACAAGGTCACCGTCACCCTGCGGTTCGGCGCCCCCGGCACCACCCCTCGACCCGTCTACCCGCCGCAGCGGGCCAAGGGGCGGGGCAGGGCCTGGTACCGGGGCGACTCCCATCTGCACACCGTGCACTCCGACGGCAAGCGCACCCCGGCCGAACTGGCAGCCGCCGCCCGCGCCGCCGGGCTCGACTTCATCACCACCACCGAGCACAACACCACCTCCGCTCACGGCGCGTTCGAGGCGTTGTGGGGCGACGACCTGCTGATCATCACCGGTGAGGAGGTCACCACCCGGAACGGCCATGTGGTCGCCCTCGGCATCGCCCCCGGCACCTTCATCGACTGGCGCTACCGCGCCCGGGACAACCGCTTCGGCCAGTTCGCCCGCAAGATCCGGCAGGCGGGCGGTCTGGTCATCCCGGCCCACCCGCACGGCACCTGCGTCGGCTGCAACTGGAAGTTCGGCTTCAACGAGGCCGACGCGGTGGAGGTGTGGAACGCCGACTTCGGCCCGGACGACGAGGCGACCGTCCTGGAGTGGGACAACACCCTGGTCGCGGCCGCCCGTGGCGACGGCCGCTGGCTCCCGGCCGTCGGCAACAGTGACTCCCACCGCGAGCCCCAGCCCGTCGGCCTCCCCCAGACCGTCGTCCTCGCCGACGACCTGTCCCGCACCGCCCTCCAGGACGGCATCCGCTCCGGCCGCTGCTGGATCGCCGAGTCCTCCGAGGTCGACCTCACCTTCGAGGCGGTGGACGGCCGCGGCCGCCACGCGGGCATCGCCGACCGCCTCCCCGCCGCCCCCGACGCCGAGGTGACGGTCCGCCTCAAGGTCTCCGGCGCGGGCCCCGGCCGCCAGGTCCGCTTCATCACCGACCAGGGCCCCCTGTACACCGCCACCCTGCCGGTCTCCGGCTCGGCCACCGTGGAGTGGAAGACCACCCCTTCCTACGCGGCCTACGTCCGCGCCGAGGTCCGCCGCCCGGCGGCGGACGGCGGAGCGTCGGGCATACCGGGCCCGATGGTCGCCCTGACGAACCCGATCTGGCTCGGCCGACACGGCCACGATGACGAGTGAATTGCCAGGGCTGACAACAGTCATGCCGACTGGCTGCAGACCGGGGTGGAGCACGCGCTCGCGGCACCGGACAGCGCGCCGGACGTCGCAGCGGCCTGCGGGCAACGACCGAGGCCGGCTCAGACCACCTCGCGCAGCGCTTGAACCGGATGCCAGGCCCCGTGCGCCGCGTGCCATGGAAGATCCGCCGGCGGCAGGAGACCCCCGTCGCCACCACGACCGTGTCCGGCGACCCGGCGTCCACCGCGGGGAAGAGCCGATCCCGGCCGATGAACCAAACCGGCGGACAAGCCGCAGAGGCAGTGACATTTGAGCGTCACGTACCTCCACCTTTACGGAAGTCGCCCGTGAGTACACCACCTTCACCATCGCGCGAGCCTTCGGGGCCAGGCGAACAACGGAAAGAAGCTCTTCGGGTTCGGACGTGCCGCGTTGGCTGCCGACCGGGACGGCGGACCCGCGACGCGTTTGCGGCCGCCCTGTTCTGCGGCGAGATCTTCGGCCCACCGGGTGATCACGCCGGGTGATCGATCGTACCGCGCACCGCCTGGTGCGACAACGTGCAAACAAGGCCCGTATGGCAAGTTACTGGCGCCAGCCATGAGTCAGTGTGGCTGCCCCCACATCGCACCACCCCCACTCGCACAGCTCTCGTGGAGTCAACCGCACATGCTGCTGCCCCAGTTGCTCAGCTCCATCCAGTACCCGATGGACCTCTTCGCCGTCTTCGCGTGCGCGATCTGCGGAGCGTTCCTCGCCGTACGCAAGGATTTCGACCTCATCGCGACCGTGCTCCTCGCCGAGGTCGCCACCCTGGGGGGCGGGCTGTTCCGCGACCTGGTGATCGGCGTCAAGCCGATCTCCTTCACCGACCCCGCCTACTACCTCACCCCGGTCGTGGCGGCGGTCATCGTGTACTTCAGCACCGCGCTCCAGCAGCACGAGAAGGCGGTCGACGTCTTCGACGCGATCGCCCTGGGCCTGCTCAGCGTGACCGGGACGACCAAGAGCCTCGTCCACGGCTTCGACCCGGCCCCCGCCGCCGCCCTGGGTCTGGCCACAGCGATCGGCGGCGGCATCTTGGCCCACCTGGTGGCCCGCGAGGTCCCGCCGGTGCTGCGCTGGGACCAGGACCTGTACTCCCTGCCCGCCCTTCTGGGCGCGGGCGCCACGTCCCTACTGCACATGGCGAATTGGCTGACCGTCCCCAGCGCCGTCGGCGCGGCCGTACTCGCCATCGGGGTCCGACTCCTCGCCCTCCACCATGGTTGGCGCACCCCGCGCTCCCTCACCTGGCGCCGCCGCACCGCCCAGCAGCCGACCGCAACACCCCCCGTCCCGGCACCGGCCCCGGCCTTCCCCTCCTTCGAGGACACGATGCGCATCCGGTTCGCCGAGCGCCTGGACGACACCATCCGCATACGCCGCCCCGTCTTCCCCGCCGCCGAGCCGGCCGCGCAGCCCCTCACCGACCCGCGCGTCCCCTACGCCCACGCCCAGCGCCACCGCCTCCACGACGCCCCCCGCCCGCACGCCGCCAGTCACCGACAGGTGCCCTGAGCCAACCAGCCTCTCCCCCTGCCCGATCTGGCTCGGCAAGCGGGAGGGCTGACGAGAGCGCTGGAGCGCACAGGTCAGCGGCAGGCGGCCAGTGCCGGATCCTGCCCCGACCGGCTCAGCGCCTCGGCGACGAATCCGGACGCCGCCAAGTCAGCCACCGTCTCGCTCAGGAACCGCACCGTCTCCGGCTGCCGCGCCTTCGTCGTCCCGACGGCCTGCCGGATGGTCATGAACGCGGGCTCGACCAGGCGCAGTTCGGGATGCTCGGCGAGATGCGCGGTGAGCGGCTGCCGGATTCCCGCCGCGACCTCCAGTTTCTCGGCGTGGAAGACGTCCACCCCCTCCGACCCCCGGACCACGGTGGCGTGGCGCAGGGTGCGCGTCAGGTACAGGTCGTAGGCGGAGCCCTGCTTCACCCCGATACGGACGCCCGCGCGATCCACGTCCTCGGCCGTCCGCAGCGTGGACTCGGCCGGAACGGCGTACACGCCCTCGATGTGCACGTACGGAGCGGTGAACGCGACCTCCGCCTCACGGGCCGGGTCGACGGCGAGGAAGCAGAGGTCGGCACGGCCGGTGGTCATCGCCTCGTAGGACTTGCGGGCCGCGTCGAAGCAGAGGAACTCCACGGGCAGGCCGAGACGTCGGGCGATCTCACCGGCGAGATCGACGGTGACGCCGCGGGGCGCGTCCGGGGCGCCCTGGGCGAGGACGGGGTTGCCGAGGTTGACGGAGGCGCGGAGCACTCCGGCGGGGGCGAGGTCGCGGGCGAGCGCGGTGGTGTCAGGGGTCTCCATGGCCGGAGTCTAGATACGGCCGGAACCCCTCGGACCGAGACCGTCCCCAGCCGTGTTCCTTCGTGCCTCGACGGACATCCATCCGCCACTATGAGTGGAAACATCCGTTTTGCCTGGAGGTCTCGCATGCACCATGACGGTTTTCCTGCCCCGGATTCCGGGCTCCTCCTCACCCACTTCCTGACGGTGGCCGACATGGCCCGATCGCGCGCCTTCTACACCGACGTCCTCGGCGGTGAGGTGGTGCTCGAGGAGAACCCCTGCACCGTCAAGCTCGCCAACGGGTGGATCATCATGAACCCGGGCGGTGGCCCCACCCCGGACAAGCCGGACATCACCCTGCGCCCGCCCACCGACCCGAGCACGGTCAGCAGCTTCCTCAACCTCCGCGTCGCCGACATCGAGGCATGTCACCGGGAGTGGAGCGCGAAGGGCGCCGAATTCCTCACGCCGCCCATCGACCGCAAGGCCGAGGTGCGGTGCTACCTGCGCGACCCGGACGGCTACCTCATCGAAGTCGGGCAGGCCACCGGCATGGCGCACGGCGTCTACGCCGACCCACCCGCCGGTACGAGCTAGGCGGCGCCGCCCGCGTCGACGACGCAGCTGATCTCGATGACCTGGCCGGGGAAGGTCAGTTCGGTGACGCCCACGACCGTGCTCACCGGGCGGTGGTCACCGAAGTACGCCCGATTACCCTCCGCCGTCGCCGCGGCGTTCCGCAGCAGGTTCACCACGTACAGAGTCTGCGAGACGATCTGGCTCCGGGCGACGCCGTAGTGGTCCAGGACCTTGTCCAGGTTGGCGTAGGTCTGCTTGAGCTGGGCGGCGAAGTCGTCCGCGTGGACGAACTCGCCCGCCTCGTCGAGCGCGAGCTGTCCGGAGACGTGGATCAGCTCGCCGGACTTGATCGCCTGCGAGTAGCCGAAGTCGCCTTCGGCGGGCACGTTGTGGTTGAAGACATCGATGGTGGTCAACGGTGATCGCCCTTCTGCCGTGCTCTCCTGTAGTTACTCGGGAACTGTAGGAGAGTCCCTGCTGACCTGGAAGAACGCACTTTTCGGTGACTGAGGAACCTGACGGTGACCGTGAGGCTATGCCCGCTGCCCGCGGGGGTGGTGGATCGAACGGACCCGCGCGAAGGTCGGGTCGTACGCCTCCGCGATCGCCGCCGCCTCGGCGATGTGCTCGCGGACGTCGGGGCGCTGCATCGCTTCCTTGTACTGCTGCTCACTGGCCCACTGCGCGTAGTTGACGACGCGGTTGCCGTCCAGGCTGACGTGCAGGTTCGCGGAGACGAAGCCGGGGACGGTCAGGAACACCTCGCTGGTCGCCCGGTCGAGAGCGTCGGCGAGTTCGATCTGCCGCTCCGGGGCGACGGTGAAGACGTTCACCATGGTGATCACGTCGGAGTCCACGGAGATCGTCGTTGTGGGGGTGCTCATGTGGATACCTCCGGTGCATGGGACTTCTGAATGTCAGGACTTTGACATCCAGAAACGTAAACTCGCCCCACCCCTATGTCAAACTCCTGACATGGAAGACCAGAAGCCCACCCCACCACCCCACCCCGCCGACGACGTCACGGAACACGTGGGATACCGCCTCAAACGCGCCGCCGCCGCCTTGCGCGGCGCCATGGACACGGCGCTGCGCGAGCACCAGCTGACCGTGCCGCAGTACGCCTGCCTCGAACTCCTGGACCAGCGGCCCGGCCTGTCCAACGCCGAACTCGCCCGCAGCACGTTCGTCACCCGGCAGTCCGTGAACGTCGTCCTGCGCAACCTCCAAGACGCCGGCCTGGTCTCCCGGCCCGCCACCACCGAACACGGCCGCGCCCTACCCACCCACCTCACCCCCGACGGCCGAAGCCGGCTCGACGCGGTCCGGTCCGCCGTCTACGCCATCGAACGACAGATGATCGACACCATCCCCGAACAACGCCTGCCCGCCCTCCTCGCCGACCTCGACCGCATGGCCGCCGCCCTCGGCAGCTGACCCGCCCATCCGCGCGTGAGACAGGGTCAGTAGCGGACCTTGCCGTAGTCGATCGGCTGCTCGGGGTACGTGGTGGCTCGGCGGGCGAGGGCTCGCATGCGGGTCCTCATCTCTTCGGCGGGGAGGCGGTGGAAGCTGCCGTGGCCGGGGAGGACCCATTCGAAGGTCAGCTCCTCGGCGCCGCGTGCCACGGACGCGGCCAGGGTCTTGATGGAGTCGTAGACGACGCTGTCGGCCACCTCCAGGTCGTGTTCGGAGTGCGACCAGAAGAAGGCGTCGCCGGTGAAGCAGAACGTGTCGTCCGCGACGAAGACCGTGCTGCCCGCCGTGTGGCCGGGGAAGGGGTGGGCGGTCACGCCTGGGCCGATCTCCACCGGGGCCTGGCCGCGGATGACCGAGTCGGCGTCGGGGCGGGAGTGGAGATCGCCCTCGTGGATCCACAGCCGGGCGCCGAACGCGTCGGCGTACTGGCGGCCGTGTGCCACGTGGTCGAGGTGGGTGAGCAGCACGTCGGTGATCTTCCCTGCCTGCGCCTCGTAGCGGCGGGCGAGCGCGGGGCGAAAGTGCGGGGTGTCGATCATCATCGCGGTGGAGTCGGGGCGGCGCAGCAGGTAGGAGGCGGCGCCGTAGGTCCGCGGGGAGGCGTGCCCGCACAGCAGGACGGTTCCGGCCGCGTCCAGGGGCATGGGGTACGGGTCCGAGTCCGGCGCCCAGTCGTCGGCGGGCGGGTGCACGGAACGGGTCGGGCACGCGTGGGCGGCCATGTAAAGCTGCCGGACCTCGTCCTCGTTCTCGGGCTGGCGCAGGACGGTCGAGATGCCGCCGTAATTGCCGCCGGGCGTGTAGCCGATGAGGCCGGGGGCGTACTGCCGGGCGAGGTTGCAGTTCAGGCAGCGGCCGTCTACGTACCAGGCATTCGTACGGTCGGTGTGGGTCGTGCTCATGAATCCCCTCCTGAAGGATTCAGCGACACCCACGTCGTCGGGCGGTCCGGGGCGCGGGTATGACGCTGGTGCGAATCAGGTCATGGAAGGCGCGACGGAAGGCGATGCGACGGACGACGTTTCCGTGGTGAACCTTAATGGACGGGGCCTCCATTGGAGATCGGGTTGGTGAGGAGCACGCCGTGACGGCGACAGTGACCGTGGACTTCTGGTTCGACCGTTCCTAAAGACTGAGCGGGTGTGAGTCCTGATGCCAGAACCCATGCTCAGCCGCGTGCCCCGAACGGTGTTGGACATGCTGGTCGCCCACGTTCGCTCCGCTGCCGGGCGGCACGGATCCTGTCCGTGGTCCGGGAAGGCGGGGGCGGGGTCCCTCACGCCGTCGGGTCTCCGGTCGGGCCTGGGCGGGCCGAGGCCCCACACGATCGCTCTGGTCGTGCGGGGGCGGTGCCGTCCGTCGCCGGATCGGGTGTCCGAGGGCGCGTCGCCCGATCGCGATGCTTGCCGCATCGTGCCGGGAAACCTTGCGGTTGCTGGTGCTGAGGGGCTGCTGCCAGTGCTGGGCGCCCCACCTGGAGGTATAAGCCGGGTCGACCGCGACGATGGCAATGTTCTGCTCGGCGGCCATCGCCACCAGCCGGGCCCTCAGCTTCGCGGTGGGGAAGCGGGAGATCAGGCGGCGGAAGCGTTTGTTGCGGCCGTACTTCTCCCGGCACCGGCCATCGGTGAAGTCCAGGTCCTCGACCGCGATCGCCCCCGCCCCGGTGGCCCGGGTATGGTGCAGCAACCTGGTGAGCGCGTGCCGGATCTGCGCGTCGCGATGCTGGGCCGAACCGCTCAGGCCATAGGAGAAGCGGCGGGGCTCGCCCGCCGGGTTGCCGTGGATGTCCAGGCGCCAGACGGCCAGGTGATCATCGTTCATGTCGACGGCGACCACACCCCGGGCCAGCGCGGCCTCCAAGGGCAGGACCGGGGCGGGGGTGCGTTGCCAGGACGCGGTCACATACCAGCGGCCGCGTACTGCGTCGAGGTGGATGCGGTAGGCCACCGCCCGGTTCGCGGTGATGCGGTCCCGCCACTCCTGGCCCCGGGGCTTGAAGGCGGCGGTCGCGTCCAGCACATACCGGCCGTGCGGGGCGTTGGCCAGATGAGCCAGCGCGGCGGGGAGCTTGATCGAGAGCTGTCCGGTGGCGGTGATGCGAATGGTTTCGTTGCCCAGGGGTTTACCGGACTCCCCGTCGGCGGCCAGGAACATCCGCGCCGCCTTCCACCGCTCCTGCCACGCCTGCTCGGTCAGCCCAGCCTGGTCCAGGTGGTGGCGCAGGCGCGCGAGCTTCTTCCCGCCGCGTGTCACCCGCACGCGGCCCGCCGCCCAGTCCGCCTCCACCCCGGCCAGCCGGGCCCGCAGCGCGTGCAGGCGCCGGGACTTGGCGTGCCACTCGGGTCGCGAGCCGTAGCCGCGTGGCACGCCTTCCCGCTTGCCCGCCTTCGCCCCCAGCGGACGCGCCAGCCGCGCCTGGACCGAGGCGATCTGCTTGCGCAGCCACGCCATCTCGGCTGTCTGTCCGCGCCGGGCCAGGGCCCACTGGTCGTGAGTGGCCTTGGTGATACTGCCTGCCCACCGCGCCGATGAGACTCCGGTCAGCTCCCGCTTACGGACCGCCCAGGTCTGGCTGCCGTGCTCCAGGCCCTGTCGGGAACGTACCGCGAGATCACCAGCGGCCAAGCTGCCGAGGAACACGCCGACCTCGGCCAGTACCGCCGCATCGGTCTCCGACACGCGTAACCGGGCCCGGACCGCCACCCCCGTTGGGCCGGGCACCACGAACGGCTGCGCCACCTCCCGCACCCCGCCCAAACCCCTCACCCCCGGCCGCCATCGAAGACCCACTCGCCCCGTCCAACGACCGCCACCCGCAAAGGTCACGCATTCGATATGCGCACCCTCGTTCCCGACGCTCCCACACCCCTCGGCCGCCGAGTACCAGCGCTCACTCACGCTCGCAAGAGCGCGCTCGCACACGGTCAAGCGGCAGCAGTTCCACACCAGCCTGCCCCTACAGCTGGCTCACCTCGCGGTGGGTGGTGGAGGCGGCCAAGGTCCGGCCCCTGGAGGTGCGTTGGCGGATCATGAGCTTGGCGGTGCTCAACGAGGGGCGCGATGACGATCCTGAGGGTGACCCCGAGGGCTACCTGTGGATACCCGTACGTATCTGCGCCGCCGTGCTGCGGCGGTACGGGCAGGAAGCGCTGGGCGCGTTCTACGCCGCCCTCTGGGCCGATCGCGGCGGCGACGGTGACGGTGGCGGCGCCAAGCGGTGGATGAACGATCCCTCGGTGGCGCTGGCCGATGTCGGGCTGCCTCCGGAGCTTGCCGACGCCGCCCGGTTCAGCGGCGGCTACGACGACGCGGTGCGCGCCTCGCACGCCGAGGGCATCGCGCTCCTCGGCCCTCATGTCGGCACGCCGGTCGTCGCCTTCCCGGCCCCGGGCGGTGACGACGGCGCGCGGATCGCCTTCTTCGGGCCGGTGCTGTCCCAGGTCCCGCGTGGCGAGGACGCCGGTCGGCTCTGGGACGCCACCGTGCTGGTCGCGGGCACCCCCGGTTTCCACGAACTCAAGGGCGCACCGGCCGACCCGTCCCCCGACGTGAGCGGCTGGGCGGCGACCGGCAGCTACTCCGGGCGCTACTCCGGCTCCTGCTCCGGGCGTTCGATCCACTCGCTGCCGCCCAGCGGGTAGTCGTAGCCGGGGCGGCCGGTGTTGGCACTGGTGCGGAAGGGGGTGCCGTTGTTGTCGATGTGCACGGTGCCGTGGCGGTCGCCGCTGGACCATTTCAGGGCGAGGTCCCAGCGGACGTCGTGCGCCTTGGTGCGGGCGGTGACGTAGAAGACCTCCGGGTCGGACTCGCTGACCTTGTACGGGAAGTCGCGCTGACCGTTCTTGACGGTGACGGTGGGGCTGCCGTTGTCGAGATCGACGTCGAACGACTTGGTCCCGACGCCGCCGCCGCAGCCGACGCCCATGGAGTAGTCGTTCCAGGCGAGCGGGGCGCCCTTCGCGACGACGCGTATGTGCAGCGCCTCCAGGACGACGGTGTCCTCACCGGTGCCCTGCACGGTGAGCGCGACGCGCTGCTGGTCCGAGGAGACCGCGTTGTTGGCGGCCGCCCAGCGGGGGGCGTCCTGCTCAGGGGCGGGCGGGCCGACGTGTTCGGGCTCGGCGTTGACGAGGAAGGTCTGGCTGCACGGATCCTCGTAGGTGTACGGGCGGGTGGCGACGTTGAGCGGTACGCCGCCGGTGCGCTCGGCGGCGCCCCCGCCCCCACCGCCACGGGCACCCCCGCCGTCGCGTGCGGCGGGCTTCGACGCCGGGGCGGAGGGCTCGCCGGGCTTCGCGCTCCGGGAGGGAGACGGGGTGGAGGGCGACGCGGACCGGCGCTTGCCGTCCGCCCGGTCGGTGGTTTCGGGTGCGGTGGTCGGGACGGTGACATCGCTCGCCCTCCGGTCCTCGCCGTCGTCCCCGGAGGACGGCAGATTCACGGCGACCACGAGGGCGCCCAGCACGGCGGCCGTCGTGACGGAGGCGATGAGCGCGGTGCGGCGCCGAGTGAGTCGTACGGGCTCGGGGCGCCGCACAGGAGCGGGCGAGGCGGTGCCGCCGACGACGGGTTCACCGCCTACGCCGGGCTCGGCAGCTCCGGCGGGCGCGGCGGGGTCGGCGGGTCCGGCGGGCACGGCGGGTCCGACGGGTCCAGCCGGTCCGGCAGGTTCGGCCGGTGCAGCGGGCTCGGCCGATGCGGCGAGTTCGGCCGGACCGGCAGGTTGGGCGGGTACGGCCGGTTGGGCCGGTTGGGCCGGTGCGGCGGGTCCGACCGATGCGCCAGGTGCAGCCGGTTGGGCGGGTACGGCCGGTCCGACCGATGCGCCGGGCTCGGCCGCTGCGCCGGGCTCGGCCGCTACGGCGGGCTCAGCCGCTGCGGCGGGCCCGACTAGTTCGGCAGGCCCAGTCGGTCCGGTCAGTCCGGCGGCCTCGGCAGGTCCGGCAGGTCCGGCAGGTCCAGTCAGTCCGGCGGGCCCGACCGGTTGGGCAGGTCCGACCAGTTCGGCAGATCCAGTCGTTCCGGCGGGTACGGCCGGTACGGCCAGTCCAGCCGGTCCGGCCAGTCCGGCGGGCTCGGCAGACCCGGCAGGTCCGGCCGATTCGGCGGGTACGGCCGGTCCAGCAGGTCCGGCAGGTCCGGCAGATCCGGCCGGTCCGGCGGGGGCGGGGCCCGGAGCGGTGTCCGGGGGCGTGGTCTTACGCCTTCGTGCCTCGTCCGCCAGGATCCACCGCCGGTGCAGCTCGACCAGTTCGTCCGGCGTCGCCCGGCACACCCGGGCTATCCGTTCGGCCGGGGCGTAATCGGGCGGCACCGCGCTGCCGTTGCAGTAACGATGCAGCGTGGACGTGCTCATATGTAACCGCTTGGCGAGCGCCCCGTAGCTCAGCCCCGAGCGTTCCTTGAGCCCCCGCAGCAGCTCCGCGAACGCCCCCGCGTCCGCCCCGGTGGCCCCTGTTGCCCCTGACACCCGTTCCTCCCCATCCCTGTGCGGCCCGGCGCGTCCCATTTCCGCGTCCCAAGCCCCTGACGTTCCCCCTGGTCACAGCCCGTTTTCGCGTTCCACTGTCCCCAACTGCCCGGATTTCGTTGCGGCTGGGACGGATCACCCCACAAGCTCCGGTCATCCAAGCACCACACGCACCGCACCGCCGAAAGGGCTCACCCATATGTCGAGCATCCGCAACTCCCGCACCCGTGTCCGGACCGCCGCCGCGTCCGTCGCGGTCGCCGCGTTCTCCCTGGCCGCGTTCGGCAGCGGAGCGATGGCCCACGCCGAGGGCGCGCGGGCCGCGGGGGCGGCGAAGGCCAAGGCAACCGTCACCTGCCAGGGCTCCAACACCAAGACGGTCGCGACGCTCCTGAACCGCCCCATCAACCACATGCTGCTGACGGTCACCAACACCGGCAAGGTCCCCTGCAACCTGTACCAGTACCCGGCCGTCCAGTTCGGCGAGGCCCAGTCGGTGCCGCCGGTCATCGAGGAGTCGAAGCCGCAGGCCGTCGTCACGCTCGCGCCGAAGGAGTCCGGCTACGCCTCGGTGAACCTGTCGGCCGCCGACGGCAGCGGTTCGAACGGCCACACCGAGAAGTCCCTCAACGTCTGGTTCCAGGGCCGCACCGCCGACGAGGACACCACTGCGGCCCGCCCGGCGCTGCCCGCCAAGGGCGTCTGGATCGACGACTCCATCAAGGTCACCTACTGGCAGCAGAACCTCGAGGACGCCATCATCTGGTAGCACCGGGCGGGCGGTAGGCCGCCCGGACGCGGCGGCCGCCGTCCACCACCAGATCCGTGCCGGTGATCCAGGACGCCTCGTCGGAGACCAGCCAGCGCACCGCGCGGGCCACGTCCTCCGGTTCGCCGATGCGGGCCAGCGGGAGGGTGGCGGCGATGGACGGTTCGTCGGGCTCCCAGACGAAGCGGGCCATCTCGGTACGGATCAGCCCCGGGGAGACCGCGTTGACGCGGACGGACGGGGCGAGTTCGGCGGCGAGCTGGCGGGTGAGGCGCAGCAGGGCGGTCTTGCTGGCGCCGTAGGCACCGATGCCCGGGCCCACGCCGTGGGTGCCCTCGGTGCAGATGTTGACCACCGCACCGCCGTGGTCACGCATCCAGGCGCGCCAGGCGGCCTGGGTCAGCCGCAGCGGGGCCTCCACGTTGACCGTGAAGGCCCGGCGCCAGGCGAGCGGGTCGGCGTCGATCAGCGGCCCCAGCGGGGCGTTGGTGGCGGCGTTGTTGACGAGGATGTCGAGGCGGCCGAAGGCGGCGACCGTGCGCCGCACGGCCGCCTCGATGTGCGTCGCGTCCGCCACGTCCCCCTGGCAGGCGATCGCGTGCGGGCCCAGGGCGCGGACGGCCTCGGTGAGGCCGTCCGCGTCCCGTGCCGTCAGGCACACCGCCACCCCGTCCGCCGCCAGCGCCGCCGCCACGGCCAGGCCGATGCCGCGCGAGGCGCCCGTGACCAGGGCGGCGCGCCGCACCGGTTCAGCCACGCGTCGACACACTGCGGGTGTCGCGGCCCGAGCGCAGCACCCGGCCCGGGATCGCGCCGGTGATCTCGTCGTCGCGGATCGTCTCGACGCCGCCGACCCGGACGCTCACCATGCCCGTCGCCCGGGAGTCCAGGCGGGGGCTGTCGCCGGGGAGGTCGTGGACGAGCTTCGCCTGACCCGCGTCGATCCGTTCGGGGTCGAAGAGGACGAGGTCGGCGTGGTAGCCCTCGGTGATACGGCCCCGGTCGCGCAGCCCGAACAGCCGGGCCGGGTCATCGGTGAGCATCCGGACGGCCCGCTCCAGGGGGAGCAGCTTCCGGCCGCGCAGACAGTCGCCGAGGAAGCGCGTGGTGTACGGGGCGCCGCACATGCGGTCCAGATGGGCGCCCGCGTCGGAGCCGCCCAGCATGACGTCCTCGTGCGCCCAGGTCTGCCGCCGCAGCTCCCAGCTGGCCGGGTCGTTGTCGGTCGGCATCGGCCACAGGACCGTACGCATCTCGTCCGCCGCGCAGATCTCCACCAGGGTGTGGAAGGCGTCCTGTCCGCGCTCGGCGGCGATGTCGCGGACGACGCGGCCGGTGAGCCCGGCGTTGGCCTCGCTGTACGTATCGCCGATGACGTACCGCTCGAAGTCGGCGAGGCGGCGGAAGACCCCGGCCTCGGGGCTGGTCGCGCGGCGCAGCATCTCCGACCGTACGGCGCCGTCGCGGAGCTTGGCGATGCGCTCCGGGATGGGCAGGCCCAGGATGTCGCCCCAGCCGGGGATGAGGTTGAGCGCGCAGAAGGTGCCGAGCGACATGTTCATGGGGGTGAGGATCGGCATGGTGAGGGCGACGATGCGGGCGCCCGCCTTACGGGCTCGTTCGCTGGCCTCCAGCTGACGCGGGACGCGCTCCGGGACGGCGGCGTCGATGGTCAGGACGTTCCAGTTGAGGGGGCGTCCGGCGGCGGCGCTCATCTCCACCAGCAGGTCGATCTCCTCGTCCGCGAACCGGTCGAGGCAGCCCGCCACGATGGCCTCGATCTGGGTGCCCTCGTGCTCGCCGACGGCCCGGCAGAGGGCGAGGAGTTCGTCGGGCCCCGCGTGCCGGGAGGCGACCGGCTGCCCGTCCCCGTCGGCGTGGGTGGAGGACTGGGTGGTGGACAGCCCCCACGCCCCCGCGTCCATCGCCTCGCGCAGCAGCCGCACCATCCGCTCCAGCTGGGCGGGGGTGGGGCGGCCGCCGATCGCGTTGGGGCCCATGACGTGGCGGCGCAGCGCGCAGTGCCCCACCATGAAGCCCGCGTTGACGGCGATGCGCCCCTCCAGGGCGTCGAGGTATTCGCCGAAGCTGTGCCAATTCCAGGGCGCGCCCTCCTCCAGGGCGACGAGCGACATGCCCTCGACCCGGCTCATCATGCGCCGCGTGTAGTCGGCGTCGGCGGGGCGCTCGGGGTTGAGCGGGGCGAGGGTGAAGCCGCAGTTGCCGCCCGCGATGGTGGTGACGCCGTGGTTCATGGAGGGGGTGGCGTACGGGTCCCAGAAGAGCTGCGCGTCGTAGTGGGTGTGCGGGTCGACGAAGCCGGGGGCCAGGACGAGACCGGTGGCGTCCTCGCTGGTGCGGGCCGGTTCGGTGACGGACCCCGGCTCGGCGATGGCCGCGATCCGTCCGTCCCGCAGGCCGACGTCGGCGATGTACGAGGGAGCGCCCGTGCCGTCCACGACGGTCGCGCCCTTGATGAGGTGGTCGAGCACGGGTGGGGTCCCTTCTGACGCCTGCCGTTATCTGTCTGACAACAACTGATATCTGTCAGCTGTTCGCTGCCACCTGTCAGCTGCTATCCGTCACCTGATCGCTGCCACCTGTCAGCTGAGATCTGTCAGCTGCCATCCGTCAGCTGTTCGCTGTCCGGCGGAAGCGGGTCGTGCGGTGCACCGGATCGGTGTCGATCTTCGGGATGACGTGCTCGCCGATGAGCTTGATGGTGTTCAGGGTGTCCTCGTAGCCGATGCCGATCGGCAGTCCGAAGGAGAGCTGATCGGCCCCGGCCTGTTCCCACCGCTTGCACTGCTGGAAGACCTCGTCCGGGTCGCCGCAGATCATCAGCTCCTCGGCGATGAGCAGCTCGATGATCTCCTCGGTGTAGTCGGGGAGGAGTTCGGGCCACTCCGGGATGCCGTCCGGGCGCGGGAACGTGTCGTGGTAGCGGAAGAGGAGCGACTGGAGGTAGTTGAGGCCGCCGCCGAGCGCGATCTCGACCGCCTTGGCGTGGGTCTCGGCGCAGATCGCGGTCGAGGTCACCATGACGTTGTCGTTGACGAAGCCACCGACCGGTTCGGCGTCCTTGACGGCGTTCTTGTAGGAGTCGAGGACCCACTCCATGTCGGAGACCTTCTGGACGGAGAAGCCGAGGACGCCGAGGCCCTTGCGGCCCGCCATCGCGTACGAGGACGGGGACCCGGCCGCGTACCACATGGCCGGGTGGCCGGTGCCGTACGGCTTGGGCAGCACCTTGCGGGGCGGGAGCGACCAGTGCTTGCCCTGGAAGCCCGGGTACTCGTCCTGGAGCCACATCTTGGCGAACTCGCCGATGGTCTCTTCCCAGATCTCCTTGGTGTGGTTCATGTCGGTGACGCCCGGGATGAACCCCAGGATCTCGTGGCTGCCCGCCCCGCGCCCCGACCCGAACTCGAACCGGCCGCCGGAGAGGTGGTCGAGCATGGCCACCTTCTCGGCGACCTTGACGGGGTGGTTGACCTGCGGGAGGGGGTTGAAGATGCCGGAGCCGAGGTGGATGCGCTCGGTGGCGTGGGCGAGGTAGCCGAGGAAGACGTCGTTCGCGGAGAGGTGGGAGTACTCCTCCAGGAAGTGGTGCTCGGAGGCCCACGCGTATTTGAAGCCGGACCGGTCGGCCTGGATGACGTACTCGGTCTCCTCGATGAGGGCGTGGTGCTCGGCCTCGGGGTCGGTGCGGCGTCGGCGCTCCGGCACGTATCCCTGTACGAACAGTCCGAATTCCAAGGGGGTCACCGCCTCCAGTCACAACAATCTGACGTACCGTCAGATTCGATTCCGAACCATGGCACCGGGAGGGTGGACCGTCAAGGGCCAGGCTTCAGACAGACGCCTCAGAAGGACGCTTCAGAAGGACGGCTCAGAAGACCGAGACACCGCTCAGCCAGCCGCCGTCGGCGACGATCGGCTGGCCGGTGATGTACGACGAGTCGTCCGAGGTGAGGAAGAGCGCCAGCCGGGCGACCTCCTCGGGGCGGCCGATGCGGCCCATCGGGATCAGCTTGCGGTAGAGGCCGTTCACCGCGTCCGACGCCTCGGCGACGTCCGTCGCCTCCGCCGCCGGGTCGAGCCGGGCGGGGTTGCTCATGGGGGTGTCGACCGCGCCGGGGCACACCGCGTTGACCCGGATCCCCTTGCCCGCCAGCTCCATCGCGGCCACCCGGGTCATCCCGACGATGGCCGCCTTGGTGGCGGCGTACGACGTCAGCAGGGCCATACCGGAGAGGGCGACGTACGAGGCGGTGTTGACGATCGTGCCGCCGCCCGCCGCCGCCAGCTCGGGCGCGACCGCGCGCATACCGAGGAACGCGCCTACCTGGTTGACCTGGACGACGGTCAGGTACTCCTCCAGCGGCGTGCTGGTCAGCTCGTTGAAGCGGAGGATGCCCGCGTTGTTGACCAGCCCGTCCACCGTGCCGAAGGTCTCTTTCGCGAACGCCACGGCGGCCGCCCAGTCGTCCTCGCGGCTCACGTCCAGATGGACGTACGCGGCGGACTCCTCCCCCAGCTCCTTGGCGACGGCCGCGCCCTGGTCGTCGAGGACGTCCGCGAGCACCACCTTCGCGCCCTCGGCGGCGAACAGCCGCGCCTCCTGCTCGCCCTGCCCGCGCGCCGCGCCCGTGACGATCACGACGCGTCCGTCCAGCTTGCCCATGGCGATCTCCTCAAGGGTTGGAGTCAAGGGTTCGGGTCAACGGTTCGGGTCAAGGGTTGAGATGGGGAGCGACACCGGTCGCGAAGGCGGCCATCTGGTCGGTCAGTTCGGCGCGGCTGCGGCTGCGGAACCGCACCTGGATCTGGTCCACGCCCATGGCCGCGTACGCGCGCAGCGACTCGGCCAGTCGCTCCGGCCGCCCGGTGAGCGTGCGCCGCCCCACGCGCCAGGACGGGTCGCCCACGTACAGCGGCTCGGCGATGGCGCCGATCTCGGCGGGCTCCTCGACGCCCGCCGCCTCGCGCAGCGCGCGCAGCCGGGCGATCTGGGCGGGGAGCCGGTCGCGCGGATCGCCCTGCGGCAGCCAGCCGTCGCCGCGCACCGCCGCCCGGCGCAGCGCGGCGGGCGACGAGCCGCCCACCCACAGCGGGGGACGCGGTGTCTGGGCGGGGCGCGGGGCCTGGCCGAGGTCTCGATACGCGAAGTACTCACCGTGGAAGTCGGCGTACTCCTCCGGCCCCAGCGCCGCCTTCAACGCGTCGACCGTCTCGTCGAGCAGCGGCCCGCGCGCGTCGAAGTCGACGCCGAGCGCGTCGAACTCCTCGCGTACGTGCCCGGCGCCGACCCCGAGGATCAGCCGCCCGCCGGAGAGGTGGTCGAGCGTCGCGTACTGCTTGGCGGTGAGCAGGGGGTGCCGGAGCGCGGCGACGGCGACATGGCTGAGCAGCCGCACCCGCTCGGTGGCGGCGGCCAGATAGCCGAGGGTGGCGACCGGGTCGTACCAGACGGTGCCCATGGCGTCGGCCAGCCGCCTGGGGATCGCGACGTGGTCGCAGACGGCGACGTAGGCGAAGCCGGACCGGTCGGCGGCGCGGGCGATGGCCACGAGGTCGGCCGGACCGGCGGCCTCCTCCCACGGTTCGGCGTAGAGGGTGCTCTGTGACTGGATGGGCAGCTGCATGCCGTAGCTCAACCGGCCCCGGGGCAGGACGCGCATGCCGGGCCTCCTTGTCGGTGGACCGCGGTGGACCGCTGTGGGCCACCGCGGCCCACGTATGGACCTCGGTGGACCGCCATCGTCATACCTGACGGTCCATCAGACAAGGCCGGTGTTATCGTACGACTGACGCGAACCCCAGGCCTCCCCCCAAGGCCACCGAGGGCCGCGCGCGTCCTTCCCCGCATGAGGGCAAAAATGATCGAGACAGTGTTCCGGTGCGACGACCTCCCCAAGGCGGACCGGTTCGACTACTGGCGCGAGCAGATGACGAACCTCATCGCGCCCATGGAGATGAGCAGTGACCACACCCGCGACTTCCAGGGCGAGGCACGCGTCCTGGAACTCGGCGCCGCCCATGTGTGGCCCACGAAGTTCCACCCGATGCGCTTCCGGCGGACGCCGAAGCTGATCCGGCAGTCGGATCCCGAGCTGTACCACTTCTCGTTCCTCCAGCGGGGGAACCTCCAGGTCTCCCAAGCCCGCCAGGAGACCGCGTACGGCCAGAACGGCCTGTACGTCGTCGACACCTCACGCCCCTACGAATGCGTGGCGTACGGCGACGCCCCCATCGGGGTGGGCCTGGAGATACCGAAGGCGCTGATCCCCCTCCCCGGCGACCGGATCGACCCGCTGCTCGCCCGCCCCATCCCCGGACACGAGGGGATCGGCGCCCTGCTGGGCGGCTTCCTCACCCGGCTGGCCTCGGACAACAGCACGTACCGCCCCTCCGACGGACCGCGCCTGGGGACCGCGCTGATCGACCTCGCGGCCAGCCTGCTCGCCCACGCCATCGAGGCCGAGAGCGCCCTGGCGCCCGAGACCCACCGGCACACCCTGATCCTGCGGGTGCAGAACTTCATCCAGCGGAATCTGCACGACCCGGAGCTGACCCCGGCCGACGTCGCCGCCGCGCACCACATCTCCGTCAGCTATCTGCACCGGATCTTCCGCGCCCAGGACACCACCGTCTCCCGGTGGATCCGGCAGCAGCGTCTGGACCGCGCCCGGCGGGACCTCGCCGACCCCGGGCTGGCCACCGCCCCGCTCCACGAGATCGCCGCCCGCCAGGGCTTCGCCCACGCCGCCGTCTTCAGCCGCGCCTTCCGCGCCGCGTACGGCATGCCGCCGAGCGACTACCGGCAGCTGGCGCTCAGGGGGTGCCTTCCGGATCATGCCGGGCTCCCGACCTGATCCGAAAGACACCCCCTAGGTCCCGTGTACCGGACGCACCCCCGTGACGTCCGGCACACACGGACAGCGTCCGCGGGCCAGCAGCTGGCCCGCACTCCCCCCGACAGAGCGGGACGCCGTGCCTCCAGCGTGCCGTAGCGCCGCGCGGGTGTCATTGACCGACAGTGGCCTCTTCCTTGGTCCTGAGTGAACCGCCCGCCCCGTGGCGACCCGGGGCTCAGGCTCCCGGTCCGGGCCAGAGCCCCTCGGCGGTGAGCCCCAGCAGCTCGATCGCGTTGCCCCGGACGATCCGCTCCACCACGTCCGGCGCCAGGTGCCCCATCTGCGCCTCGCCGACCTCGCGGGACTTCGGCCAGGTCGAGTCGGAGTGCGGGTAGTCCGTCTCGTACAGGACGTTGCCCACCCCGATCGCGTCGAGGTTCCGCAGCCCGAACGCGTCGTCGAAGAAGCAGCCGTAGACGTGCTCGGCGAACAGCTCGGACGGCGGGCGCAGCACCTTGTCGGCGACGCCGCCCCAGCCCCGGTTCTCCTCCCAGACCACGTCGGCGCGCTCCAGGATGTACGGGATCCAGCCGATCTGGCCCTCCGCGTACATGATCTTGAGGTTGGGGAAGCGCTCGAAGGTGCCGCTCATCAGCCAGTCGACCATCGAGAAGCAGCAGTTGGCGAAGGTGATGGTGGAACCGACCGCCGGGGGCGCGTCGGCGGAGGTCGAGGGCATCTTGGACGACGAGCCGATGTGCATGGCGATGACCGTGCCGGTCTCGTCGCACGCCGCGAAGAACGGGTCCCAGGCGTCGGTGTGGATGGAGGGGAGCCCGAGGTTCGGCGGGATCTCCGAGAAGCAGACGGCGCGCACCCCGCGCGCGGCGTTGCGCCGCACCTCGGCGGCGGCCAGCTCAGCGTCCCACAGCGGGATGATGGGCAGCGGTATGAGGCGGCCGCGCGCCTCGGGGCCGCACCACTCCTCCACCATCCAGTCGTTGTACGCGCGCACCCCGAGCAGCCCCAGCTCGTGGTCGGACGCCTCGGTGAAGGTCTGCCCGCAGAAGCGGGGGAAGGTCGGGAAGCAGAGCGCGGACTGGACGTGGTTGACGTCCATGTCGGCCAGCCGGTCGGGCACCGCGTAGGAGCCGGGCCGCATCTGCTCGTACGTGATGGCCTCCAGCCGGACCTCGTCGCGGGCGTAGCCGACGGCGGTGTCGAGCCGGGTCAGCGGGCGGTGCAGATCCTCGTACACCCACCAGTCGGCGATCGGCCCGTCGTCGCCGGGCGCGCCCATCTTGGGGGCGAACTTGCCGCCGATGAAGGTCATCTCCTTCACCGGCGCCCGGACGATGCGCGGACCGATGTCGTGGTACTTCGACGGGAGGCGGTCCCGCCAGACGTGAGGGGGCTCAACCGTGTGGTCGTCCACCGAGATGATCTTCGGGAAGCTCTCCATGCCGTTCACGGTAGCGCCGATCTGACGGAGTGTCAGTTATCGGGAACGGCAGTTATCGCGAGACAGGTTCGCCTTGTTGTCGGAAGCGGGTTCGCCGCGGCTTCCCCGCATCGTCGCCGCGCGTTCTCCCGCGCCCCCGCTATCACCGTGGCAACGCATACACCGCGCCACACACCATGGGCACTTCGGACAACTATGGCGGGCTTGTGGAGGACGCGGGGGCCCTACTGACGCGGGAGGCGTTGACAAGGCAAACTGGCCCGTGCGACGGGGAAGGACAGGCGAGGGGGAGACCATGGACGGCGAAAGGGAGCGAGTGCCGGGACAGCACTTGTACTTCACCGTGCTGGGCCCCGTCCGGGCCTGGCGGGGCGACGAGCAGATCAGCACCGGTTCGCCGCAGCAGCGCGCCCTGCTCGCCGCGCTGCTGCTGCGCGGCGGGCGCACCGCGACCGCGCCCGAGCTGGTCGACGGCCTGTGGGGCACCGAGCCGCCGGAGGCCGCGATCGCCGCGCTGCGCACGTACGCCTCGCGGCTGCGCAAGGCGTTCGGGCCGGACTCCGAGATCCTGGTGAGCGAGTCGGGGGGCTACGCGATCCGGATCGGCCTGGCCGCCCTGGACACCGATGTGGCCGAGCAGCTGACGGCCGAGGCGGAGAAGGCGCAGCACTCCGGGGACCGCACCCGGGCGCGCGACCTGTTCAACCGGGTGCTCGACCTGTGGGACGGCGAACCGCTGGCCGGAGTGCCGGGCCCGTACGCGGAGACCCAGCGCACCCGCCTCGACGAGTGGCACCGCTCCCTGATCGAGACCCGGCTCGACCTGGACCTGGAGCTGGGCCACCACTCCGAGGCGGTCTCCGAACTGACCGCGCTGACCGCCTCGTACCCGCTGCGCGAGCGGCTGCGGGAGCTGCTGATGCTGGCGCTGTACCGCAGCGGGCGGCAGGCGGAGGCGCTGGCCGTCTACGCCGACACCCGGCGGCTGCTCGCCGACGAGCTGGGCGTGGACCCGCGCCCCGAACTGTCCGCGCTGCACCAGCGGATCCTGGAGGCCGACGCGGAGCTGGCGGTCGCCGTGCACGCCGCCGACGAGCCGAACGGCGGCGCCGCGAGCTTCGTACGCCCCGCCCAGCTGCCCGCGACGGTCTCGGACTTCACCGGGCGGGCCCCCTTCATCAAGGAGCTGAGCGACCAGCTCGCCACCGCCGAAGGGCGTGTCATGGCCGTGTCAGCGGTCGCGGGCATCGGCGGCGTCGGCAAGACCACCCTGGCCGTGCACGTCGCGCACGCCGCGCGCCACCAGTTCCCGGACGGGCAGCTCTACGTCGACCTGCAGGGCTCCGGCCCCCTGGTCGCCGACCCCGGCGCGGTGCTGGGCTCCTTCCTGCGCGCCCTGGGCACCGCCGACAACGCCATCCCGGACGGCGTCGAGGAGCGCGCCGCGCTCTTCCGCTCCCTCCTGGACGGCCGCCGCGTCCTGACGCTGCTGGACAACGCCCGCGACGCCGCCCAGGTGCGCCCCCTGCTGCCCGGCACCCCGGGCTGCGCGGCGCTGATCACCAGCCGCCACCGGATGGTCGACCTGGAGAGCGCCCACCTGGTCGACCTCGATGTGATGAGCCCCGAAGAGGCGCTCGTCCTGTTCACCCGCATCGTCGGCGAGGAGCGGGTCGGCTCCGAGCGGGACGCCGCCATGGACGTCGTCGCCGCCTGCGGCTTCCTGCCGCTGGCCATCCGTATCGCCGCCTCCCGGCTGGCCTCCCGTCGCACCTGGACCGTGTCCGCCCTGGCGGGCAAGCTCGGCGACGAGCGGCGGCGGCTGGACGAATTGCGCGCGGGTGACCTCGCGGTCAAGGCCACGTTCGAACTCGGCTACGGCCAGCTGGAGCCGCAGCAGGCCCGCGCGTTCCGGCTGCTGGGCCTGGCCGACGGCCCGGACATCTCGCTGGCCGCGGCGGCGGCCGTGCTCGACATGGACGTCGACGACGCGGAGGACCTGCTGGAGGGCCTGGTCGACACCAGCCTCCTGGAGTCCGCCTCCCCCGGCCGCTACCGCTTCCACGACCTCGTCCGGCTCTTCGCGCGCGCCTGCGCGGAACGGGACGAGATGCCGCCCGCCGAGCGCGACGCGGCGCTGTCGCGGCTGCTGGACTTCTACCTGGCCTCCGCGGCCCGCGTCTTCGCCCTGGCCCGGCCGGGGGACCGGCTGGTCGACCACCTGGAGCCGACGCGCTACCCGGGGCTGGACTTCCAGGACTCGGCGGCCGCGCTCGACTGGATCTTCACCGAGGCGCACTGCCTGCTGGCCTGCGTCCAGCAGTCTTCGGCGGGGGACACGCTGCGGCGCGCGGCCGATCTCTTGCTGGCCACGAAGGATGTCGGCGAGTCGGGCGCCAACTCGTACCAGTACGAAGTCGCCGCCCGCACCGTGTGCGAGGCCGCGGTCGCCGCGCGGGACACCCACGCGGAAGCCCGTGCCCGCATGATGCTGACCCACATGTACCGGATGGCCAGCAAGTTCGACCGGGCCGACGCGGAGGCACGGCAGGCCATCGACCTCGCCGACGACGACCCCGTCCCCGGCTGTGAGGCGCCCAACGACCGCGGGATCATCGCGCTGTACCAGGGCCGCTACCAGGACGCCGAGGACCACTTCCGCCGGGCGCTGTCGGCCTTCCAGGCCGATGACAACCTCCCCGGGATCGCCGGGGCGCTGTGCAACGTCTCCCGGGCGCACGCCGCGATGAATCTGACCGACAGCGCCATCGACCTCGCCTCCCAGGGCATCGAGATCTACAGCGGCCTGGGCCTCTCCCTGCGGGTGGCGAACGGCAAGTTCGCCCTGGGCATCGCGCTCCACCGCGCGGACCGCCACGCCGAGGCACTGGAGCAGCTGACCAGCGCCCTCGAACTGTTCCGCGAGAACCGGCAGCGGCTGTGGGAAGGCTCCACCCACGCACGGCTCGCCGAGGTCCACCTGTCCGCCCACCGGCCGAGGGAAGCGGCCCTGCACGCCGAACAGGCCCTCGCGCTGCGCTTCGTCGGCGGCGAGTTCCGCCGCGGCACGGTGCTCAAGGTCCTCGGCCAGGCCCTGGACCTGATGGGCCAGACGGACCGGGCCCGGGCTTGCTGGCAGGACGCCCTGACCATCTACGAACAGCTGGGCGACACGACCCACGCGGACGAGGTGCGCGGGCTGTTGAAGCCCTCCGTAGTGGCGTAGCGGTCCTGGTTCAGGACGTTCATCAATCGTTTATCACGGACCGGCAGTCTTATTGCTGTCGATCCGTCCCCGCGGGGGGCAGACGGGTCGGTGAAGAGGCCACTTCTTGCCTCGTTAGGGTGAGCGGCCTTGCGTGCCCGTCCGGCGACCCACGGGGGAGTCGCCGGACGGGCGTTGTGCACCCCAATGAACCGAGCCCGATGGAGTTGATCCTGTTGAGCCAGGACAAGAAGCCCACGTCTGACGCCTTCCGGCCGCTCGACAACCACCCGGACAGCGCGACCCTCACCACGATGGACAACCATCCGGACAGCCCGTCGCCGCTGACCACCATGGACAACCACCCGGACAGCACGACCAAGAAGGCCAAGGCCGTCACGGCGGACAACCACCCGGACAGCCCGGCTCCGGTGACCACCATGGACAACCACCCGGACAGCACCACCGCGTAGCACATCCCGGTCACAACCCCACGGGGGACGCGGGGAGAACGGGGAGAACGGGGAGAACGGGGACCGGCCACGGCGGCACGGAGGGGAAGCCACCGCCGGCCGGTCTCCGGCATCAGCGAGCTGCCAATGCCTCTGGTCGCGCCAATCTTCGATCGCTTCAAGACAGAGCGTCGAACAATTGCACCATTTTTCACCGGCTGGGATATGAACCAGCGATTACCACCTTTTGCTCGTCACGGAGGTCCTGACATGACTCGCTCCACCAAGGCTGTCCTCGCCATAGCCTTTACGGCCGCCCTCGCCGCGGGCACGGCGGCCCCGGCGATGGCCGAGAACCACCCGGACAAGACGCGTACGGTCGTTCAGGACCACTTCCCGGACAGCGCGAACCCGGTCGTCCAGGAGAACCACCCGGACAGCCCCGCCCCGCTGGCTCCGGCCTTCGGGACGAGCGAGGCCGGTCGCTGACGACCGGTTCCGGACGGACCACGACGTGGGGCCCAGCCATCGCGGCTCGGCCCCACGTCGTCGTGGTCAGCCCGCACGCCCCCGCAGGCTGCGCTTGAGGACCTTGCCGCTCGCGTTGCGCGGCAGTTCCGGCAGGAACTCGACCTGGCGCGGCACCTTGTAGTTGGCCATCTCGCGGCGAGCCCACGCGATCAGACTGTCGGCCGTCACGGCGGAGTCCGGGCGGCGGACCGCGTACGCCTTGGCGACCTCGCCGAGGCGGGCGTCCGGGACGCCGACGACGGCGACATCGGCGATATCCGGGTGCCGGGCGAGGAGTTGCTCGATCTCGGCGGGATAGGCGTTGAAGCCCCCGACGATGAACATGTCCTTGATCCGGTCGGTGATCCGCAGATTGCCCTCCGCGTCGAGGACGCCGATGTCGCCCGTCCGCAGCCAGCCGTCCGGCGTGATGGCGCGGGCGGTGGCGACCGGGTCCTCGAAGTAGCCGCGCATCACGTGGAAGCCGCGGACCAGCACCTCACCGGGGGTGCCCGGCGGGCGCGGGCCGCCCAGTGGGCTCACGACCTTGACCTCGGTGTCCGGGATGGCGCGGCCGGAGGTGGCGGCGATGGTCTCCGGCGGATCGCCCCGGCGGCACATGGTGACGGTGCCGGACGCCTCCGTCAGACCGTACGCCGTCAGCACGGTGGCGACGCGCAGTTCGGAGCGCAGCCGCTCCACCAGCTCCAGCGGGACGACGGCGGCGCCGGTGACGACCAGGCGCAGCGTGGACAGGTCGTGGGCGTCCCGCGCCGGGTGGTCGAGGATCGCCTGGTGCAGCGTCGGCGGCCCGGGCAGCACGCTGACGCGCTCGGCGGCGATGCGGGCGAGCGCGGTGTCCGCGTCGAAGACCGGCTGCGGCACCATCGTCGCGCCGCGCGTCAGACAGGCGAGGACGCCCGCCTTGTAACCGAAAGTGTGGAAGAAGGGGTTGACGATGAGATAGCGGTCGCCGTGCGCCAGCCCCGTCACCTCGCTCCAGGTGTCGTAGACCCGCAGCGTCTGCCCATGCGTGATGACCACGCCCTTGGGGTCGCCCGTGGTGCCGGAGGTGAAGGTGATGTCGGAGGGGTCGGACGGGCGGACGGAGTCGGCCCGGGCCCGTACGGCGTCCGGCGGTACGGACTCGCCCGCCGCCAGGAAGTCCTTCCAGGTGCGGAAGTCGTCGGGTGCGTCCCCGGCGAGGACGATCACCTCGCGCAGATACGGCAGCCCCGGCAGCGGGACCCCCTGACCCGGCCCCTGCTCCGCCGCCCGCCGCAGCGACGCCACGTAGGAGGCGCCCAGGAAGGTGCCGGTGATGAACAGATGGGTGGCCCGGGTGCGCCGCAGGACGTACGCCGCCTCGGCGCCCTTGAAACGGGTGTTGACCGGGACGAGGACGCCGCCCGCGGTGACCGCGCCGAGGGCGGCCACGATCCAGTCGGTGGTGTTGGGCGCCCAGATCGCGACCCGGTCGCCCCGTTCGACGCCGGAGGCGACACAGGCGGCCGCGGCGCGTTCGATACGGGCGCCGAGTTCGGCGTACGAGATCCGCGCGCGGCCCTCGACAACGGCCTCCGTCGCCTCGCCGTAAGCCCGCGCCGCGTCGCGTATCAGCGCCGGGATGGTCTGCCACTGAGCCATGAGACGCCTCCGCACCCGGATCCCACTAGCTGACTGTCCGTCAGATTAGCGGTAGCCTTCCCCGCTGTCAGCACCGGTGACCGCGACGTACGGAGGTGGCCATGGGCCTGAAGGACGCGACGGCGATCGTCGGTATCGGCCAGACCCCGTTCGCCAAACGCCTCCCCGAATCCGAGAAGGCCCTCGCCTGCCGGGCGATCCTGGCCGCCCTCGACGACGCCGGAATCGCCCCCTCCGAGGTGGACGCCTTCGCCTCGTACACCATGGAGGAGACCGACGAGGTCGAGGTCGCCAAGGCGATCGGCGCGGGCGACGTCACGTTCTTCAGCAAGGTCGGCTACGGGGGCGGCGGTTCCTGCGCCACCGTCGCGCATCTGGCCGCCGCGATCGCCACCGGGCAGGCGGGCGTCGGGGTGGCCTGGCGCTCCCGCAAGCGCGGCAGCGGGCCCCGGCCCTGGACCAACACCCGCGTCCAGCTGCCCACCCCCGCCCAGTGGACCCGGCCCTACGGACTGCTGCGGCCCGCCGACGAGATCGGGCTGCTCGCGCGGCGCTATATGCACGAGTACGGCGCCACCCGCGACCACTTCTTCAACGTCGCGCTGGCCTGCCGCAACCGCGCCAACCAGAACCCCGCCGCGATGATGTACGAACGCCCGCTGACCCGCGAGATGTACATGACCGCCCGCTGGATCAGCGAACCCCTGTGCCTGTTCGACAACTGCCTGGAGACGGACGGCGCGCTGGCCTGCGTCATCGTCTCCGCCGAGCGGGCGCGCGACTGCGCCCGCCCGCCGGTGTACGTCCACTCCGCCGCCCAGGGGCTGCCCGCCCAGCACCACGGGATGGTCAACTACTGGAACGACGACCCGCTGACCGGGCCCGCCTGGACCGCCGCCCGACACCTGTGGAAAACCGCCGACTTCGGCCCGCAGGACGTGGACGTGGCGCAGATCTACGACGCGTTCACCCCGCTGATCCCGCTGTCCTTGGAGGGCTACGGCTTCTGCGGGCGCGGCGAGGGCGCCGCGTTCACGGAGGGCGGCGCGCTGGAGGTCGGCGGGCGGCTGCCGCTCAACACGGGCGGGGGCGGGCTGAGCGAGGCGTATGTGCACGGCTTCAACCTCATCACCGAGGGGGTCAGACAGCTGCGCGGAACCAGCACCGCCCAGGTCCCCGACGCCCGGACCTGCCTGGTCACGGCGGGCGAAGGGGTTCCCACATCGGCCCTGCTGCTGAGGAGTTGACCCATGACCGAGCTGACCGAGCCGACCGAACCCCCGGAACTGCTCCGGCCCGTACCCGACGAGGACGGCGCCCCCTTCTTCGACTACGCGGCGCGCGGGGAGCTGCGTGTCCAGACCTGCACCGGCTGCGGCGAACCGCGCTTCCCGCCCCGGCCCTGCTGCCCGCACTGCCAGTCCTTCGACAGCCTGTGGACAAGGACGAGCGGGCGTGGCCGGATCTGGTCGTACGTCCTGCCGCATCCGCCGCTGCTGCCCGCCTACGCGGCCCAGGCCCCGTACAACGTGATCCTCGTCGAACTGGCCGAGGCCCCGCGGATCCGGCTGGTGGGCAACCTGGTCGACTCCCCCGGCGCCGCGCTGAACTCCGTCGACCCGGCGCGCATACGCATCGGCGCGCCCGTACGGGCCGTCTTCCACCCCCTTCCGGGCGGGCCCACGGTGGTGCGCTGGCTGCTGGAGCGGCCATGACGGTCACGAAGGAGATCCGGGACGACGGGGTCGCGGTCGTCACCCTGGACCGGCCCGAGCGCCACAACGCCATCGACCTGGCGACCGCCGCCGAACTGGCCTCCGTATGGCGGGAGCTGCGCCGGGACGAGTCGGTGCGGGCGGTGGTGCTCACCGGGGCGGGCGAGCGGGCGTTCTGCACCGGGATCGACCGCACGGTGACCGTCCCGCAGCCGCCGTCCCCGTACGCGATGGACGATCCCCTGCGGGACATCGGGCCCAAGGCGAACGACCTGTGGAAGCCGGTCGTGGCGGCGGTGGGCGGAATGGCGTGCGGCGGGGCGTTCTATCTGCTGGGCGAGGCCGAGTTCATCGTCGCCGACGAGACCGCCACCTTCTTCGACCCGCACACCTCCTACGGGATGGTCAGCGCGTACGAGGCCGTCTACATGGCGCAGCGTATGCCCGCCGGGGAGGTCGCGCGGATGGCGCTGATGGGGACAGCCGAGCGGGTCTCGGCCGGGCGGGCCTATGAGACGGGGCTGGTCAGCGAGGTGGTGCCGCCGGGCGAGGCGGTGACCGCGGCGGTACGGGCCGCAGCGGTCATCGCGGCGCACCCCACGGAGGCGGTCCAGGGCACCGTACGGGCGCTGTGGGCGGCCAAGGAGGCGGCGCTGTCCCAGGCGCTCGCCCGGGCCCCGGAGCTGATCGCCCTGGGGAACCTGCCGCCGGACGCGCAGGCCGCGCTCTTCGCGGCCCGCACGCCCGGCTTCCGTACGCGGTGAGTCGGCGCCCGCCGAGTCAGGTCGTGTACTTGGAGGAGAGGCTGATCTGGCAGGTGTACTGAGTGCGCTTGGTGATGGTGTAGCTCGCGGTGGCCGTGAACGTCTCGCTCTCGCCGGGCAGCACGGTCACGTCCTGGCTGTCGTAGCCGAGCAGCCCGTCGCTCCCGTATTCGTTCCACTTGGTGCTGACCGAGTAGCGGAAGCTGCGGGAGGTGTCGGTGTTGGTGACCGTGATGTCGTACTTGAACTGGCTGGTCGACTGGTCGTAGCGGCAGTTGGTGCCGCTCGTCTCGCTGGTCGCGTCCGGGTTGTAGGTGGGCGGCGCGGAGTAGGTGTACGAGTCCGAGGGCGTCGGGGCGCCGTAGGACGGCAGGTCCGAGGGCCCGCTCGGCAGATCGGTGGGGATGTCGCTGGACAGGCCGCTGGGGTCGGACGCGGGCTCGTTGCCGCCGCTCGTACCGCCGGAGACGAACCCGTTGTCGCCTCCGCCGAGGCCGCTGCTCTTCTTCTTTCCGCATCCGGTGAGCGATCCGGTGAGCGCGAGAAGCCCGACCAGGGAGACGGCGAGCAGGCGTGAGGAACGGCGTTGCATGGAATTACCCCCGTGGAAAGCTGCAATCAAGCCAACCCGCGATGGATTGACAAGTGCACGCCACCCTAGCCAACGGGTGCCCCTACCCCAAAGTCACCTCGGCGGATCGTGACTCAGTAGACGGACGCGACCTCGCACCGCACGACGTTCCGGGCCTCCAGCGGATCGTCGAGCGGTACCCGGACGGTCTCGGTCCGCCCTGCGGGGACGCGTACGTTCTCGCTGCCCCGGGTCACCTCGGCGCCGTTCTTGCCGAGGAAGGTCATGTCCACGATGTACAGCTCGGACGAACCCGAGCGGTTGCGCACCTTGACCGTGGCGGCCGGTTCGCCGCCCTTGTCCCGCCCGGCGCAGGTGACGACGGTCGTCTCCGGCTCCGTGGGCGACGCGCTCGCCGTACCACCGGCGGACGGGGTGGAGCCGTAGCGGTTGGTGTCGCGGTAGCGGGTGCCGCCGGAACCGGAACCAGAACCGGAACCAGAACCGGAACCGGAATCCGAATAGTCGGACCCGTAGTCGGAGTTGGAGCCGGAACCGGACTGGTGCGAGCTGGAGCTGGAGCAGCCGCCTCCGCCCCCGCCGCTCCCCCGGCTTCCGCGCGACTTGCCCTTGAACCCGGTGAGCGCCACCAGCACCACCATGAGCGCGGCCGTGAGCCGCAGACCTCTCCGCATGACGAACCACTTCCCCCGTGTCAGTGAACGCGGATCACCGTAGCAGGGGTTGTCAGGGACACGGCCGCTATGGGCGGGCTGAGGGGCGGGACTGGCCGGTGCCCTTGACCGCGTCCAGGGCGTACACACAGCGGTCCTTGCTGCACGCGTACACCACACCGCCCGCCGCCACCGGCGAGCCGGTGATCTCGCCGCCCGTGGCCAGCTTCCAGCGGAGCTGGCCGCCCGCCGCGTCGACCGTGTACAGGCAGTGGTCGGCCGAGCCGAAGTGGACGCGGCCGTCCGCGACCACCGGTGAGCCGATGACCTCGCCGCCCGCCGCGAAGCGCCACTTGGGGGTGCCCGTGACCGCGTCGAGGGTGTACAGGGCGCTGCCGCTGCCCAGATGGACGGAGCCGTCGGCCACCAGGACCGGTTCGACCGAACCGCGCGCCTCGGTGGCGATGCGCCAGCGGTCGCGGCCGTTCGACGCGTCGAGGGCGTAGACCGTGCCCAGGTAGTCGGCGACGTAGATGCCGCCGCCGGTCACCGCGGGCCCCGGCGCGTACGCCGGGGGGCTCAGGAAGACGGCGGGCGCCTCGAAACGCCACCGCACCTCCCCGCGCGCGATGTCGATCGCCAGCACCCGGGTACCGGCCGAGACGTACACGACCCCGTCGGGCGCCGGGAGCAGCCGCAGCGGCACGCCGCCGCAGGACGCCGTGTCGCCGACCGGGTACGACCAGCGCTCGTGGCCCGTACGCGCCTCCAGGGCGCGCAGCCGGGCGTCCGACCACACGTAGACCGTGCCGTCGTGCACGGCCGGACCGGACTCGGGCGTCTCGAAGTCGGTCTGGATGCCCTGCATCTCCCACAGCAGCTCGCCGTTGGCCGCCTCCCAGGCCTGGACGCCGCCGCCACGCGTGCCGGTGACGACCGTGCCTCGGTCGACCTTGAGCGAGTAGACCCAGCCGTCCGTGGACAGCCGCCACCGCTCGGAGCCGTCCGTCGCGTCCAGCGCGTACAGGGTGGGGCCGTCGGAGGCGTGGATACGGCCGCCCTCGACGGCCATCGCCCACGCCACGTCGCGGGTCTTGAACTGCCGCCGACCGGTGGCCACATCGAGCGCGTGCACCTCGAACGAGGTGACGTAGAGCAGGTCCCCGGCGACGGCCGGGGTGCCCCACACGTCGTTCGACATACGGAACCGCCAGGGCCGCCAGCGGCCGTGGCCCGCCGCGCCCGGCTGCTCGGCCGCGTCGGTGGCCGGGGAGTGGGAGGGCGGCGGGACGGCGCCCACGGCCTCGCCCCCGCTCACCCCGCCGGTCGTCAGACCGGTCGGCGGCCGCACCCAGCCCGTGGCCGGGCCGGTGTCGTGCCTCGGCTGCGGGTCGCGCGTGACGGAGGCGTGCAGCCCGGGACCGATGGCCACCTGGGAGTTGTGCAGCCGGACCGGCCCGTCGGTCCCGGTGGGCATGGGCCCGGGCGCCGGAGCGGGTGCGGGTGCGGAGGGCACCGGAGCGGAGGGCACGGGTGCGGACGGGCCGGGCGAGGACGGCTGCGCGGGCGGCGCCGCGTGCCGCCCGGGGCCGATGGCGCCCAGCGCGTTCGACGGACCGGCCGCCTGGTCCGCGCGCAGGCCGCCGCGCGGATCGCCCGCGCCCACCGGCTCCCAGCCGCCCGCTCCGGCGGGCGCGCCGTGCCGACCGCCGCCGCGCCCGTCGGCCCCGGCGGGGGCGTAGGAGGGCGGTGTGGGCGGCCGCTCGGGCGGCAGCGGCACGGACGGGCGGCTTCCGGCCCCGCCGCTCCCGGCGGGGCGGGAGGAGCCGGACGGCGGCCGCGCGCCACGGGCCACCTGGTTGCGTCCGCTGCGCTTGCGCTCGATGAGCGCGACCGCGCCGCCCGGCAGCCAGGCCGAGGCCGTACCGCTGTCGTCGGCGTTGGACGCGAAGAGGTGCGGGGCCAGCTGCGACTGCAAATCCGCCGGGGACGGCCGCCGGTCGGCCTCCATCTGCATGCACGACTCGATGAGCGGTCGCAGCTCGTCCGGCAGCCCGAGCAGGTCCGGACCCTCGCGCAGCAGCATGAACACGGTCTCGACCGGGTTCGCGCCGTGGAAGGGGGCGTGCCCGGTGGCCGCGAAGGTCAGGGTCGAGCCGAGCGAGAAGATGTCGCTGGCGCCCGTCACACTGCGCGAGTCGCGCGCCTGCTCGGGCGACATATAGGCGGGCGTGCCCACGGCGACGTTGGTCATCGTCAGCCGGGTGTTGGAGACGCCCGAGGCGATACCGAAGTCGATGACGCGCGGGCCGTCCTCGACGACCAGCACGTTCGACGGCTTCAGATCCCGGTGGACCAGGCCCGCGCCATGGATGGACTGCAGCGCCTCGGCGACCCCGGCCGCCAGCCAGCGCACCGCCTGGGCGGGCATCGGCCCGCACTCATTGACTATTTCCTCAAGGGACGGCGCGGGGACGTAGGCCGTGGCCAGCCAGGGCACCGCGGCGCGCGGATCGGCGTCCACGACGGCGGCCGTATAGAAGCCGCTGACCGCGCGGGCCGCCTCCACCTCACGGGTGAAGCGGACGCGGAACAGCTGGTCCTCGGCCAGCTCGGTCCGGACCGTCTTGATCGCGACCCGTCGGCCGGACGCCGAACGTGCCAGATAGACGAGCCCCATGCCGCCCGCGCCAAGCCGGCCCAGCACCTCGAAGGGACCGATCCGCCTCGGATCGTGCTGCGTCAGCTGCTCCACCACTTGCCTGCCACCTCCCCGTGGGGGCCCCAAAAAATACAGCCCCGTGCAGCGTCTCACCGACAAACCAACCGGCGGCACGCATCCTGCATTCTCTCTGGCGAAGGCGGCGGTTGCGAACCCGGGGGCGATTCGTCGTGTCATCGGGCGATACGGAGCCGGAGCCCATCCGGTTCGACCGACCGGCCGCCGGACCGCTCTCAGCCCCGCCCCGCCCCGTTCTCCGTTGTTCCGGAGTCCGCCGACGAGGTGTCGATGACCGCGAAAACCGCGCCCTGATTGTCCGCTAGGACCGCGAAACGCCCGTACGGCGTATCTTCGGGCCCATTGAGGACCCGTCCGCCCAGCCGTTGGGCCGTACGCGACACATGATCGCAGTCCGCCACCACAAAGTACGTCAGGAAGTGCGCGGGCAGTTCGGCCGGGTGCCCTTCCCCCATCACGACCCGTGCGGCGACGGCGTGACCGGGGTCGGCGGGCTCGCCGCGCGGCGACCACAGCACGCCGACGCCGGGCACCGGAGTCGCCTCGTACGCGAAGACCGTCCGGTAGAAGGCGTCCACCACCCGCGGCTCCCGGGTGTGGACCTCGGTCCAGCCGTACGCGCCGGGTTCGTCCCGGCGGGCGAATCCGGGGTGGCTGCCGGTCTGCCAGAGCCCGAAGACCGCGCCGCCCGGGTCGGCGGCCGTGGCCATCACGCCCAGGTCGTCGATCCACCGGGGCGCGACGATCACCCGGCCGCCCGCCTCCCGGATCCGGGCGGTGGCCGCGGCGGCGTCCCCGGTCGCGAGGTAGACGTTCCAGACGGTGGGCATCCGGCCGTCGGACTTGGGGACCAGCGCCGCGACGTCCTTCCCGCCGAGCCGGGCCCAGGTGTACGGGCGGTAGCCCGCGGCGCCCTCGGTGAAGGTCCAGCCGAACAGCTCGCCGTAGAAGCGGCGGCCCGCCGCGAGGTCCGGCAGCATCACGTCCGCCCAGCAGGGCACGCCTTCCGCGCAAGCGACCATGGCCCGAGTCCTCCCGCGTCCCGCGTATGCGCGGCCTTTGCCGCGTTTGCCACGCTAACGGGGGATCGCCCCGTCTGCCCGCTCCGAAAGTCGAAATATTTGGCCAATCCTTGGCCGTTTCCGCCAGGCTCCGAGCGGGTCATCCACGCTTCTTATCCACAGCCTGTTGATAACACGATTCACCCGCATGGCTGAGCGGTGATTGACGGCTTGACGGCCTCCGAGAGGCCCTCGGATGGGGCCGGAATCAGCCATTCCGAGCTGCGACGGAGGGCTCACAAACCCTCTCATCCCGCACGAACCCCATTTGCACGCAGTCGAATCGCGCTTCGATCACCCCTCGGTAAGCTGACGGCATGACAGGACAAGTACGCACCGTCGACGGTCGGGTGGCCGGTCGTCGCGGGCAGGCGACGCGGCAGAAGCTGCTCGACTGCCTCGGCGAGATGCTCAGCACATCCCCGTACCGAGACGTCAAAGTCATCGATGTCGCCCGCAAGGCAGGCACCTCACCGGCGACGTTCTACCAGTACTTCCCCGATGTGGAGGGCGCCGTCCTCGAGATCGCCGAGGAGATGGCGAAGGAGGGCGCGGGCCTGACCGATCTGGTCGCCGGGCGCTCCTGGGCGGGCAAGTCCGGCGCCACGGCCGCCGACGAGCTGGTCGACGGCTTCCTCTCCTTCTGGCGCAAACACGACGCCATCCTGCGCGTGGTCGACCTCGGCGCGGCCGAGGGAGACAAGCGGTTCTACAAGATCCGCATGAAGATCCTCAACGCCGTCACCAACTCCCTGACGGACGCGATCAAGGAGCTTCAGTCCAAGGGCCGGTACGACAAGGACGTCCAGCCGGCCGCCGTGGCGGGCTCGCTCGTCGCGATGCTGGCGGCGGTCTCCGCCCACCAGAAGGGGTTCCAGAGCTGGGGGGTCAAGCAGGCCGACCTGAAGCCGAGCCTGGCCCTGCTGGTGCACCTGGGGATCACCGGTCGCAAGCCACCGAAGTAGCGCCTCGGCGCTCACCACGGCGCCCCCGTGCCCGTACGCGCCCCCGCGCGCATCCGCGCGCCGAAGCCGGCCGGGCCCGGTCGGCGGGCCAGCACGTCCTGTCATGTCACGGCGGACCACTCGACCCGAGTGGTCCGCCGCGGCCGTTTCTTGAGCGGGGGCTCCGCCCCCACACCCCCACACGGGCTCCGCCCCGGACCCCGCTCCTCAATCGCCGGAGGGGCTGGGTTTCGCGGGCACCGGCTCCAGCCGGAAGAGCCGGATCCGGCGGTCCACCCGCGCCTGGTAGCTCTCGTACGGCGGCCAGAAGGCCACCACCGCCGACCAGGCCCGCTCCCGCTCCGCGCCCTCCAGCAGCCGGGCCCGGACCCGGATGTCGCGGCCCTGCCAGCTGATCTCCGCGTCCGGGTTGCGCAGCAGATTGGCGGTCCAGGCCGGATGGCCGGGGCGGCCGAAGTTGCTGCCGACCAGCAGCCAGCCGCCGCCCTCCTCCGGCATGCACGCCAGCGGCGTACGGCGGGGCAGCCCGGACTTCGCGCCGCGCGCCGTGAGGATCACCCCCGGCAGCATCCGCGCGCTCGGCAGCACCCGGCCCCGGGTCAGCCGGTGGACGGCCCGGTCGAGGGCCGGGACGACGTGCGGGGCGAGCCGCGCGAAGGTACGCCCCGAGGACACCTTCTGGACGAGCCGCGTCATCCGCGCCCCCGGCGGCATCAGACCGTCACCGCCTCGGCGGCGGCCGGGGCGAAGAGCCCGTCCCGGTCGGCCGCCCGCGCCCGCAGCCGGTGCGCGGGGCCGAACAGCAGCTCGTCGGAGGCGGCCCGCTTGAGGTGCAGCTGCGCGTCGTGCTCCCAGGTGATGCCGATGCCGCCGTGCAGCTGCACGGCCTCGCCCGCGGCCGCCCGCTGCGCCTCCAGCGCCGCCGCGAGCGCCAGCGGGCCCGCGACCCGGCCCTCCTTCCCGTCGGCCGCCCACGCCGCGTAGTACGCCGCCGAGCGGGCCGACTGGACCGTCACGTACACATCGGCCAGCCGGTGCTTGACCGCCTGGAAGGAGCCGATCGGGCGGCCGAACTGCTCCCGGGTCCGCACGTGGTCGACCGTACGGGCGAGGGCCGCGTCCGCCGCGCCCACCGCCTCGGCGGCGAGGGCGGCCGCCGCCGGTCCGCCCAGCGCGGCGAGCGCGCCCGCCACATCCGCGCCGTCCTCGCCCAGCAGCTCGGCCGGGACGTCCCGCAGCTCGATACGGGCCTGCGGCCGGGTCTCGTCCAGCGCGGTCAGCCGGGTGCGGACCAGCCCGGGCGCGTCCCCCCGTACGGCGAAGACCAGGACGCGGCCGCGCGTATAGCCACCGGTGCGGGCGGCGACCAGCAGCAGCCGCGCGCTGTGCCCGTCGAGCACCTGCTCCACCTGCCCGTACAGCCGCCAGCCCCCGTCCCGGACCCGGGCCTGGACGCCACCCGCGCGCCCGCCACCCGCCCAGTCCGCCGCGTCGCGGCCATCGGGCCCCTGCCCCAGGGCGTCCGCGCAGGGCCCCGCCAGGCCCGCGGCACCCGGCGCGACCCCGTGGACCAGACCCAGCGCCACCGGCAGCGCCCGGCCCGGGACCGCGAGGGCCGCCGTCAGGGCGCCGCCCGCGATGCGCGGCAGCAGCTCGGCGCGCTGGGCGGCGGTGCCGAGGGCGGCGACCAGGGGCGCGGCGAGCACGGCGGTGGCCAGCAGCGGCGAGGGCAGCAGCGCGCGCCCGGTCTCCTCACAGGCGAGCGCCAGCTCGACGGGACCGCAGCCGACGCCGCCGTACGCGGTGGGCAGGGCGAGCCCGGGCAGGCCCAGCCGCCTGGCGAGAGCGCCCCACAGCGCCTCGTCGTATCCGGCGGCGGTGCGGACGGCGGCCCTGACGTCGTCGCCGCCGCACCGCCCCCGCAGCAGCTCGCGCAGGGTGCGCCGGATCTCCTCCTGCTCCTCGCTGAGCGCGGCATCCATCGGACGAAGCACCTCCCGTTCCTGACGACCAGTCATACTAGCGCCGAATCTGATGTACCGTCAGATTCATGACGTCCGCCCCCCGCAAGGTCGCCGTCGTCGGCGTCGCCCTCGCCGACTGCGGGCGTGTCGACGGCCCCACCCCCTACGCCCTGCACGCCCAGGCCGCCCGCCGCGCGCTCGCCGACTCCGGTCTCGACCGGTCCGTGGTGGACGGCTTCGCCTCGGCGGGGCTCGGCACCCTCGCCCCCGTGGAGGTGGCCGAGTACCTGGGGCTGCGGCCCGGCTGGACCGACTCGACGGCCGTCGGCGGCGCCACCTGGGAGGTCATGGCGGCGCACGCGGTGGACGCCATCGCCGCCGGGCACGCCCGCGCCGTCCTCCTCGTCTACGGCTCGACCGCCCGCGCCGACATCCGGGCGGGCCGCCGGACCGCGAACCTCTCCTTCGGGTCGCGCGGACCGCTCCAGTTCGAGGTGGCGTACGGCCACACCCTGGTCGCCAAGTACGCGATGGCCGCGCGCCGCCATATGCACGAGTACGGCACCACGCTCGAACAGCTCGCGGACATCGCCGTTCAGGCACGCGCCAACGCCGCACACAATCCGGACGCGATGTTCCGGGAACCGATCACGGTCGACGACGTGCTGAGCGGGCCGATGATCGCCGACCCGTTCACCAAACTGCACTGCTGCATCCGCTCGGACGGCGGCTGCGCGGTGCTGCTCGCGGCCGAGGAACTGGTGGCGGACACGGCCCGGCCGCCGGTGTGGGTGCTGGGCTCGGGCACCGCCGTCTCGCACTCCGCCATGTCGGAGTGGGACGACTTCACCGTCTCGCCCGCTGCGGCCTCCGGCCGGGCGGCCTTCGCGCGGGCGGGGGTGCGGCCGTCGGAGATCGATGTGGCGGAGCTGTACGACGCGTTCACCTATATGACGCTGGTGACCCTGGAAGACCTCGGCTTCTGCGCGAAGGGCGAGGGCGGCGCGTTCGCGGCGGACGGGCGGCTGACGCTCGGCGGCGCGCTCCCGGTCAACACCGACGGCGGCGGCCTGTCCGCCTGCCACCCCGGGATGCGCGGGCTGTTCCTGCTGGTCGAAGCGGTACGGCAGCTGCGCGGCGAGGCGGGTGAACGCCAGGTGCGCAAGGCGGGCGGACGGCTGCCGGAACTGGCCGTGGCGTCGGGTACGGGCGGCTGGTTCTGCTCGTCGGGCACGGTCGTGCTCGGACGGGGCTGAGCCCCATACGGCTTCCGCTTGCCCCGCCCGGCGCCGGGTGATCGGATGGTGCCCCCATGAGCGACGCACACGATGATGAGGCCTTCCGGGAACTGCTGCGGGGCCTGCGCGTCCCGCACGCGGCCGAGCTGCCCGTATTCGACCCCGCCCAGGCCCCGGACGCGCCGCTTCCGCTGTTCCGGCGGTGGCTGCGCGAGGCCGCCGAGGGCGGCGAACCGGGCCCGCACACGATGACGCTCGCCACGGCCGGAGCGGACGGCCGCCCGTCCCTGCGCACTGTGATGCTGCGCGGCGCCGACGCCCACGGCTGGCACTTCGGCACCCATCGCACCAGCCGCAAGGGGAGCGAGCTGGCCGAGCACCCGTACGCGTCGCTGGGCTTCCACTGGATGCGCGACGGACGCCAGGTCCGGATCAGCGGCCGCGTCACGCAGGCCCCGCCCGAGGAGAGCGCGGCGGACCTGCGCGGCCGCTCCCCCGCCGCGCTGGCGGCGGCGCTGGCCGGGTCGGGGCGGCAGAGCGCGGTGCTCGGTTCGTCCGAGGAGCTGGAGGCGGCCTTCGCCGACGCGTACGAGCGGGCCGCGCGCGAACCGGACGCCACCGCCCCCACCTGGACGCTGTACGCCCTGGAGCCGGACGAGGTGGAGTTCTACCAGGAGGAGGCGCGGCGGCGGCACGTACGGCTCCGCTACCGCCGCGCTCCGGAGGAACGCGGCGGCTGGCGGCGCGAACTGCTCTGGCCCTAGGGCCCCTCGTACCGCCTGAGGTCAGCTCAGCCGCACCGGCAGCGCCCGGTGGCCGTTGACGATGACCGACGGGGAGCGCTCCAGCGGGCCGTCCGGGTCGGCGAGCCGCAGACCGGGGAAGCGGGCGAAGAGTTCCCGCAGCGCGATCGTGGTCTCCAGGCGGGCGAGCGAGGAGCCCGGGCAGCTGTGCGGGCCATGGCCGAACGAGGAGTGCCGGGGGCGGCGCGCGATGTCGAAGCGGTCGGCGTCCGCGCCGTGCTGGACGCGGTCGCGGCCCATGCCCCCGTAGGAGATGACCACGCCCTCCCCCGCGCGCACGAGGGTTCCGGCGACGTCGATGTCCTCGGTGGCGAAGCGGAACAGGAAGTTCAGCGCCGGGGCGTCCAGCCGCAGGCTCTCCTCGACCACGTCGTCCCAGCTGTAGCGGCCGGTGTGGATGAGGTCGAGCTGCGCGGGGTCGTCCAGCAGCGCCCGTACGGCGTTCACGATCACATGGACGCTGGTCTCGTGCCCGGCCGTGATCATCACCTGGATGGTGGCGATCAGCTCCTCGACGGCCTCCTGTGACGGCTCGTCGCCGAGTTCGGAGAGCAGCGCGCTGGTGAGGTCGGCGCCGGGCTCGTCGCGCTTGAGCTGGACGAGCCGCGCGATGTAGTCGTACAGCGCCTGGATGGTGGCGAGGACGGTCTCGGGGGCGGCCTTGTCGTCGAAGAAGCTGTCGTACAGCTTCCGCAGCGGCCGGTGCCATTCGGTCGGCATGCCGAACAGCTCGCCGACCACGGTGATGGGCAGCGGGAACGCGAACGTGTCCTTGAGGTCCACCACCCCGCCCGCCCCCTCGGCCGAGGCGGCCTCCGCCGTGCGGTCGAGCAGTTCGCGGGTGATCTCCTCGACCCGGCCGCGCAGCGCCTCCACCCGCTGCGGGGTGAACTCCCGGGCGACCGGGCGGCGCAGCCGCCGGTGCTCGGGGCCGTCCGTGCTGACCATGGAGGGTCCCAGGTCGACCAGGCCGATCAGCGGCCAGTCCGGAGGGATCTCCCCGCGCGTCCAGGCGCCCCACTGGCCGATGTCCTTCACGAAGCGGCTGTCGCGCATCACCTCGCGGGCGGGCGCGTCATGGGTGACGGCCCACGCGGGCACCCCGCCCGGCAGCTCCACCCGGACCACGGGCCCGGCTTCGTAGAGGAGTTCGCTCTCCTCGGCGGACGTACGGATCGTCGGGTCGAGCAGGAAGGGGCGTTCCCCTGCCAGTTCCTCTGTCAGTTCCTCTGTCGGTCCCTCTGTCAGTCCCAACCGAAGCCTCCGGTGTATGAGTGGGCGGGCGTATAGGTGACGGGCAGCGAGGTCAGGCCGCGCAGCCACGGCGAGGGGCGCCACCGCAACGCATCGGCGGGCACGGCCAGTTCCACGTCCGGCAGGTGCTCCAGCAGCGTCTCGACGGCGGTGTGGGCGACGACCTCGGCGATCCACTGGCCCGCGTACGGGCACCGGTGCTCGCCGTGGCTGTACGACATATAGGCGTTGTGGCCCTCCGGCCCGGCCGCCCCCGCCAACCCGGCCAACCCGGCCATCCCGGCCGCCTGGGGACGTACGTACGGGTCGGTGTTGGCGCCCGCGAGCCCGAGCAGCACCAGGTCCCCGGCCGGGATGCGGGTCGCGCCGAGGACGGTGTCCTGGGTGGTGAACCTGCCCGCGAAGATCTGCACCGGGGTGTGGTCGCGCAGCACCTGGTGCATGGCCTGGCGGACCGAGCGGCGGCCGCCGCCCATGTCGGCGGCGTAGTCGTGGTCGGTGAGCAGCAGCCACAGGGTCATGCCGATCCAGTCCATGCAGGGCTGGTGTCCGGCGAGGGTGAGGACCATCAGGTCCTCGACCACCTCCTGGTCGGTGAGACCGGCGTGGTCGGCGAGCATCCGGGAGGTGGCGTCCGGGCCGGGGGTCTTCCGTTTGCGGGCCACCAGCCGCTCCATGGTGCCGCGCACCTCGATCTGCGCGCGCAGGGCGTCGGGGCCGCCGTCGACGATGTCGTTGATGGACTTCACCAGGGCGACACCCTCGGAGTCGGACAGGCCGAGGACGCGGCTGAGGGCGAGCACGGGCAGTGGATGGGCGTAGTCGGCGATCAGGTCGGCCCGGCTGCCCTCGCTCAGCTTCTCGATCAGGCTCTGCGCGAACGACTGGGTGGCGTCCTGCATCTGATTGAGGTCGACCGTCTCAAGGGCGCTTCCGACCGCTCCGGCGCGCCTGCGGTGGTCGTCGCCCTCCCGGTAGAGCAGCGACCCGTTGTCCTCGACCATGGGGCGCAGCGGCCAGTCCGGCGGGATCTGCGGCCACAGCCTCCAGCGGGCCGAACCGCGCCCGAACACCTTGGTGTTCTCGGTGACGCGCAGCAGTTCGCGGTAGCCGAGGACGAGCCAGGCGGGGACGCCGCCGGGGAGCAGCACGGGGGCGACGGGGCCGTAGGTGTTCCGCAGCTCCCGGTACACCTCGGCGGGCGTGTCCTGGAAGCGCGGGCCGAACAGCTCGGGGGCGTCGTGGTGGGACGCGGGCTGCTCGATGGGCGCGGCCTGTGGTTCAGCGGCCTGTGATGCGCTGGGGGCGCCGGGTTCGTCGCGTAAACCCGGCCCGTCTGGTGCGGCGGGTTCGTCGGACGGTGAGGTCGGCTGGGTCACGAAGCGGCCTCCTGGGCGGCGGACAGGGTGTGGAGATGGTCGAGCAGCGCCACCAGGACGTCCTTGCCCGAGGTGTGGGAGCGGGCGTCGCAGGCGACCAGCGGTATGTCGTCCGCGAGGTCGAGCGCGCCGCGTATGGCGTCGAGGCTGTGGTCCGGACTGTCGTCGAAGCGGTTGTGGGCGACGACGAACGGCATCCCCTTGCGCTCCAGGTGGTCGATGACGGGGAACGAGTCCGCCAGCCGCCGGGTGTCCACCAGGACCACCGCGCCCCAGGCGCCGACGAACAGGTTGTCCCACAGGAACCGGAAGCGGTTCTGCCCGGGGGCGCCGAACAGATACGTCACGATCCGCTCCGTGACGCTGATCCGGCCGAAGTCGAAGGCGACCGTGGTGGCCGACTTGCCCTCCACTCCGCCCACGTCGTCGACGCCCACGCCCGTCTCGGTCATCACGGCCTCGGTCGTCAGCGGGTCGATCTCGCTGACGGCCCGCACGAAGGTCGTCTTGCCGACGCCGAAGCCGCCGGAGATCACGATCTTCACCGCGTCCCGGGCCGTATCGCTCAACGGCGCCTCGACGTCGGCCAAGGGGGCCTCGGCCTTCTCAGAGATTTTTGAGTGCAACGAGAACCTCTCGGACCAGGCCGGTATCGGGCAGCCGCGCCGGGGCGACTTCCGGGGCGGCGGCCGCTCCCCGAGGGGCCGTCCCCCGAGGGGATGCCTCCCGAGGGGCCGCCCCGCTGCTGGGGTGCCGGACCGAGATCCGGCCCTCGGCGAGCAGATCGGACAGCAGGATCGCGACGACGCCCACGGGCATGCGTAACCGCGCGGAGACCTCCACCAGCGCCATCGGATGGCGGCACAGCCTCAGGATCTGAACCGTCTCCGGGGCCATGCCCGCGGCCGGTTCGGACTCGCTGACGACCAGTGACACCAGATCGAATTCCGTATACGCGCGGCTACGTCCTCCCGTCGCGGCGAACAGCCGGTCCGGCTCTTCATGGACGTCCCAGCGCATCATGCCGTCGCGCCGCCCTCCTCCCCGGGCATGCGCTGCGGCGAGGTGAGGTACGAGAGAAGCCCGTCGACCAGCACGGACATGCTGTTGCCGACGATCCCCGGGTCGGCGTCCTCCCGGGCGAGCACCGCGAGATGGGCGCCCTCGCCCGCCTCGACGGTCATCAGCACCGCGCCGCCGACCGCGACCAGGGAGTGCTCCACGCTGCCGGTGCCGTCGCCGAACTTCGTCGACACCGTTCTGGCCAGGCTCTGGATGCCGGAGGCGATGGCGGCCAGCGTCTCCGCCTCCGACTGGGTCAGATCGGAGGAGTGGGTGATCACCAGCCCGTCGTTGGACACCGCGAGCGCGTGCCGCGCCCCCGGGGTCTTCGCCAGCAGCGCGTCGAGCTTCCAGTCGAGGTCATGCGGGTTCATGAGGTCGTGCCTTCCGAGCGTGGTGTCGTGCGAGTGCGGTCCTGCTTGACGGCGGTGTGGAACGAGCCGAACCGGTTCCCCGCCTCCGCGGGCTTCTTCCGTACGGGAGGCGGCGGCGCCGGTGGCGCGGCACCCCGCTCGGCGCCGGTCTCGACCTGCTTACGGCGTCGCCTGGGCAGCCCCTCGGGGGTGAGCGGATGGTCGCCGGACCGCTCTTCGTCCAGTGGTGGCGTTGGCGACGGCGGTCGGCGGGAGGGGAGCACGGGCGCGGCGGCGCGGTGTTCCGGAGCGCGTTCGTCCCGTGTGTGCTGCTCGGCCCGGGGCTCGGTGAGCAGCTGCTGCGGGATCAGTACGGTGACCGCCGTACCACCCGTCGCGGACGACTGATACGTGACGCGCAGCCCGAACTTACGGGCGATCATGCCCACCACCAGCAGTCCCTGCCGGGTGCCGGACAGCTTCAGCATGCTCGACGGGTCGTCGGTGACCGCCTGCTGCGCCCGGGCGAGCATGTCGGGCTGCATGGCCAGGCCGCTGTCCGCGATCTCGACGGCGATCCCGCGCGGGACCTCCTGGACGTAGACGTTCACGGCGGTGGACGGCGGCGAGAAGCTCACGGCGTTGTCGATCAGCTCGGCGAGGAGCGTGATCACCTTCTCGGCCGCGGCGCCGACCACGGCCTGTTCACTGGAGCAGCGGATCTCCACCCGCTCCAGCCCCTCGATACGGGAGGTGGCCGCCCGCAGCACCCGCCAGATGACGATGGGCCGAGGCCAGTGCTTACCGGACAGCGCGCCGGTGAGGACGGCGACGCGGTCGGCCATCCGGCCGGTCTGCGAGGCGGTGCTGTCGAGCTGGAAGAGGTCGTCGAGGGCGTCGGCCTCGTAGCGGTCCTGCATCTCCCGCAGCCGGGCGAGGTTGCCCGCGACCAGCGCCTGAAGGCGACCGGCGATGCTGCGGAACGCGGCCACCATCTCGGTGCGTTTCTGCCGCTCCCGGGACAGCTCACCGCCCACGGTCTCCAGCAGGGCGCGCAGCGGGCCGGTCGCGGGCCGCTCGGTCCCGGCCAGGGCCTGGTCGACCGGGACCCGGCCGCGCAGCTGCCCGACGAGGGCGGGTAACGCGGTGCCGACGGTGTGGTCGAGGTCCCGTGCCGCGTCGGCGGCGCGCTGCTCGCTGGCGGCGGCCCGCCGCTCCGCGGCCGCGACCCGCTGCTCGGTGGCGGCGACCTGGTCCCTCAGCTCGCGGACCTCGGCTTCGGCGCGCTCGGCGGTCAGCCGGTTCGTTTCGGCGATGGACCCGGCCTCGGCGGCCCGGGCCTCGGCCTGTGCGGCCCGGAACTCCAGGGCCCGTACGGCCGATTCGGCGCGCGCGAGGGCCGCGCCACGGTGGGCGGCGGCCGCGACGGCGGCGCTCACCAGCGCCCCGGCCACGACCGCGCACCCGATCACCGCGGGTCTCGCCGCTCCGGGGGCGGCTGCCGCCGCCGCCCATCCGGCGATGCCGAGCACGGGGACGGTCACCAGGAGGCCGAGGAAGGCCCGCTTGGCGGGGGAGTCCCACCGGCGGGCGCGCGACCGCTGACGCTGATCGGGGTGTATCGGAGTCATCGATTCCTCGCGGCCGGGGGTCGAGCGGGCAACAGCCGCCGGGCGCCCTTGGGTCTAGCTCGGAAGAGTAAGTCCTCGGTAAAAGGCGGAAGTTAGGCGGTCAGTCTAGGCATCCGGCCGAGTGATTGTTCAAGATTGATCATCGAATTTCTTCGTCGGCGGGATGCGAATTCGGCCTGATCAATCGGACGCCGTCATGCGGGCGCATGCGGGCGCATGCGGGCGCCGTCATGCGGGCGGCGTCACGCGGGCAGCGACCGGAAGACGGGAACGGCCGGGGCGCCCTCCCCCAGCACGCGGAAGACGACACGCAGCCGCATCCCGGCGCGCAGCCCGTGCGCGGGGTGGTCGACGATCCGGGTCATCATGCGCGGCCCCTCGACCAGGTCCACGACGGCCGCGGTGTACGGGACCTGGGCGCCGAAGGGCGGGAGGTCGTTGCGGTGCACCTCGGACCAGGCGTAGAGGGCGGCGTCACCGCTCGCCTCCTCCCAGGCGACGTCCTCGCTCCAGCAGTGCGGGCAGAACTCGCGGGGGTAGTGATGGGCGCGGCCGCAGGAGCCGCAGCGGCGGATCAGCAGCCTGCCCTGGGCGGCGGCGTCCCAGTAGGGGCGGGTGAACGGGTCGGGCTCGGGCAGGTCGAAGCGGGGCGCCTCGGGGGCGCCGGAGGTGTCGGGGCCGCTCATGGGCAACGCTCCCTTCCGGCCCGCCATTCCTGACGGCACATCAGTTTCGGGGGTCGGGCGGAGGCGCGCAAGGGGCGTACGGAGACCCTCGTGACCGATCCGCAACCGATTCGGAATTCCTTTGACCGAAACCCGTCAAGCAGCGGACTACGCTCGCCACCATGGCCGATAGTCTCCCTGCGAGATCCCCTTCACCCGTCTATGTGATCGGCGGCGGACCGGGCGGGCTCGCCACCGCCGCCGCACTGGGCAAGCGCGGCATTCACGCCGTCGTCCTGGAGAAGTCCGACACGGTCGCCGCCTCCTGGCGGGGCCACTACGACCGGCTGCACCTGCACACCACCCGCCGCCTCTCCGCGCTGCCCGGGCTGCCGATCCCGCGCGCGTACGGGCGCTGGGTCGCCCGGGACGACGTGGTGCGCTACCTGGAGCGCTACGCCGAGCACCACCGGCTGGAGATCGCCACGGGCGTGGAGGTGACCCGGATCGACCGGTCCGGCGACGACACCGGCTGGGTGCTGCGGGCGGGTGGCGGACGCGAACTGTTCTCGCCGGTGGCCGTCGTCGCGACCGGCTACAACCACACCCCGCGACTGCCGGACTGGCCGGGCCGGGAGACCTACACCGGCGAGCTGCTGCACGCCCACCGCTACCGCCATGCCCGGCCGTACGAGGGCCGGGACGTGCTGGTGGTCGGGGTCGGCAACACGGGCGCGGAGATCGCGGTCGACCTGGTCGAGGGCGGCGCGGCGCGGGTACGGCTGGCGGTCCGTACGGCGCCGCACATCCTGCGGCGTTCGACGGCGGGCTGGCCCGCCCAGCGCACCGGCATCCTGGTGCGGCGGCTGCCACGGGGCGCGGTGGACCGGGCGGCGCGGGTGATGTGCCGGGTGAGCATGCCGGACCTGTCCGAGCGCGGGCTGCCGTGGCCGGAGGCCGGGCTCTACACCCGGGTACGGCAGGGCGCGATCCCCGTACAGGACGTGGGGCTGGTCGACGCGGTACGGACGGGGCGGGTGGAGGTGGTCGCCGCGGTCGCGTCGCTGGACGGGGACAAGGTGGTGCTGGCCGACGGCTCGCGCATCGGCCCCGAGGCGGTGATAGCGGCGACCGGCTACCGGCGCGGACTGGAGGATCTGGTCGGGCATCTGGACGTGCTGGACGGCCGGGGGCATCCGCTCGCCCACGGCAGGCGGACCCTGCCCGGCGCACCGGGCCTGTACTTCACGGGCTATACGAACCCGATCAGCGGCATGCTGCGCGAGCTGGCCCTCGACGCGAGGAAGATCGCCTCGACGGTGTCCCGCACGACGGCTTGATTTCGCCGCCCGCGCGGCGGCGTGAGCACACCGCCGCGCGGGCACTCTCTTGTTGCCGTCGCGCCGTACCGCCGGTAACGGCCGCGCCGTCACCCTGCGTGTTCTCCGCGCACCGAGCATTCCTGACAGCCCGTCAGCTCTGTAGCCTGACTACTCAGTAATGTGACTGGGCGTCAGTTACCTGGTTATTGGCCAACGAGCAGGAGTGGCGGATACCCAATGCTTGGATCGACTCACGGCACCCTCACCACCAACTCCCGTCACGCCCGCGCCGTCGCCTGCGGGCAGCCCCCCGGGCCCGCCGTCCAGGTCCACAGCAGCACCTCGGCCCTCGGCGACGCCGAAGACCTGGACGTCAGCGGCCGCCCGCTGCACGCCCACGTCCCCGATCTGGACCGCTTCTTCCGCCCCGAGGCGGTGGCCCTCATCGGCGCCTCCGACACCGAGGGCCGCCCGGGCACCGGTATCACCCGGCAGCTCCTCGCCTGGGCGGAGCGCGTCGGCGCCCGGCTGCACCCCGTGCACCCCTCCCGTCCGGCCGTGTTCGGCCTCCCCTGCGTCCCGTCCGTCGCCGAGCTGCCCGAACCCGTCGACCTCGCCGTCCTCCTCGTCCGCGACCCCCTCCCGGTCATCGAGGAACTCGCCCAGATCAAGGTCAAGTTCGCCGTCGTCTTCGCCTCCGGCTTCGCCGAGACCGGCGACGAGGGCGCCGCCGCCCAGGCCCGGCTGACCGCCGCGGCCCGCCGCGCCGGGCTGCGGCTGCTCGGCCCCAACACCAACCTCAACGCCTTCGAGGAGTTCCGCGACGACCTCGAAGGGCCCGCCATCGCCCTCATCACCCAGTCAGGCCACCAGGGACGCCCCCTCTACACCCTCCAGGAACTGGGCATCCGGCTCAGCCACTGGGCCCCCACCGGCAACGAGGCCGACTTGGAGAGCGCCGACTTCCTCTCCTACTTCGCCACCCGCCCCGAGGTCGGCGCCATCGCCCTGTACGCGGAAGGCCTCAAGGACGGCCGCGGCTTCCTCCTCGCCGCCGACCGGGCCGCCCGCGCCAAGGTGCCCGTCGTCGCCGTCAAGGTCGGCCGCACCGAGACCGGCGCCCGCACCGCCGCCTCCCACACCGGCAAACTGACCGGCGCGGACGAGGTCGTGGACGCGGCCATGCGCCAGTTCGGCGTGATCCGGGTGGACGGCCTGGACGAACTCCAGGACACAGCCGCGCTGCTCGCCCGCGCACGGCCCCCGCGCGCCGAGGGCGTCGTCGTGTATTCGATCTCCGGGGGCACCGGCGCCCACGTCGCCGACCTCGCCACCGCGGCCGGACTCCCGATGCCCGCCCTCTCCGACGAGAAGCAGGCCGAACTCCACCAGTGGATACCCGGCGACCTCTCCGTCGCCAACCCGGTCGACAACGGCGGCCACCCCGTGGGCGACTGGCGCGGCCCGAAGATCATCGACGCGATCCTCGCCGACCCGGCCGTGGGCGTCCTGATCTGTCCCATCACCGGCCCCTTCCCGCCGATGAGCGACAAGCTCGCCCACGACCTGGTCGACGCGGCGGAGCGCACCGACAAACTCGTCTGCGTGGTGTGGGGCTCGCCCGTCGGCACCGAGGACGCCTACCGCACCACCCTCCTCGGCTCCTCCCGCGTCGCCACCTTCCGCACCGTCGGCAACTGCCTCACCGCCGTCCGCGCCTATCTGGGCCACCACCGCTTCACCGCCTCCTACCGCTCCCCCTTCGACGACGCCCCGCGCACCCCCTCCCCCTCGATGCGCAAGGCGAGCGGACTGCTCCGCCCCGGCCAGCGCCTCAGCGAACACGCCGCCAAGCAGCTGCTGCGCGCCTACGGCATCCGGGTGCCGCGCGAACAGCTCGTCACCAGCGCCGCCGCGGCCGTCCGCGCCGCCGGACTGGTCGGCTACCCCGTCGTCATGAAGGCGTCCGCGCCCCAGCTCGCCCACAAGACCGAACTCGGCCTGGTCCGCCTCGGCCTCACCTCCGCCAGCCAGGTCCGCGACACCTATCGCGAACTCACCGACATCGCCCGCTACGAAGGCGTCGAACTGGACGGCGTCCTGGTGTGCCAGATGGTCGAGCGCGGCGTCGAGATGGTCGTCGGCGTCACCCACGACAGCCTCTTCGGGCCCACCGTGACCGTCGGCCTCGGCGGCGTGCTCGTCGAGGTGCTGCGCGACACCGCCGTCCGCGTCCCCCCGTTCGGCGAGGACCAGGCCCGCGCCATGCTCGGCGAACTGCGCGGCCACGCCCTCCTCGACGGCGTACGCGGCGCGCCACCGTCCGACGTGGACGCCTTGGTCGAAGTCGTACTGCGGGTGCAGCGCATGGCTCTGGAACTCGGCGACCAGCTCGCCGAACTCGACGTCAACCCCCTGATGGTGCTGCCCCGTGGCCAGGGCGCCGTGGCCCTGGACGCGCTGGCGATCTGCCGCTGAGCGCACGCCTCGCGCACCGCCGCCGCGCCCCCGACGCCGCGCCCCCAGCCCGAGCAGCCAGAGCAGCCCGAGGACCCTGAGGACCCTGAGGAGCCTTCCCATGACGTCTCCCTCCCCCGAAGAAGTGCTCGATTCCGTTGTACGGCACGCCACTGACAACGGGGTCGCCTGGATCACCCTCGACCGCCCCTCCGCGCTCAACGCCCTCACCCCTGACCAGCGAGAACGCCTGATTTTCCGGCTCGATCAGGCCTCCGCCGACCCGGCCGTGCGGGCCGTCGTGCTCACCGCCACCGGCAGGGGCTTCTGCGCGGGCGCCGACCTGCGCGGCACCACCGCCGCCCCCGCCGAGCGGATCGCGGGCGATGTCGCGCGGCTGATCCGCGGCGGAGCGCAGCGGCTCATCACCGCCGTACTGGACTGCGAGAAACCCGTCATCGCCGCCGTCAACGGCACCGCCGCCGGGCTCGGCGCCCATCTCGCGCTCGCCTGCGATCTGGTCCTGGCCGCCGAATCGGCCACCTTCACCGAGGTCTTCGTACGCCGAGGACTCGTCCCCGACGGCGGCGGCGCCTACCTCCTCCCCCGGCTGATCGGCCCCCAGCGCGCGAAGGAGCTGCTGTTCTTCGGCGACGCGCTGCCCGCCGCCGACGCCGAGCGGCTGGGGCTGGTCAACCGCGTCGTACCGGACGGCGAACTCGCGAAGACCGCCCGCGCCTGGGCCGAACGCCTGGCCGCGGGCCCCACCCGCGCACTCGCCGCCACCAAGGCGCTGGTCAACGCCTCGCTGGAGTCCGGCCGGGCGGCCGCCTTCGCCGCCGAGGCGGCCGCGCAGGAGACCAACATGACCACGGCCGACGCGAACGAGGGCGTCCGTGCCTTCGTCGAACGCCGCACCCCGGTCTACCGGGGCCGCTGAACACACCACACCCCACGAACAGGAGAGACGCGGAACCATGATGGGACACGCCGGAATGGCCGCCACCGCCGTCCGCTATCTGCGCTCGGCGGGCTCACCCACCACCGCCGGGCCACCGCCACCGCCACCGCCCAGCGCGCGCCGCGCCCTGCGCGCCGTACAGGAGGATGAGCGCCCGCCGCTGCCCCCGGGGGAATTCCGCCGGGTGCTGGGCCACTTCGCGAGCGGCGTCACCGTGATCGCGACCACCGACGAGGCGGGCCCGACCGGCTTCGCCTGCCAGTCGTTCACCTCGCTGTCCCTCGACCCGCCGCTGATCGCCTTCATGGTGGCCCGTACGTCCACGACCTGGCCGCGCATCGCCCGCAGCGGCGTCTTCTGCGTCAGCGTCCTGGGCGCGGCGCAGGCCGGGCTGTGCCGGTCCTTCGCGGTCAGCTCGGCCGAGCGCCCGGACAAGTTCGCCGGTGTCCCCTATACCGCGTGCCCGGTGACCGGTTCGCCCCGTCTCACGGGCGCCCCCGCCTGGATCGACTGCACCATCCACACGGTCCACACCGGCGGCGACCATCTGGTGGTGGTGGGCCGGGTGTGCGCCCTGGACACCGACGAGCGGGCGGCGGCCGACGGTCCGCTGCTCTTCCACCGGGGCGCGTTCACAGGGCTGGCGCCGGGTCTTTAGCGGCACCCCGCCGGATCATCAGCGACATGAGCGCCGCGACCGCGCACAGTCCGCCCGCCCCGATCCAGACGAGGTCGTACGAGCCGAAGGCGTCCCGCGCCAGGCCCCCGAAGAACGCCACGAGCCCCGCGCCCACCTGGTGCGACGCCAGGACCCAGCCGAACACGATGGCGCTGTCCTCGCCGTACCACTCCCGGCACAGCGCGATCGTCGGCGGCACCGTGGCGACCCAGTCGAGGCCGTAGAAGACGATGAAGAAGATCATCGGCGGGTGCACCGCGTCGTCCAGCAGCAGCGGCAGGACCATCAGGGACAGCCCGCGCAGCGCGTAGTACAGGGCGAGCAGCCGCCGCGCGTCGAAGCGGTCGGTGAACCAGCCGGAGGCGATCGTCCCCACGATGTCGAAGACGCCGATCACCGCGAGCAGGCCCGCGGCCGCCGTCACCGCCATGCCGTGGTCGTGCGCGGCGGGCACGAAATGGGTCTTGACCAGGCCGTTCGTCGAGGCACCGCAGACCGCGAACGTCCCCGCGAGCAGCCAGAACGTACCGGTCTTGGAGGCCGAGACGAGGGCCGTCACCGCGCGCCGGGCGGCGCCCCGGTGCGGAGCGGGCCGGGGCGCGGGCGGGCCGTCGGCCCCGTACGCGGCGAGCCCCACGTCGGACGGGTAGTCGCGCAGGAGCAGCCATACGCAGGGCACGATGGCGAGCGCGGCGAGCGTGACGGTCATGGCGGCGGGCCGCCAGTCGTGCTGCCGCTCGATGATCCAGGAGAGCAGCGGCAGGAAGACGAGCTGCCCGGACGCCCCGCCCGCGGTGAGGATGCCGGTGACCAGGCCGCGCCGGGCGGTGAACCACCGGTTGGTGACGGTCGCGGCGAAGGCGAGCGCCATGGACCCGCTGCCGAGGCCGACGAGCACGCCCCAGCACAGGATGAGCTGCCAGGGGGCGGTCATGAAGACCGTGAGACCGCCGCCGATCGCGATGACCATCAGCGCGGCGACGACGACCTTGCGGACGCCGAAACGGTCCATCAGGGCGGCGGCGAACGGCGCGGTGAGCCCGTAGAGCGCGAGGTTGACCGAGACGGCGAACCCGATGGTGCCGCGCGACCAGCCGAACTCCTCATGGAGCGGGTCGATCAGCAGTCCGGGCAGGGAGGCGAATCCGCCCGCCGCGACGATCGTCACGAAGGTGACGGCGGCGACCAGCCAGGCCCGGTGCGGACGGCGTCGGCGGGTCCGCGGCTTCTCGTCCTGTCCGGGGGCCTGGTGTTCGAGGGCCTGCTGCCCGGAGGCCTGGGAAGGTCTGGTTGTCTGCGTCACCTGACCAGCATCGGGCGGCGGTTCACGGCGGACGAGTGGCCCGTGGGACAGCATTCGCTAGGATCGGGCCACACTGCCGCGACGGGAGGCCGGATCCATGACCCAGCCCGGAACGACCGAAAAGCCCCATCGGGTCGTCGTGCTCGCCCTGCCCGGCGTGATCCCCTTCGAGCTGGGCATCCCCTACCGGATCTTCGGCCAGGCCCGCTCCGCCGGACGGCCGCTGTACGAGGTGGTGGCCTGCACCCCCGAGCCCGGTCCGGTCGCCACCGACGCCGACTTCCCCATCCTGGTCGAGCGGGGCCCGGAGACCCTGGCAGAGGCGGACACCATCGTGGTGCCCGCCTCGTACAGGCTCGGGCCGGTCGTGCAGGAGGGACGGCTGACCGCACCGCTCGCCGCCGCCCTCGCCCGTGCCCGCCCCGGCGTCCGCTGGGTGTCCATCTGCACCGGCTCGTACGTGCTAGCCGCCGCCGGACTGCTCGACGGCCGCCCCGCCACCACCCACTGGGCCTCCTCCGACCACTTCCAGCGGCTCTTCCCGTCCATCGCGGTCGACCCGGATGTGCTGTTCGTGGACGACGGCGACGTCCTCACCTCCGCCGGAGTCGCCTCCGGCATCGACCTGTGTCTGCACCTCGTACGGCGCGACCACGGCACCGCCGTCGCCAACAAGGTCGCCCGGCGCAGCCTGGTGCCGCCGCACCGCGACGGCGGCCAGGCCCAGTACATCCGGCGTCCGGTGCCCGCGCCCCAGCAGGCCACCACCACCGCCGCCCGCGCCTGGGCACTGGGCCGCCTCGACCGTCCCCTCACCCTGCGCGACCTGGCCGCACAGGAGTCGATGAGCGTGCGCACCTTCACCCGCCGCTTCCGCGAGGAGGTCGGCGTCAGCCCCGGCCAGTGGCTGACGCAGCAGCGGGTGGAGCGGGCCCGGCATCTGCTGGAGGACACGGATCTGTCGGTGGACCAGGTCGCGCGGGACGCGGGCTTCGGCACACCCGCGTCGATGCGGCAGCATCTGCAGACCGCGCTCGGGGTCTCCCCCACCGCGTACCGGCGCACCTTCCGGGCCTGCGCCTCCGCCTCCGGCTCGGGGGACGGGCCCGTTCAGCCGGAGGGCGGGCCCGTTCAGAACGTGAGCACGGCACGCGCCACCCGTCCGCCGCGTGCGTCGTCCACGGCCCTGGGGAAGTCCTCCACCGGGTAGACGCGGGTGACGAGTTCGTCCAGCAGCAGCCTGCCCTGCCGGTACAGCTCCGCGTACAGGGCGATGTCGCGCTGTGGGCGGGAGGATCCGTAGCGGCAGCCCAGGATGGACTTGTCCAGGTAGAGGGTGGAGACCCGGAAGGCCGCCTCGGCGTCCGCGGGCGGGACCCCGAGCAGCACCGCCTGGCCATGCCGGTCGAGGAGGTCGACGGCCTGCCGGATGAGCCGGGTAGAGCCGACGCATTCGAAGGCGTGGTCGGCGCCGGTGGGCAGGATCTCCCGTACGGCGTCGGGGTCACCGGCGAAGTGGGTGGCGCCGAAGCGCCGGGCCAGCGGCTCCTTGGCCGGGTTGTTGTCGACGGCGACGATGGTGGTCGCCCCGGCGATCCGGGCCCCCTGGAGGACGTTGAGTCCGATGCCGCCGGTGCCGATGACGACGACCGACTCGCCACGGTCCACCCGGGCCCGGTTGAGGACGGCGCCGACGCCGGTGAGGACGCCGCAGCCGATGAGGGCGGCCGAGGTGAGCGGGATCTCGTCCGGGATCTTCACCGCCTGGACGGCCGTGACCAGGGTGCGCTGCGCGAACGCCGAGTTGGAGGCGAAGTTGAACAGCCGCTCGCCGCCTTCGCGGCGGAAGGGGCGGCCCGGTCTGCCGATCGCGGCACGGCACATGGTGGGGCGGCCCCGGTCGCAGTCGGCGCAGGTACCGCAGTTGGCGAGGGTGGAGAGGGCGACGTGGTCGCCGGGGGCGACATGGGCGACGCCGGGGCCGACCGCCTCGACCACGCCCGCGCCCTCGTGACCGAGCACCACCGGCACGGGAAACGGAATGGTGCCGTCGATGACGGACAGATCGCTGTGGCACAGCCCGACGGCGGCCACGGCCACCAGCACCTCGCCCGGCCCCGGGTCGCGTACCTCCAGGTCATCGACCACCTGTGGCCCCACGCCGTCGAACACGACACCTCGCATGCCGCCCTCCCCCTCTCCTCCTCGTCTCCCGGCTCTTTCGTCAGGAGGCCCAGACCACCGACTGGAGTTCGCTGTACGCGTGCAGCCCGAACGAGCCGCCGTCGCGGCCGACTCCGCTGTGCTTGAAGCCGCCGAACGGGGTCTCGGGGTGGCGCTGAACGGTGTTGATGCCGACGTTTCCGCTGCGCAGCCGGGCGGCCAGGGCCCAGGCGCGGCCCGTGTCGGCGCTGAAGACGTAGTCGTAGAGGCCGTACGAGGTGCCGTTGGCGATCCGCACCGCCTCGTCCTCGTCGTCGAAGGGCAGGGCGACGACGACGGGGCCGAACAGCTCCTCGCGGGCCACGGCCATGCCGGGCTCGGCGTCGGCGACGAGGGTCGGCGCGACGTAGAACCCGGGCTTGACGGCGGGGCGTTCACCGCCGGTGACGATGCGGGCGCCCTGCTCACGGGCCCCGGCGAGGTACGCCTCGACCCGGTCGCGCTGCCCCGCGGAGATCAGCGGACCCACCACCGTGGAGTTATCCACAGGGTCCCCCACGGTCAGTGACTTTGCGTAATCTGTGAGTGCGGCGACCACCCGCTCGTACAGCGATCGATGTACGAGCACCCGAGTCGGCGCCGTGCAGATCTGCCCGCTGTGGAAGGAGAAGGTCGAACCGACCGCCCCGACCGCCGACGCGATCACTCGCTTGTCGGCGTCCCCAAGGACGATGGCCGCACCCTTGCCCCCCAGTTCCATCAGGGTGCGTTTCATCGAGTGGCCTGCGGATTCGGCGATCTTCTTCCCCACGGCGGTGGATCCGGTGAAGCTGACCATGTCGACACCGGGGTGCGCTACCAGCGCCTCGCCGACGGCCGCGCGCGAGCCGGTGACGACATTGAAGACACCGTCCGGGAGACCGGCCTCGGCCAGCAGCGGGCCGAGTTCGAGACAGGCCAGCGGGTCCTGCGGGGCCGGTTTGGCGACGACCGTATTGCCCATGGCGAGCGCCGGGGCGACCTTGCCCGCGAGATTGGCGAGGGGAAAGTTGTAGGAGGTGATACAGGCGACGACACCCACCGGACGGCGGACCGCCGCCGCGCCGATCAGCCCGCCGGGCGCCAGCGGGCTGGCGGCGACCGGCAGCGGGGCGAGCGGGACGGTGTCCGGTTCCATGGCGCCGCGCGCGTAGCGGCGGAAGCGGTCGGCCGCGGGGGGCACTTGGAGGGCCGCGGTGACCCGCAGCGTCGCGCCCGTCTCCGCCTGGACGAGGGGCACCAGGTCGGGGGCGCGCTCGGCGAGCAGGTCGGCCGCGCGGTCGAGTATGGCGGCGCGCTCCCGGGGGGCGGTGCGCGACCAGCCGTCGTACGCGGCCCGCGCGGCCCGCACCGCGGCGTCGGCGTCGGCCTCGTCGGCCTCGGGCGCCCGGCCGACGGTCTCCTCGGTGGCCGGGTTGACGACCGCGTAGTGCCCGGCGCCGGGCGCCCGCCAGGAGCCGCCGATCCAGTGCCCGTACGTCTTCCGCTCGTACGTCTTCATCGGGGCTCCCTCGGGAGGTGGAGTACGCGCTCGGCGATGATGTTGCGCTGGATCTCGTCCGAGCCGCCGTAGATGGTGTCGGCGCGGGAGAAGAGGAAGAGGCGCTGCGCGGCGTCGAGTTCATACGGCCGCCCCTCGGTCCAGCGCACGGGCCCGAGCGCGGCCGCGGTGCCCCGCACTCGTACGGCCAGCTCGCCGAGCCGCCGGTGCCAGCCGCCCCACAGCAGCTTGGCCACACTGGGCGCCCCGGCGTCATGCGGCGCGGCGTCATGCGGCGCGGGCCGGTGCGGCGCGGGCCGGTGCGGCGTGGATCGGTGGGGAGGGGAGGCGGAGGAGGTGGGAGGGGAGGGGGTGGGAGTGGGGCCCCCGGGGGTGGGATTCCGGGCAGCGCCCAGCGTGCGCAGGGCGTTCCAGCGCATGACCTTCAGCTCGGCCCATTGCTGGATCAGCTGGTCGCGCAGGACGGGTTCGCGGGCGGCGCCGTTGTCCAGGGCCTGCCGTATGACGCGGTCGAGTTCCTGGGCGAAGCCGATCTGCTGGACCAGGGTGGAGACTCCGCGTTCCACGGCGAGCAGGCTCATGGCCACGCTCCAGCCCCGGCCCGGGCCGCCGACGAGGTGGTCGGGGTGGGCGAGGGCGCCGTCGAAGAACACCTCGTTGAACTCCGCGGTGCCGGTGAGCTGCCGGATCGGCCGGACCTCGATGCGCCCTGGCTGGTCCATCGGCACCAGCAGGAAGGACAGGCCGTGGTGGCGTTGTGAGCCCTCCTCGGTGCGGGCCAGGACGAAGCACCAGTCGGCTTCGCGGGCGTGGGAGGTCCAGATCTTCTGGCCGGTGACGCGGTAGGTTCCGTCGCCCGGGTCGCGGACGGCGCGGGTGCGCAGGGCGGCGAGGTCGGAGCCCGCGTCGGGTTCGCTGTAGCCCTGGCACCAGAGTTCCTCGCCGCGGGCGATGAGGGGCAGGAAGCGGGCGCGCTGGGCGGGGTCGCCGTGGGTGAGCAGGGTGGGGGCGAGGAGGTTCTCGCCGATGTGGCCGAGTCGGGCGGGGGCTCCGGCGCGGGCGTATTCCTCGGCCCAGACGACCTGTTGGGTGAGGGTGGCGGCCCGGTTTCCGTAGGTGCCGTGGGTGCGGTCCCAGCCGAGCCCGATCCAGCCGCCGTCGCCCAGTTCGCGTTCCCAGGCGCGCTGGGCGGTGGCGGCGGCTGCGACATCAGCGGCGACATCAGCGGGGGCGGCTGCGGCGGCGGCGTTCGCGGGTTCGGTGACGCGGCCGGTCAGATGGGCGTCGAGCCAGGCGCGGGCCTCGTCGCGGAAGTGTTCGTCACCGGGCCCGAAGGCGAAGTCCACGGCCTCTCCCCTTCCTCACATCGCACGGTGGGCGCGCACGTTCACGCGTTGGGGCGCTGGTCGGCCGCGGCGGCCCGGGCCATGGCGTCGAGCCGGGCCAGCAGCGGCATGGGGTCGGTGCCGACCGTGCCGGGCAGGAAGTCGGCGATCTTCTCCGGGGTCCAGGCGCCCTCGGTGTATCCCGCGCGCAGTTCCCTGGGCTGGGCCCAGACCGCGATCTTGGGGCCCGCGATCGTGTAGACCTGTCCGGTGATCGGCTCCGCGCGGGCCTGTTCGCTCAGCAGGTAGACGACCAGGGCGGCGACGTCCTCCGGTTCGCCGATCTCCTTCAGTTCCATCGGCACGTTGGCGGACATGCGAGTACGGGCGACCGGGGCGACGCAGTTGGCGGTGACGCCGTATTTGTGCAGGCCGAGGGCCGCGCTGCGGACCAGCGAGATGATGCCGCCCTTGGCCGAGGCGTAGTTGGCCTGGGCGACGCTGCCCTGGTGGTTGCCGCTGGTGAAGCCGATCAGGGTGCCGGAGCGCTGCCGCCGCATCACCGCGGACGCGGCGCGGAAGACGGTGAAGGTGCCCTTGAGGTGGGTGGCGACGACCGGGTCCCACTCCTCCTCGGTCATGTTGAAGAGCATCCGCTCGCGCAGGATTCCGGCCACGCACACCACACCGTCGAGCCGTCCGAACCGGTCGACGGCGGTGTCCACGATCCGCTGGCCACCGGCCATGGTGGAGACGTCGTCGGCGACCGCGACGGCCTCCGCGCCCGCCGCCGCGATCTCCTTGACCACCGCTTCGGCGATCTCGCTGGTGGGTTCGCCGCCTTCGATCGAGACGCCGTAGTCGTTGACGACGACCTTCGCGCCCTCGGTCGCGCAGGCGAGGGCCACGGCGCGTCCGATGCCGCGCCCGGCCCCGGTGACGGCGATCACCTTGCCGTCCAAGAAGTTGGCCACGTCGCGTCCCCTCTCGGAGTTTCTGACGGACCGTTAGATTTTTGAGCAGACCCGCCCCGAGTACAAGCCCTGGAACGGAACCGACCGAACGGATCCTCCCGAGGAGGCGCCATGCCGCTGCCGCCCGAGTTCCACGACATCGCCCAGCGCGTCAACAACTGGGGCCGCTGGGGCGCCGACGATGAGATCGGCACGCTCAACCTGATCACCGACGCGGTGGTCCGGGACGCCGCCGCGGCGGTGCGCACCGGCCGCCGCGTCCCGCTCGCGGTTCCGCTGCGCCAGGACGGCATCCAGACCGGGCTGATCCCCGGACGGGTCAACCCGCTGCACACCATGGTCGCCGTGAACGCCGAGATGTTCGGCCCGGATACGGTCGCCACCAGCGACGACGCCGTGACGATGGGGCTGCAGGCCGGTACCCACTGGGACGGTCTCGCCCATGTCTCGCACTCCGGCCGGATCTACAACGGCCGCCCCGCCGCCTCCGTCACCGCCCATGGCCGCGCGGCCTTCAGCGGCATCGACACGGCGCGGCACATCGTCTCGCGCGGGGTGCTGCTCGATGTCGCGCGCGCCCGGGGAGCGGACCGGCTGCCCGAGGGACACGCCGTCACCCCCGAAGACCTCGCCGCCGCCGAGGAACTGGCCCGGGTCACGGTCCGGCCCGGCGACATCGCGCTCGTACGGACCGGGCAGATGCAGCGCTATCTGGCGGGCGAGCGGGAGGCGTACGCGTTTCCGTCGCCGGGTCTGTCGATCCGCACACCCGAGTGGTTCCACGCCCGTGACGTGGCCGCGGTCGCCAACGACACACTCGCCTTCGAGATCTACCCACCGGAGATCGAGAACCTGTGGCTGCCCGTCCACGCCCTCGACCTGGTCGAGATGGGCATGCCGCAGGGCCAGAACTGGAACCTGGAGGAGCTGTCGGCGGCCTGCGCCGAGGAGGGCCGCTACACCTTCCTGCTGTCGGCCACGCCCGAGCCGTTCACCGGCGGGACCGGCGCCCCGGTCGCGCCCGTGGCGATCCTCTGACATCAGGGGCGCGAGGGGACGGGCGGGGCGGACGGGCGGGATAGGTCTATCGGGCGGCGGTGCGCTCATGCACACCCCGAGCACGGCATCGCGCACCGCCACCCGGCTCCGGCGCCGAGCCCTGATCAGGCGCCGGGCCGCGACCCGCACTCGCCAAGGTACGGCCGCGTGAACACATGGTTCACACAGGCCACATAGCCCTCGGCGTCCCCTCGCGACGAATCGCTGATCCTAGAGTGATCACTCGGCCACGTCACGTCAACACCTGGTCTGGACTTTGTGGGGTCCGACCCAGAGGTGAGGGAGCGCGGGAGGTGCCATGCCCCGTCAGAAGAGGCTTCTCGCGCGCCCCGTGATCGTCGCGCTCCGCGCGCTCCGCGCCGTCCGCGCACTCGTCCCGCCGCTCGCGGTCGATTTCGCACCAGATGCGCTTGCCCGCACCCTCGGGCTGCCAGCCCCAGCGGTCCGCGAGGCCGTCGACCAGCTCCAGCCCGCGGCCGTTGGTGGCCTCCTCGTCGGCGCGGCGCTGACGCGGTGCGCGGGCGCTGGCGTCCGCGACCTCGATCCGCACCGCGCCCAGCTCGGGCCCCTTGTCCGTTGACGGCTCCGCGGAGCCCTCGTCGCCGCCCCCACCCGTGCCGGTCTGCGCGGGAAAGCGCATGCGCAGCACGGCCGGACAGCCGGTGTGCACCACGGCGTTGGTGACGAGTTCGGAGATGAGCAGGATCAACGTCTCGGCGAGCGGCTCATCGGCCCCGATACCGGACCCGGCGAGCCGCGAACGCGCCCACCGACGGGCGCGGCTCACCTCCGCGGGGTCGGGCCGGACCTCCATCTGCATCTGAAGCACCTGCACCGCTCACACCATCCGAACCGGCGGACACATCGCCTCATACCTCCAAGAGGTCCTCCAGGAGGTCACGGAACGTGACTCTCCCCCGGCTGCCGCCGGGAGGTACCCCCTTGCGAGAGAGCATGGTTGACGTACAGTCACCCCAACAAGCGCTTCGGTCATATTCCAGCGCCAAGGAGTATGCGTGGGGCATACTGTGCGACGCACGCCCCGAGGACTCGAACAGCGAGGCATCGCCGGAGCGAGCCCCGTACGAGCGGGGCACATCGGTGTGCCCGGAGTCGCCCCACGGGCCACGCCGGGTTCGTTGTACCCCAAAACCGCTCGCACCCAACGGAGAGTACCCGAGCCGGAGCCCGACTCCCTCCTGTGACGAGTCACGCCTAGGAAACAACCCGATATCAACGCTCGGTCACCTCAAAGCCTCGGGGGATCTCCCCCAGAGAATGCGACATCCCAACAATTCAGGCGTATCCATGGAGCCCGGTTACAAACCTGTTTCGCCGGTCAACAGGAGTCCGGCGGCGAGTTCCTCCTCTGCCGCGGCCGCCGTCTGCCACTGTTCGGCGCGCACCCAGGCCCGTTTGAGGTGCAGATGGACATCGGCTTCCCAGGTGAAACCCATCCCACCGTGCACCTGAAGGCAATCGCGGGCGTTACGGACGGCCGCCTCGTCGGCGAGCACGGTGGCGGCGGCGATGTCACCCGCCTCTTCTGTGACCGCGGCGGCGTACACCACACTTCTGGCTGATTCGGCACGCACGAGCATCCGCGCGCACAGATGCTGTACGGCCTGGAAGGCGCCGATCGGACGGCCGAACTGCGAGCGCGCCGTGGCGTGGTCGACCGCCATCCGGACCGTACGGGAGGCGCTGCCGAGCTGTTGGGCGGCGGTCAGCAGGGCCGCCTCGCGGCGCAGCCGGGCGGCCACCCCGCCGACCGCGATGGCGCCCGTGCTCGCGGCCACCCCGTCCACCCGGTGCAGCGGTGTGGCCGGGTCCACGGAACGTATCGGCCGTGCCGCGTCCGCGAGCGCGGCCGCCGGACGCACCCCGGCGTCCTCGCCGTTCAGCACCAGCACGGCGTCCGCCGACGCCAGATGCTCCACCAACCCATCCCCCGCGCCCAGGTCCAGCGCGGTGACCACGGCGGCCCCCTCGGCGGCATCGGCGGCGCCCAGGCCCGCCGCGAGCTGGGTGGCGACCAGCGGCCCCGGGAGCAGCGCCCGGCCCGCCTCCTCCATGGCCAGCACCGCCTCCGGGAGTCCGAGCCCCACCCCGCCCGCCGCCTCGGGCAGCCGCAGCGCGAAGAACCCGGCCGTGCCCAGCTCCCGCCACAGCGCACGGTCCACCACCGCGGCGTCCCCCTGGCCGTCCACGACCGCCCGTAACCGGTCCCGGGGGAAGCGCCGTTCCAGCAGTTCGCGCGTCCCGTCCCGCAGCGCCCGCTGGTCGTCGTCAAGCCGAAAGTCCACGGTCATCGCCCCTTCGGCAGGCCGAGGATGCGCTCGGCGACGATGTTGCGCTGGATCTGCGAGGTTCCGGCCGCGATGGTGTACGAGAGGGACGACAGCCGGTCCGCGACCCATGCGTGCCCGGCGTCCAGCGCGTCCGGGCCCAGCACCTCGGCGGCCGCCTCGTACAGCTCCTGCCGTACCTCCGAGAAGCGGAGCTTGAAGACCGAGCCGCCGACGCCCGGCACCCCGCCGGTGCGCTGCGCCTCGCTCACGTTCCACTGGGTGAGCCGCCACAGCGCCGCGCAGTCGGCCCCGAGCCGTCCCAGCCGCCGCCGCAGTACGGGGTCGTCCCAGCGCCCGTTGGCCTTGGCGGTACGGGCCAGCGCCGCCAGGACCCGTCGGCAGGCGACGACCTCGCCGACGAAGGCCGTGCCGCGCTCGAAGGAGAGGGTCACCATGGTCACCCGCCAGCCGTCGTTCTCGTCCCCGATCCGGTGGTCGACGGGCACCCGCACCTCGTCCAGGAAGACCTCGGCGAACTCGGCGGTCCCGGCGAGGGTGCGCAGCGGCCGTACGGTCACGCCGGGCGCGTCCATCGGCAGCGCGAGCCAGGTGATGCCCCGGTGTTTCGGTGTGTCGGGGTTTACGGGCGTGGTGCGCACCAATAGTTCGCACCAGTCGGCGATCTCGGCGTGCGAGGTCCAGATCTTGCCGCCGCTGACGATGTAGCTGTCGCCGTCCCGTACGGCCCGGGTGCGCAGGGCGGCGAGGTCGGATCCGGCGTCGGGTTCGGAGAAGCCCTGGCACCAGACCTGGTCGCCGCGGAGGATCGGCGGCAGCCAGCGGGCCCGCTGGGCGGGTGTGCCCTCGGCGGCGATGGTGGGGCCCGCGTGCAACAGGCCGACGAAGTTGGCGCCGACGTAGGGCGCGCCCGCGCGTTCGGTCTCCTCCAGGAAGATCAAGTGCTGGGTGGGGGTGGCGCCCCGGCCCCCGGCGTCCTTAGACCAGTGGAGTCCGGCGTATCCGGCGTCGTACAGCATGCGCTGCCAGCCGCAGTCGTAGGCGCGGCGGGCGGGCCAGTCTGCGGGGTCGGGGCGGTCCGGCAGGGTGGGGAGGACGTCCGCGAGCCAGGCGCGCAGTCCGTGCCGGAAGTCCTCCTCGTCCTCGGTGAAGGCGAGATCCATCGGCGGCCGTCCTCCCTCTTCTGAAGCGGCCTTCTGATGTGCTTTTCTGATGTGGCTTCCTGACGAGGCGTCAGATCAGGCGGCAGAGGAAGGCTAGTCCGCACCCCCTGGACCGACAAGACGGGAGGCCGGGATGACCGACACCGCACACGCCCTCGGCACATCGGCGACGCTGTGGGAACTGCTGGAGCGGCGCGCCGCGCTCACCCCGGACGCCACCGCGCTGATCCAGGCCGCCGCCAGCGGCCGACACGACCGGAGGCTGACCTTCCGCGCCCTGCTCACCCGCGCGGAGCGCACGGCGGCCGGGCTGTACGCGATGGGTGTGGGCCCCGGCAGCCGGGTCGCCTGGCAGCTGCCCACCCGGCTGGAGACGGTCGTGCTGACCATGGCGCTGGCCCGGCTGGGCGCCGTACAGACCCCGCTCATCCCGTACTACCGCGACCGCGAGGTGGGGTACGCGCTACGGGCGTCCGGCGCGCGGTACTTCGCCGTCCCCGGGGTCTGGCGCGGCTTCGACCATGCGGCGATGGCGCACCGGCTGGGCGCCCGGCTGCCGCAGCCGCCGCACGTCTTCGAGGCGTACGACGCGCTTCCGGTCGCCGACCCGAAGGCGGCGAAGCTGCCGCCGCCGCCCACCGACGGGACCGCCGTCCGCTGGATCTACTGGACCTCGGGCACCACCTCCGACCCCAAGGGGGTGCTGCACACCGACCGCAGCCTCATCGCCGCCGGATCGTGCCTCGCCCACGCGCTGCGGCTCAGACCCGACGACGTCGGGTCGATGGCCTTCCCGTACGCCCATGTCGCCGGGCCCGACTACACGGTGATGCTGCTGCTGTACGGCTTCCCCGCCGTGCTGCTGGAGCACTTCGCGCTGCCGGACTCCCTCTCCGCGTACCGGCGGCACGGGGTGACGGTCGCGGGCGGCAGCACCGCCTTCTACTCCATGTTCCTGGCGGAGCAGCGCAAGGACCCCGCGCACAAGCTCATCCCGACGCTGCGGCTGCTGGCCGGTGGCGGCGCCCCCAAACCGCCCGAGCTGTACTACGAGGTGGTGCGGGAGCTGGGGTGCCGCCTCACCCACGGGTACGGGATGACCGAGGTTCCCATGATCACGATGGGGTCGCCGGACGACGGTGACGAACTGCTGGCGACGACGGAGGGCCGCCCGCCCGCGGAAATGGAGATCCGCGTCGTGGACGGGGAGGTGCGGCTGCGGGGTGAGGCGGTGTGCGCCGGATATCTGGACGAGGCGCAGACCCGGGAGGCGTTCGACGCGGACGGCTTCTTCCGCACCGGCGATCTCGGCCAGCTGACGGCAAGCGGTCATCTCGTGCTCACGGGGCGCGCCAAGGACATCATCATCCGTAAGGGCGAGAACATTTCCGCGAAGGAGATCGAGCAGCTGCTGTACCGGCATCCGGATGTGGGGGATGTGGCGGTCATCGGCCTGCCGGACGCGGAGCGCGGCGAGGTGGTGTGCGCCGTGGTGGAGCAGCCGGTGGGGGCGGCGCCGCTGACGGTGGAGGGCGTCGGGTCCTATCTGCGGAACGTGGGGCTGTCGGTGCACAAGGTGCCGGAGAGGGTGGAGGTGGTGGACGCGCTGCCGCGCAACGAGACGCTGCGGAAGGTGCTGAAGTACCGGCTGCGGGAGCGGTTCGGGGGCGCGGTCCGTTAGCTGGTGTCAGCCCGATGTGCTGTAGGTGGCCGTCGCCTGCTCGAAGTGCTGGTTCACCGCGCGGCGCTCATCGGCCGGGCCTATCGCCAGGACCACGTGATAGCGCCCGCCGATCAGCATCGCCGAGTTGCGCGCGTACACATCGCGGCCGCTGCTGTCCCGCCAGCTGAACTGCCCCTCGGCCATCGCCGTCCGCCCGACGTCGATCCGCTTCAGCCCCGAGGACGACGCCCACGCCGAGTCGCGGAAGGCGGCCAGTTCGGCCTCCCGGTTCTGCTGGTACGCCATCGGGTCGGCGCCGTAGTCGGACACCTTGTCGCGCCCGGCCACGATCACCAGCTCGATGTCGCCGCCGATGTAGCGGACCTGCCCGCGCGCGTTCTCCCCGCGCCGGGTCCAGTCCTCGTCGACGGCGACGGTGAAGCCCTTCGGGTCCTTGCGGACCTCGAAGCCCTTGGCGAGACCGGCCGGTTCGGTGGACTGGGGCTCATCGGAGCCCGCTTCCTCCGTGCCGCCGCCCTGGTCGGCCTCGCCGCCCGCGCCGGACGACGGTGACGCCGGGTCGTGGGGGGCGCTGGGCGCCGGGCTCCCGGCGCCCGCCGAGCCCGTACGGTCCTGACTGCCGGTGTCGTCGGCGCGCGGCATGAACATCATCGCGTACAGCACCGCCGCCGCCAGACCCAGCAGTATCAGCAGGAGCAGCATCCGCCCCAGCCTGCGCGGCTTGCGGCCCGAGGGCTGCTCCGCTCGCGGGGCCGGGCCCGGTTCGCGCGCGGGCTTCGCCCGCTTGTGCCGCGCATGCGCGGCCGCCGTCCGCTCGGGGCGGTCCCGCCGGTCGGGGCGCACCCGCTCGGGACGGCCCCGGCCCTTGCGCACCAGCCAGCCCCGGCGGCGCACGATCGGCAGCCGACTGGGATCGGACGCCCCGCCCGGACCGATCGACGGAACGGTGACCGTACTGCTGCCGACGTCCGGCTCCGGCGCCGACCTGATCAGCGAGCGCAGCCAGCCGCGCAGCTCCTCGAAGCCGGGCCGCTCGGTGGGGTCCTGGCGCATCAGCGACTCGACGACGGGGCGCAGCGGACCGCACTCCTCCGCGTACGCGGGCGCCTCGGCGCACACCATCTGCACCAGCTCGGCGGCGTTCTCCTCCGGGTACGGGGCGTGGCCCTGGACGGCGCGGAAGAGCAGCACGCCGAGCGCCCACAGGTCGGCGGCCGGGCCGACGGGCGGCGCCAGCTGCCAGTTCTCGTGTACGGGTCCGGCCTGCTCGGGCGCCCAGCGCTCGGTGACGGCGCCGACCACGACGATCCGCGCCTGCCGGGCCCGTTCGGCGGCGAGCGCGGTGGCGGGGCCGCGCGGCGGGGCGCCGCCCGCCGTGCCGCCGCTGTCCCAGGAACCGCCGCCGCTCTCGCCGTTCGGCTGCCGGGGGACCGTAGCGCCTTCCGGTGTGGGGGAAGCGGAATGGGAAGCGGAACCAGAAGCGGAATCGAAACCGGAGGCGGAGGCGGGCCAGGGCGCGCCGCCCGTGAGCGGCCCAGGCTCCTGGGCGGCGGAGGCGGGGTGCTGGGGTGCGTCGGCGTTGGCCCGGGCGGCGGCCGCGCGGGCTCCCGCCGCGTACGCGGCGATGGCCTTCGCCCGCGCCGCGCGCGCGGCCGCCCCCTGCGCGTCGTCCGTGGCGCCGCCCTTGGGGTCGTCCCCGGCGCCCTGCACCGGGATGTGCCCGGTCCCGTCGGCGGCCCATTCGGCTTCCGGTTCCGGCCCGTCCCAGCCGCCTGGCGCGGTGCCGAAGCCGGTGCCGGTGTCGGTGCCGGTGTCGATACCGGTGCCCAGGCCGTTGAAGTCCGGGCGGCGGCCGTGGTGTTCATGCGGTCCGGCCGACCCGGCCGACTCCGGATAGCCGTATGCCCCGGCCCCATGGTCGCCGTCGCCCGCGCCGCGCGGACCGGGGAAGCCGCCCGCCGCGCCCTGGTCGCGGTAGACCGGGCCCTGATCGTGGTACCCCGGGCCCCGCGCGCCGGGACGCTCGTGCGGGTCGGCGCTCTCGTAGCCGTGCGGCAGCGCCGGGGTGGGGGTTGTGGGGGGCGCACCGCCGTAGCCCTCGTCCTCAGCGGTCGCGCCGCCGTCCATCGGCCTCGGCACCGGGTCGTAGCCGCACAGCGCTTCCTCCGCCGCACCCGCCGCCAGGCCCGTCAGCATCGCGCGGCCGTCGTCGCACAACAGCACCGTGCGGGTGGTGATGTTGCGGTGCGTCCAGCCGTGGGCGTGGAGCGCGCGGAGCGCCGTCAGCACGTCGCTGGCGACCTCGGCGGCGCGGTGCGGGGAGAGATTCTGCTCGGCGAGCAGCGCGGCGAGCGGGCGCCCTGCGACGAGTTCGCTGACGATCCACAGGCTTCCGGCCTCCGTGAAGACGTGGAAGACCTGGCCGAGCGCCGGGTGGTCGGGGACCTGCGCCGCGGCGGTCGCCGCGTCCAGGGCGCGCCGTACGGCGGGGTCGCCCGCGCCCCGGGCGGTACGGGACGCTCCGTTGAGCGCCCCGCCCGGGTGGCCGTCGTCGTCGACGACTTCGGCGTCGACGACCTCCGGAAGCGGTATCTGCCGCAGATGGACCGGCTGTCCGCTGTAGGTGTCGAAGGCGCGGGTCTCGGTGAACTCGTACTCGTCGGCGGGCGGCACGGGCAGGCGATACCGGTCGGCCAGCACCCGGCCCGCGTACTCGTCCACGACGCCTCCCCTCGCGCACGATCAGCGCGTTCAACGTCCCTTATGCGATCAGCACAGCACCAAGCCGTCAATTATGGTCGTTTTGGCGGGTTCATGCGACTGCGCACGGTCTACGGGCACTCACGATACGGGCCCGCGCGACGCTTCGCCGTCAGGAGTGCTCAGTCCGTGATGTCGAAGGTTTTGAACGCCGTGTCGCGCAGCGTCCGGCACTCCTTCTCGTCCCACTTGCTCGCCTCGCAGGTGATCATGATGGAGAAGCCGTGGCTGTCGTCCACCTTGAAGCCGCGGTTGAGCACCCGTACGTGCTTACCGTCCTGGTCACGCTCGAACTGCCAGTCCGCGACGGTCGGGTAGCCCCGCCACTGGACCGACTTGATGCCGAGGCCCTTGTACCCGGACATGCTGCTCCGCGCGGCGGACTCGCCCTTGCGCCACTCGGCCGCCGCGTCGGACTTCGGGGAGGAGGTGAAGTCGATCTGGATACGCGGGATGCTGGAGCCGCCGTAGTACTTTCGGCTGCCGCTGTAGCTCCCGGGGTGCACCGACCATCCCTTGGGCATCGCCATGGTGAAGGGGAAGTCGGAGCTGTTGACGGTCTCGTAGCCGCCCGGCACGGAGGCACCCTTGCCCTCCTCCTTGCCGCCGCTTCCGCCGTCGTCCCCGCTGCCGCCCTTGCCCTCGTCCTTGCCCTTGCCGCCGTCGTCGTCCGCGTCGTCGCCCTTGGACTTCTCGGCGTCGGTCTGTTCCGTCGAGCCGCCGGACGTCTTGCCGTCCGGGGCCGTGCTGTTCGTCCCGCCGGACGCACCGGCGTCCTTGCCGCTCTGCCGGTCGTCCGACGCACCGGCAGAGGCTGATGCCTTGGCACCGGACGCGCCCTTGGACTTGTCGCCGTCGTCACCACCGCTGAAGGCGATGGCGAGCACGGTGCCCACGATGACGACCACGACCACCGCGATGATGATCAGCGTCCGCTTGGACACCACATCGGTGATCGGGGCGCGCGGCGGCACCGGACGATACGGGCTGGACCCGCCGTCGGGCTGCCCGGAACCGGAAGCGGAGGACGAAGAGGAGGCGGAAGCGGAACCGGAAGCAGCCGAACCGGCGGCGGCCGCTCGCTTCTTCGAGGACCCAGACGGCTCAGAGGACCCGGAGAACTCGGAAGACCCAGCGGTCGGCCAGGACAGCGAAGGCTTCGAGGGCTTCGAGGGCTCTGAGGGCTCCGAGTCCTTCGCGGCCGTCGAGGACCCGGCGGCCCCAGAGGAGGACTTCGTGGACGCGGCGGACTTCGAGGAGGACTCGGCCTTCTTCGCCGTCTCCGGCTTCTTCGCCGTCTCCGCCTTCTTCGCCGGGGCCGCCTTCTGGTCGGCCTTCGCGTTCCGTACGGACTTCAGCGCACCCCGGGCGCGCTCCGCGACCGCCGCGGACTTGACCCCCGCGGCCGTCTCGTCCTCCGCCGAGGGGGCGGGCGGCAAGGTCATCGTGCGGGTCGCGTCGGCGGGGACCGCCTTGGCCGTGTCCTCCGGGGCGCTCAGCGCGTGCTCCAGCAGCGCCCGCGCCCCCGCGTCGTCCAGCCGCTGGTCGGGGTCCTTGTTGAGCAGGCCGTAGATGACCTCCTCCAGCGGGCCCGCGTTCTTCGGCGGCTCGACCGGCTCGGTCATCACAGCGGTGAGGGTCGCTATGGCCGTGCTCTTGTCGTACGGCGGTACGCCCTCGACCGACGCGTACAGCAGGCCGCCCAGGGACCACAGGTCGGACGGCGGGCCGGGCTTGTGGCCGCGGGCCCGCTCCGGGGAGATGTAGGAGGGCGCGCCGACGAGCATGCCGGTGGAGGTGACGGACGGGTCGCCCTCGACCTGGGCGATGCCGAAGTCGGTGAGGACGACGCGGCCGTCGTCCGAGATCAGCACGTTGGACGGCTTCACGTCGCGGTGCAGGATGCCCGACTGGTGCGCGGCGCGCAGCACGTCGAGGACGGCGAGCCCGACCTCGGCGGCGCGCTGCGGGGTGAGCGGCCCGTCGTCCCGGACGGCATCGGCGAGCGAACGGCCCTCGATCAGCTCCATGACGATCCACGGGCGGTCGTCCTCGTCGACCACGTCGTAGACGGTGACGGCACCGTTGCTGCGGATCCGGGCGATCGCCTTCGCCTCGCGCAGCGTGCGGGTGATGAGCCGTCTCTTCTCGTCTTCCTCGACGCTGGACGGGAAGCGCAGCTCCTTGACCGCGACCGTACGGCCGAGGGTCTGGTCGCTCGCGCGCCAGACCGTGCCCATGCCGCCCTGACCGAGGATCTCCCCCAGCCGGTAACGCCCGGCGAGGAGGCGCCCAGTCGAACCCTGCGTCTTCTCAGCCTCCGACATGCGACCCCTCTGCGAATCAACCCACCCTGAACCCACCCTGGGAGAGCCCCCATTGTCTCTCATCCACGACCCCGGGAAAGCCCGGGGTCCGGGCGTGGAGCGGGCACGGTGCGGCGGCCGTCCCGGCACCTGCGAACATCGGAGGGTCCGCAGGGAACGGAAAGGCCCGTGTCATGCCCATCTCCGCCATACGATGGCACAGGCGAGGCCGGATGCCGACCGCCGTGGCGCTGGTCGCGGCCATGGGCGTCGCGCTGACGGGCTGTACGGCGAACACGGACGCCCGCGCGAGCGTGAGCGGTGACAGCCGGAGGTCCGCCGCGCGGGCGGAGCACCGCACCCTCACGGCGGCCCTGCGGCGGCTGGTGACCGACGGCGCGGCGCCCGGCGCCGCAGCGCTGGTCCGGGACGGGGGCGCGGCCCGGTTCAGCACGACGGGAGTCGCGGACACCCGGAGCGGGCGGCGCATCGAGCGGGACGATCACTTCCGCGCGGGCAGCGTCACCAAGACCGTCGTCGCGGCGCTGACGCTGCGGCTGGCCGCCGAGGGCAGGCTCGACCTGTCCGATCCCGTCGAGAAACATCTGCCGGGGCTGATACGCGGCCAGGGCAACAATGGCCGAAAAATCACCCTGCGCCAGCTCCTCACCCACACCAGCGGGCTGTTCGACTACACAGAGGACCCGGTGCTGGCCCGTCAGCTGACCGCCCCGAACGACACGACGACCCACAGCCCCGCCTCCCTCGTACGGACCGCCCTCACCCACCGGCCCGGCTTCGCGCCCGGGGCGACGTGGCGTTACTCCAACACCAACTACGTGCTGCTGGGCATGATCGTCGAGCGGGTCACGGGCCGCCCGTACGCCGCCGAGGCCCGGCGCCGGGTGCTCGCCCCGCTCGCGCTGCACGACACGTCGTTCCCCGGCACCCGCACCACCCTCCCGGCCCCGCACGGCCACGGGTACGACGCCCGGCGGGGCGGGGCCTGGCGGGATGTCACCGACCTGGATCCGTCGTCCGCCAGTGCGGCGGGCGAGATGATATCCACGCTGGACGACCTGTCCCGGCTGCTCGGCTCACTGCTGCGCGGCCGCGCGGTGCCGCAGGCCCAACTGCGGCGGATGGAGGACACCTCGGCGTCCGGCGGCCGGTACGGGATGGGCCTGTTCCCGGTGCGGCTGTCGTGCGGGACGACGGTCTGGGGGCACAACGGGCAGGTCAACGGCTCGTACGCGCTGGCCGTGGCCACCCGCGACGGCCGCCGCACTCTCGTCTACCGCCTCAACAGCGCCGGGCCGCCGGACCCGGACGCCGAGACGGCCCTGCTCACGGCGGAGTTCTGCGCGGGCCGATAGCCCCGCCACGGGTATCCCCTACAGCGGCACGATGTCCGGGGCGCCCAGCCGCGCCGCGTCCGCCGTCAGGTCGTCCGGCTGCCGCTGCGATTCGCGCTCCGCCTCCACCCGCTTCTCGTAGTGCTCGACCTCCTTGTCGATCTGCTCCGGTCCCCAGCCCAGCACCGGCGCCATCAGCTCGGCCGCCTCGCGGGCGCCCCGGGTGCCCCGGTCGAAGGTCTCGATGGAGATGCGGGTGCGCCGGGTGAGGACGTCGTCCAGGTGGCGGGCGCCCTCGTGGGAAGCGGCGTAGACGACCTCGGCGCGCAGATAGTCGTCGGCGGCGGTGAGCGGTTCGGCGAGCGACGGATCGGCGGCGATCAGCTCCAGGACCTCCTCGGCGAGCGCGCCGTACCGGTTCAGCAGGTGTTCGACGCGGGCGACGTGCAGCCCGGTGCGCTTGGCCATGCGTGCCCGCGCGTTCCACAGCGCCGTGTAGCCGACGGCGCCGACCAGCGGCACCTCCTCGGTGACGCACGGCCCGACCCGCCGGTCGAGGCCGTGCACCGCCTCGTCCACGGCGTCCTTGGCCATGATCCGGTACGTCGTGTACTTGCCGCCCGCGACCACCACCAGGCCCGGCGCCGGGTGGGCGACCGTGTGCTCGCGCGAGAGCTTGCTGGTCGCGTCCGACTCCCCGGCCAGCAGCGGGCGCAGCCCGGCGTAGACGCCCTCGACGTCGTCGCGGGTCAGCGGCACCGCGAGCACCTCGTTGACGTGCTCCAGCAGATAGTCGATGTCGGCGCTGGACGCGGCCGGGTGCGCCTTGTCGAGGTCCCAGCCGGTGTCGGTGGTGCCGATGATCCAGTGCCGCCCCCACGGGATCACGAACAGGACGCTCTTCTCGGTGCGCAGGATCAGCCCGGTCGTGGAGTGGATGCGGTCCCGGGGCACGACCAAGTGGATGCCCTTGGACGCGCGTACGTGGAACTGGCCCCGCTCCCCGATCAGCGCCTGGGTCTCGTCCGTCCACACCCCGCTGGCGTTCACCACCTGGCGGGCCCGGACCTCGAACTCGCCGCCCTGCTCCAGATCGTGCACCCGGGCCCCGACGACGCGCGCCCCCTCGCGCAGGAAGCCGACCACCCGGGCCCGGTTGGCGACCTGCGCGCCGTACCGGGCGGCGGTGCGCACCAGGGAGGTGACGAAGCGCGCGTCGTCCACCTGCGCGTCGTAGTACTGGAGCGCGCCGACCAGGGCGTCCTTGCGCAGGCAGGGGGCGACGCGCAGCGCGCGGGTGCGCGAGAGATGGCGGTGGACGGGCAGCCCGCGGCCGTGCCCTGAGGAGATCGACATCGCGTCGTAGAGCGCGACGCCCGCCCCGGCGTACGCCCGCTCCCAGCCCCGGTGCTTGAGCGGATAGAGGAACGGGACGGGCTTGACCAGGTGCGGGGCGATCCGCTCCAGGAGCAGCCCGCGCTCCTTCAGCGCCTCTCTGACGAGGGCGAAGTCGAGCATCTCCAGGTAGCGCAGGCCGCCGTGGACCAGTTTGCTGGAGCGGCTGGAGGTGCCGGAGGCCCAGTCCCTGGACTCGACCAGCCCGGTCTCCAGGCCGCGGGTCGCGGCGTCGAGCGCGGTGCCCGCGCCGACCACGCCACCGCCCACGACCAGCACGTCCAGTTCACGGTCCGCCATCCGGGCCAGCGCCTGACCGCGCTCGGCCGGTCCCAGTGCCGGTGTGTTCACCGCTGCCTCCCGTAGTGATCGACGTCACGACGCTCGCCTGCCGATTTTCCTGGCTTTCTCCTCGCCGTGCCATGCCTGGACCGGGCCCATACGCCCGGCCCGCTGCCGCCCGGCCCGCTGTCGCCCGGTGGTGACCGCAACACCGCGTCGCCAACCTCCGTCAATACTGAATACGAGTCATATTTCCGCTTAGTCTGCCTTTGCGCCATCCGGAACCGCCTCCGGAACCGTCTCGGGAAGGACGGCTCGAAGTCATGCCCGCAGATCTCGCCGTCGTCGGACTCGGCCATCTCGGCCTCCCGCTCGCCCAGGCCGCCACCGCCGCCGGTATCCGTACGGTCGGCTACGACCCGGACTCCCGGGCCGCCGACGAGCTGCGGGCCGGGCGGCTGCCCACCGGGGCGGGCGACGGTTCGCTGACCGCCGCCGAACTGCGCCGGATGATCTCCGGCGGCTTCCGGACCACCACCGACCCGGCCGACCTGGGCCGGGTCCGCACCGCCGTGATCTGCTCCCCCACCCCGCTCGGCGAGGACCGCAGGCTCGACCTGTCCGCGGTCGGCGAGGCGGCGCGCACCCTGGCGGGGCGGCTGCGCCCGCACACCACTGTTCTGCTGGAATCCACCGTGTACCCCGGCACCACCGAGGAATTCCTGCGCCCGCTGCTGGAGGAGGGGTCCGGGCTGCGGGCCGGGCGCGACTTCCACCTCGCGTACTCCCCCGGCCGCCTCGACCCCGGCAACCGCGTCTACGGGTACGCCAACACCCCCAAGGTCATCGGCGGCCTCACCCCCGCCTGCACCGAGGCGGCCGCCGCGTTCTACGGCCGCCTCACCGAGAAGGTCGTCCGCGCGCGCGGACCGCGCGAGGCCGAGACCGTGAAGGTCCTGGAGACCAACTACCGGCACGTCAACATCGCCCTGGTCAACGAGATGGCGGCGTTCTGCCACGACAACGGCGTCGACCTGTGGGACGTGGTGCGCTGCGCCGAGACCAAGCCGTTCGGCTTCCAGTCCTTCCGCCCCGGCCCCGGCGTCGGCGGCCACGGCGCGCCCATCGAATGCGACCGGATGACCCACCCGCAGCGCGGCCTCGGCCTCCCGCTGCGCATGGTCGAGCTGGCGCAGCAGGTCAACGGGCGGATGCCGGGCTATGTCACCCGGCGCTGTACGGCGCTCCTCAACGAGCACGGCAAGTCCGCGCGCGGCGCCCACGTCCTGCTGCTCGGCGTCAGCTACAAGCCGGACGTGGCGGACGAGGAGGGCTCCCCGGCCCGCGAGATCGCCGCCCGCCTGATGGAGCTGGGCGCCCAGCTGGGCTACCACGACCCGTACGTGCCGGGCTGGCGCGTCCTCGGCCGCCCGGTGCCGCGCGCGGACGCGGTGTACGAGGCGGCGGCCGAGGCCGACCTGACCGTCCTCCTCCAGCACCACCGCACGTACGACCTCCAGGGCCTGGCGGCCAAGGCCCAGCTGCTCCTGGACACCCGAGGCGCCAGCCCAGCAGGCACCGCCCACCGGCTGTAGGGGTCACCGGTGCAGGCCGCGCCCCCAAGCCCCCCCCCCGCCCGGAGCACCCCGACCGGACCGGCGGGCCCGGCCCACGCACACCGCACGGGCCGGTGCCCGACGCCGGACACCACGGCCCATGGGCGCTGCCGGAGCACCGCGATGCGCGCGACTTGGCGCCGCGTCACCGCCCGTCGCGGCCGCCTGGGGGCCCGTTGGCCCGTCGTCGGGTGGTTCGCAGGCGCAGGGCCGCCGCCAGGGCGATCAGGGCCACCCCGCCCGCCACGAACGCGACCGCGCCCGACGGCACCGAGCGCACCTCGGCGGTGAAGGTCATCGGCGCGCCCCACGGGCGGCCGTCGGCGCGGGTGTGGAGCTGGGCGGTGAGCCGGACCGGGCCGTTCGCGTGGGCGCTCACCCGGACCCGTACCGTACGGCTCACCGCCCGCGACGCCCGTACCGCCACCGCGCCGTCGACCGCGCGGGCCCGCTCCGGGCGGCTGGAGAGCACCCGCAGCTCGACCCCGGTGAGGTCCTGCTGCAGCCCGTTGGCGACCGTGACCGGGATGGTCGCGGAGCCCCCGGTCACCACCACCCGCGACTTGGGCACCAGCCGCACCGAGGCGATCGACGCGGTCAGATAGTGGGCCACGCCCTCCTGGTAGGCGCGCGCCCCCGCCGCGTCGCCCCGCCACCCCGTGGACACCGACCGGGCCAGTGCCGCGCGCACCGACGCCACCGTGGCCCGCGCGTCGGACAGCACCTTCGCCAGCGCGCGCAGCGCCCGCCGGTTCCGGGCGACCGCCGCCAGCCGCTCCGGCGGCAGCTCGGAGGCGTGCGGCGCGGCCGGGTGGCCGCCGCCGTCCCGCAACTCCCCCGGCTCCGGCTCCCGCAGCGCCACCTCGAACCGCGACGGCTCCAGCCAGCCCGCCTCCTGACCCGTGGCCAGCGCCGAGAGCAGCGTCCGCGCGACCCCGGCGGGCATCCGGCGCGGCGGTACGACGACCAGGTCGCGCGCCGCGTACGGCAGCTCCCGTACGGCCGTCAGGGTCTCGGCCAGCAGCCGCTGCCGCAGCGCGAGCCGGGCGGGCTCACCGGCGGCGCCCGCGCCGGGGTGGCTGTCGAACAGCAGGGAGGCGATGGTCGCGTCGTACGTCAGCGCGGTGCTCCCGCCGCCGATGGCGACGGCCCCGTCGTCCGTGGCGCCCCCGGCGACGAGCGACGCGCCGTACGGGCCGGGCCCCTGGCCGGAGGCGAGCACCGTGTCCAGGCCGAGCCGCCGCGCGTACCCGGCGATCCCGGTGTCGAGCGCGCCGCCCGCGGGCCAGGCCAGCCCGTCGCGGGCGCGGACATCCAGCGCCCGGTTCACCACCGCCGTGCCGGTGGCGGACGCCCGGCGCAGCAGCGCGACGAGCGCCGGGTCGCCGACGCGGGCGAGCGAGGCCAGATCGGGGTCCGCGTACGGCAGGACGACCACGTCCCGGCCGCGCACCGCCTTGCGCAGCGCGGCCAGCCACCCGGCCGCCGCCTTGCCGCCCCGGCCGGGACCGGCCTCCTGCGGATCGCTGCTGCCGGGCGTACGGGCCACCCGGTAGCCGCGCGCCATGGCCTGCGCCTGGACGATCAGATCGGGGTCGATCGCCCAGGTCACCGGCTCGTCCTCGCCGAGTTCGACCAGCCGCCGCAGCCGCCCGCCGGGGCCGAACGCGGCGGTCAGCGCGTCGTCGCGGAAGACCGGCAGCACGCTGTCGTCGCCGGTGCGCCGGGTCAGCGCCTCCATGTGCGGGACGTCGGTGAGGGGCCACAGGACGGTGGTGCGCATCCGCCGCAGGCCGCTGCCGTCGGGGTAGACGGGCAGCTGGCCGCGGGTCAGGCCGAGCACCGTGCCGTCCGCACCGGCGGCGGTCACGGTGAGCGGATACGCGCCCGCGCCCTCCAGCCCCAGGCCGGAGACGGGCACGGTGAGGTCGAAGCGGCGCCCGGCGTGGGCGTCGAGCCGGGCGAGGCGGGCGGTGTGGTCGGCGAGTTCGGGGCCGTCGGCGCGGGTCAGGGCGGTGCGCGCGGCGTGGACGGCGAGGGCGCCACGGGTGTCGGCGGCCCCGGCCGCGCCGATACGCAGGCCGATGTGGGCGCCGGTGATCCGCCGCCCGGAGGTGTTGGTGACGGTGCCGCTGACCCTGATCTCGCCGTCGTGGCGGACCACGGCGGGGCTCAGCGACCGCAGTTCGACGGCGAGGGGGTACGGGCGCGGGGCGGGCGCGTTCCGAAGGGCGACCCGGACGGGGGCGGGGACAGGGGCGGGGACAGGGGCGGCGGTGGCGGGCCCGCCGGGCAGGAGCAGCGCGACCGCCACGGCGATCGTCCACCCGTACGCCCGTGCTCCTGCCGTCACCTCGCCGCCGTACCTCCCGCCTGACGCACCGGTCCGACGCACCGGTCCGGTCACCAGCGCACCACGGCGGCCCCCGGGCCGCACGCCGGGGCGGCCCGATGGTGAGGGACCGGCGACGTCAGACCCGCACGGTGTCGGAGCGGCGCGGGCTGGCTTCCATCGCGGCGCGCAGGGACGCGAAGTCCTCGACACAGCGCCCGGTGCCCACCGCGACACAGTCCAGCGGGTCGTCGGCGACCAGCACCGGGATGTCCAGCTCGCGGCCGAGCCGTACGTCCAGACCGCGCAGCAGCGCGCCGCCGCCGGTGAGCACGATGCCTCGGTCCATGATGTCGCCCGCCAGCTCCGGCGGGGTCTCGTCCAGCGTGGACCGGACGGCGGCCACGATGCTGTCCACCGGCTCGGCGAGCGCGTGCCGCACCTCGTCCGCGGTGAGTTCGAGGACCTTGGGCAGCCCGGTGGCCTGGTCCCGGCCGCGAATGGTGCAGCGGTCGGGCGGCAGCAGGGCCTGGGTGTCCTCGTTGTCCCCGTTGTCGAGCACCTCGACGTTGCGCTCGGTCATCCGCACGGACGCTCCGGCGCGCGGCGCCGACCAGGAGCCGGTCGGTGAGGCGGAGCCGATGGAGACCTTGATCTCCTCGGCGGTGCGCTCCCCGATGGCCAGCGCGTACTGCTTCTTGACGTACGTGCTGATCGCCACGTCCATCGCGTCGCCCGCCGTGCGCACCGAGCGCGCCGTGACGATTCCTCCCAACGAGACAACGGCCACTTCCGTCGTACCGCCGCCGATGTCGACGACCATCGAACCGGTCGGCTCGCTCACCGGCAGCCCCGCGCCGATCGCCGCCGCGATCGGCTCCTCGACCAGATGCACCTGCCGCGCTCCGGCCTGGGTCGCGGCCTCCATCACCGCGCGCCGCTCGACACCGGTGATGCCGGACGGCACACAGACGACGACGCGGGGCCGGGCCAGCCGACGGCTGCCCATCACCTTCTTGATGAAGTACCGCAGCATGCGCTCGGCGACCTCAAAATCGGCGATGACCCCATCCCGGAGCGGTCGAACGGCGACAATGTTCGTCGGAGTCCGCCCCATGGTCTCCTTCGCTGCCGAACCCACCGACAGCACATTGCCGTCGACCGTGTTGACCGCCACGACCGACGGTTCGTTGAGCACGATGCCCTTGCCCCGCAGGTACACCAGCGTATTCGCGGTGCCGAGGTCGATACCCATGTCTCGCCCAGTGAACGACTTGTTCTGCGCCATAAGTTGACATTATTGCTTATGCCGGATTCTGTCCTGTCGCCGCCAAGATTCGCTCCACCGTGCGGATTGGCACTGCCGCCCGCGCGTCACCCGCGCGTCACCGAATAGCGGATCAATATCCCCCTTTACCGGGACCTCATGTCTCCGTCTGGTCCCAGGCATGTCACGGACCCCAGACGCGACTTGTCTGGTTGTCATGCACTCCTGTTACTTTTATGGCTCGAATCGTTCGCGTTCCCCGCCGTCGCCGCACCTCGGCGTGGTCGTCCCTGAACGCGAATCACTAGCACCCCCGGGGGATTTGAATGAGCCAGAACTGGCAGCAGCCGCAGCAGCAGGGTGGTTACCCTCAGCAGCAGCCTGGTTACCCGCAGCAGCAGGCCGCCCCACAGCCCGGCTACGGCTACCCGCAGGGCCAGGCTCCGCAGGCGCCACAGCCGCAGTACGGCGGCGGATTCCCGCCGCCCGCACCGCAGGTGGGCCGCCAGGGCAACCCGCTCGCCGCGGTCGGCGCCGCCATCGTGGCCGCTCTCGTCGGCGCGCTGGCGTACGCCTTCCTGCTCAGCTCGCTCGCGGACACCGACTCGAACCCGCCGGAGGTCACGAAGTTCGCGTACGCCGGTATCGCGCTCGGCGCGCTCGTCGGCTTCGTGGTCTTCAAGCTCGGCGGCCGCAACGTGGCGCTGTGGGTCGTCGGCGCGGTTCTGGCACTCGCCGCCGTGTTCCTCGGTGAGCTGTACGGCTACGCCATGATCATGAACGAGGCGGCCTCCAACTACGTGGACAAGATCGGTGGCGCCGCCGCGTCCTCCGCCAGCATCCCGTCCGCGAACGAGATCTTCTTCGATCACTTCGGCGACCTCTTCGACGGCTGGAAGGAAGACGCCGACGCGATCACCTGGATCTTCATGATCCTCTCCCCGGTGGCCGCCGCCGGCACCGCCTTCCGGCTCAGCAACCGCTGACCGAAGCGCCCACACGGCCCATAGGGAAGGCCCCGACCGCATCGCGGTCGGGGCCTTCCCTCTTGGCTATTAGCTACAGGCGCTCAGCGCTTGTCGTTCGACGGGGCGACCGTCACCTCGACGCGCTGGAACTCCTTCAGCTCCGAGTAGCCGGTCGTCGCCATCGCCCGGCGCAGCGCTCCGAAGAAGTTCATCGAACCGTCCGGGGTGTGCGACGGGCCGAGCAGGACCTCCTCGGTCGTGCCGACCACGCCCAGGTTCATCCGCTTGCCGCGCGGCACCTCGTCGTGCACGGCCTCCATGCCCCAGTGGTGGCCACGGCCGGGCGAGTCGGTGGCGCGGGCCAGCGGCGAACCGATCATCACCGAGTCGGCGCCGCACGCGATCGCCTTCGGCAGATCGCCGCTCCAGCCGACCCCGCCGTCCGCGATCACGTGCACATAGCGGCCGCCGGACTCGTCCATGTAGTCCCGGCGGGCGGCGGCGACATCGGCCACCGCCGTGGCCATCGGGACCTGGATGCCCAGCACATTGCGGGTCGTATGGGCGGCGCCGCCGCCGAACCCGACGAGCACCCCGGCCGCGCCGGTGCGCATGAGGTGCAGCGCGGCGGTGTACGTGGCACAGCCGCCCACGATGACCGGCACGTCCAGCTCGTAGATGAACTGCTTGAGGTTCAGCGGCTCGGCGGCGCCCGAGACATGCTCGGCCGAGACGGTGGTGCCCCGGATGACGAAGATGTCGACCCCGGCGTCCACGACGGCCTTGGAGAACTGCGCGGTGCGCTGCGGCGACAGGGCGGCGGCGGTGACCACGCCCGCGTCGCGCACCTCCTTCAGCCGCTGCCCGATCAGCTCTTCCTTGATCGGCTCGGCGTAGATCTCCTGGAGCCGACGGGTCGCGGTGCGCTCGTCCAGCTCGGCGATCTCGGCGAGCAGCGGCTCCGGGTCCTCGTACCGGGTCCACAGGCCTTCGAGGTTGAGCACCCCGAGACCACCCAGCTCACCGATGCGGATCGCGGTCTGCGGGGAGACCACCGAGTCCATCGGGGCGGCCAGGAACGGCAGCTCGAAGCGGTAGGCGTCGATCTGCCAGGCGATCGAGACCTCCTTCGGGTCCCGGGTACGACGACTCGGCACGACGGCGATGTCGTCGAACGCGTACGCCCTGCGGCCGCGCTTGCCGCGCCCGATCTCGATCTCAGTCACGTGGGGTGCCTTTCGCTGGCTTGTTCTGCCGTACCAGTATCGCCATCCCCCGCGCGGAGCCCGTCGCGCGGGGGTCGCGCGGGTTAACGGCCGGAGTAGTTCGGCGCCTCGGAGACCATCTGGACGTCATGCGGGTGGCTCTCCTTGAGGCCCGCGGAGGTGATCCGCACGAAGCGGCCCTTCTCCTTCAGCTCCGTCACGGAGGCCGAGCCGACATACCCCATGGAGGCGCGCAGGCCCCCGACCAGCTGGTGGGCGACCGAGGCCAGCGGGCCGCGGTAGGGCACCTGGCCCTCGATGCCCTCGGGGACGAGCTTGTCCTCGGAGAGCACGTTGTCCTGGAAGTAGCGGTCCTTGGAGAACGAGCGGGCCTGGCCGCGGGTCTGCATCGCGCCCAGCGAGCCCATGCCCCGGTAGGACTTGAACTGCTTGCCGTTGATGAAGACCATCTCGCCCGGCGACTCCTCGCACCCGGCCAGCAGGCTGCCCAGCATCACCGTGTCCGCACCGGCGGCGATCGCCTTGGCGATGTCACCGGAGAACTGCAGGCCGCCGTCGCCGATCAGCGGCACACCGGCCGCCTGGCAGGCGCGGGCCGCCTCGTAGATCGCGGTCACCTGGGGGACGCCGATGCCCGCGACCACCCGGGTGGTGCAGATGGAGCCCGGGCCGACACCGACCTTCACCCCGTCCACCCCCGCGTCGATGAGCGCCTGGGCGCCGTCACGGGTCGCGACGTTGCCGCCGACCACGTCGACCGGGACGTTGGACTTGACCTTGGCGATCATGTCGAGGATGCCCCGGCTGTGGCCGTGGGCGCTGTCGACCACCAGGAAGTCGGCCCCGGCCTCGACCAGCGCCTGCGCCCGGTCGAACGCCTCGTCGCCGACGCCGACGGCAGCTCCCACGACCAGCCGGCCCTCGCCGTCCTTCGCCGCGTTCGGGTACTTCTCGGCCTTCACGAAGTCCTTGACCGTGATCAGGCCCTTGAGCACGCCCGCGTCGTCGACCAGCGGCAGCTTCTCGATCTTGTGGCGGCGCAGCAGCTGCATCGCGTCGTCACCGGAGATCCCGACCTTGCCGGTGACCAGCGGCATCGGGGTCATGACCTCGCGGACCTGACGGCCCCGGTCCACCTCGAAGGCCATGTCCCGGTTGGTGACGATGCCCAGCAGCTTGCCCGCGGCGTCGGTGACCGGGACGCCGCTGATGCGGAACTTCGCGCACAGCGCGTCCGCCTCGTGCAGCGTGGCGTCCGGCCGGACCGTGATCGGGTCGGTGACCATGCCGGACTCGGAGCGCTTCACCAGGTCGACCTGGTTCGCCTGGTCCTCGATGGACAGATTGCGGTGCAGCACGCCCGCGCCGCCCTGGCGGGCCATCGCGATGGCCATCCGGGCCTCGGTCACCTTGTCCATGGCGGCCGACAGCAGGGGGATGTTCACCCGCACGTTCCGCGAGACCCTGGACGAGGTGTCGACCGCGTTCGGCAGCACCTCGGAGGCGCCCGGCAGCAGCAGCACGTCGTCGTACGTCAGCCCGAGCATCGCGAACTTCTCAGGCACTCCGTCGACGTTGTCAGTCATGACACCCTTCCAAATGGTCTTGCCCCAGCGCGGACTCCCATGCTAACGGCCATCCCCGGTGTCACATTCCGCCCTGTGGACAACCGACGAATACCGCTGGTGACGCCGCCTGGAGCGACCGGTCGCGCTACTGTTCGGCCAGTGCGCGCAGCCGGCTCAGCGCCCGGTGCTGGGCGACCCGCACCGCTCCCGGCGACATGCCCAGCATCTGCCCGGTCTCCTCCGCCGTAAGCCCGACCGCGACCCGCAGCAGCACCAGCTCGCGCTGATTCTCCGGAAGGTTCGCGAGCAGCTTCTTGGCCCACTCCGCGTCGCTGCTCAGCAGCGCCCGCTCCTCGGGCCCCAGCGAATCGTCCGGCTGCTCCGGCATCTCGTCCGAGGGCACCGCCGTGGAACCGGGGTGCCGCATGGCCGCCCGCTGCAGATCGGCGACCTTGTGGGAGGCGATGGCCACCACGAACGCCTCGAAGGGCTTGCCGGTGTCGCGGTAGCGCGGCAGCGCGCACAGCACCGCGAGGCAGACCTCCTGCGCCAGGTCGTCCACGAAATGACGAGCGTCACCCGGCAGTCGGGACAGCCGGGTGCGGCAGTAGCGCAGGGCCAGCGGATGCACATGGGCCAGCAGGTCGTGAGTGGCCTGCTCATCCCCCTCGACCGCGCGCCCGACGAGGGCGCCGATAGCCCCTGGCGCCCCTGGGCTACCCCCCTTGGGGGGCCCTGGACTCTCGTCGTCGCGCATCCGTCCATGGTGCCTTGGGCCCGGCGGCTCCGTGGCATCGCGTCCATAGTTGTGAGCTGAAGCGTTATGAGTAGGTGCGCCGGTAGTCGTCACGTCCTGCGCTCTCCCCTCACGCCCGACCGACTCGTCCCCGAGGAACTCCACACCTTCAAGGATGCGGCATCGCGCGCGGAACCGGTACAAGCCGCCGTCACAGTCGCTGCCGCGGCCGCCGCCGCGCACGCTTTCGCCCCGTCCGCCACCCGGCGGACGGGGACCGTAGCGCCCCCGCTGCGCAGCATGTGATGTTCGGATCGCCGATACGGACCCGGCCCGCTTAGCGGACCAGGCCCCAGCGGAATCCGAGGGCCACCGCATGGGCCCGGTCGGACGCGCCGAGCTTCTTGAACAGCCGCCGGGCGTGGGTCTTGACCGTGTCCTCGGAGAGGAACAGCTCACGGCCGATCTCCGCGTTGGACCGGCCGTGGCTCATGCCCTCCAGCACCTGGATCTCGCGCGCGGTGAGCGTGGGCGCGGCGCCCATCTCGGCGGAGCGCAGCCGGCGCGGGGCCAGCCGCCAGGTCGGGTCGGCGAGGGCCTGCGTCACGGTCGCGCGCAGCTCGGCGCGCGAGGCGTCCTTGTGCAGATAACCGCGGGCCCCGGCGGCCACGGCCAGCGCGACCCCGTCGAGGTCCTCGGCGACCGTGAGCATGATGATCCGGGCGCCGGGGTCGGCGGAGAGCAGCCGCCGCACGGTCTCGACTCCGCCGAGGCCGGGCATGCGCACGTCCATCAGAATCAGATCCGAGCGGTCGGCGCCCCACCGGCGGAGGACTTCCTCGCCGTTGGCCGCCGTCGTGACCCGCTCGACGCCGGGCACCGTCGCCACCGCGCGGCGCAGCGCTTCTCGGGCGAGCGGGGAGTCGTCGCAGACGAGGACGGATGTCATGGCCGCCCTCCGCAGCTGATGCGCGTCACCTTGAGCCTCCAGGCTGGTACATATCGTCACCTGAGCGATTGACAGCCCCGGATATGTGTCCGAGAGCTTTACCCATCAACCGCCTCCGCACTCTCAACGACGGTCACCCGAAAGAGTTACGGGGTTCGGCGGCCACCTTCGACACTCTACGTGAGCCCTCGGACACGGAGGCGCTTCCCCGCGCAGGTCGCGCCCTGTCACGCCTCCCCCAAAGGTCATCCCCTTCGGTGGCATTTGGCGACCTTGCTTCCAATTTGCCGGTCTGTGTGGCTAGATTCGCAATGAGTCATATTTACATCTACTTACACAGTAGGTGTACGACCCGGGACACAGCGTCCGCAGCCGATCGCTTCGAGGAGACAAGGCAATGGCAGATTTCTCCCGTCTTCCCGGTCCGAACGCCGATCTGTGGGACTGGCAGCTCCTGGCCGCGTGCCGTGGTGTCGACAGCTCGCTCTTCTTCCACCCGGAAGGGGAGCGCGGTGCCGCCCGCAGCGCGCGCGAGATGTCGGCGAAAGAGGTGTGCATGCGCTGCCCGGTACGGGCGCAGTGCGCGGCGCACGCCCTGGCCGTACGGGAGCCGTACGGGGTGTGGGGCGGGCTGACCGAGGACGAGCGCGAGGAGCTGATGGGGCGGGCCCGTCATCGCACGGTCGCCTCCTCGGGAGCCCCGGGGTCCTGACCGGGCTTCCGATTCCCCACCTCATTGCAGAAACGTTCCGCCTAGGCATCACCAGTCATCACAGCTACCGACCGCCGCCCGTGCCCCAGACGATCGGCGGGCTTTCGCGCGTCAGCGCCGGGCCGCCAGCTCCAGCCGGTCCAGGGTCGCCGCCACCGCCGGTACCCGCGCCAGATCCGGCAGCGTCAGCGCCACCACCTCGCGCAGCACCGCGGGCTTGATCCGCAGGGTCGCCGTCCCCTTGGCCCGTACGGACTCCAGCGCCAGCTCCGGCAGCACCGCGACCCCGAGCCCGGCGCCCACCAGCCCGACCACCGCCGGGTAGTCGTCCGTCGCGAAGTCGATGCGCGGGGTGAAGCCCTCGGCCTCGCACACCTCGACCAGATGGCGACGGCACCGTGGGCAGCCCGCGATCCACGGCTCCTCGGCCAGCTCCCCGACCCCCACCGTCCCGGCCCCGGCCAGCCGGTGATCCTGCGGGACCATGACCACCAGCCGGTCCCGCAGCAGCGGCCGCACCACCAGGTCGTCCCACCCCGCCGCCGGGTCCGCCTCCGGACCGGCCTGTGGGTAGCGGAAGGCGAGCGCGATCTCGCAGTCGCCCCCGCGCAGCATCTCCACCGAACACGGCGGCTCGGCCTCCACCAGGGAGACCCGGGTCCCCGGGTGGGCGGCGCGCATCCCGGCGAGCGCGGTCGGCACCAGCGTCGAACTGCCGCTGGGGAACGACACCAGGCGCACCCGCCCGGCCCGCAGCCCGGCGAGCGCCGCGACCTCCTCCTCAGCGGCGGTCAGCCCGGCCAGGATGCCCGCCGCGTGCCGCACCAGCGCCTCGCCCGCCTCGGTCAGCCGCATCTCCCGCCCGGTACGGACCAGCAGCGGCGTCCCCGTGGACTGCTCCAGGGCCTTCATCTGCTGGCTGACGGCGGGCTGGGTGCAGCCCAGCTCGCGGGCGGCGGCGGAGAAGGAGCCGGTGGTGGCCACCGCGCGCAGCACCCTCAGATGACGAGCCTCGATCATGCCCCCGAGCATAAGGGGCACTTGGGTGCGGACCGGAATATCGCGCCAGGGCTTTGACGGCGCACCGGCCGGGGCGGGCCGCCCGGGGGCCCGGTGCCCGGGCGCGGAGTGATCTCCCGGCCGATAACGTGCGCGTATGACGACTGCATTGATTACCGGGACCACCGCGGGCATCGGCTCCGCCTTCGCGAGCCGGCTCGCGGCGGACGGGCACAACCTGGTGCTCGTGTCCCGTGACGAGAAGCGGCTGCGGGACCAGGCCGCCGACCTCCACGACCGGCACGGGGTCGAGGCGGAGGTGCTGCGCGCCGACCTGTCCGAGGACGCCGGTATCGCCGCGGTCGAGGAGCGCTTGGGGGACCGTACGCATCCGGTCGATCTGCTCGTCAACAACGCCGGGTTCGGCAACAACGGCCGCTACCTGGAAGCGCCGCTCACCGATGAGCTGCGGATGCTGAAGCTGCACTGCGAGGCGGTGCTGCGGCTGACCAGCGCCGCCGCCAAGACGATGCGGGCGCGGGGGCGCGGCGGGGTGATCAACGTCGCCTCGGTGGCGGCCTTCTTCCCGCGCGGGACGTACGGGGCGAGCAAGGCGTGGGTCGTGCAGTTCACGCAGGGCGCGGCGAAGGACCTGGCGCGGTCGGGGGTGCGGCTGATGGCGCTGTGCCCGGGTCTGGTGCGGACGGAGTTCCACTCGCGGGCCGGGATCAAGCCGGAGAAGGTGCCGGACTGGATGTGGCTGGACGCGGACCGGCTGGTCGCGGCGGCGCTGAAGGACTTCGCGCGAGGGAAGACGCTGTCGATTCCGGACCCGCGGTACAAGGCGATGACGGGGCTGGCGAAGCTGGTGCCGAGGGCGGCGGTGGCGGGCGTCTCCTCGAAGGTGGGCCGGTCCCCGGTCAAGGGATGACGGATCCCGGTCAGGGAATGACGGCCCTCGGGCGCGCCACCGCCCGCGCGGCTGCGCGAGACCGCAGAGCGCGAGCGTGCGGGAGGGCGGGGCACCCGACCGCACGGTCCGCAGGGCGCGAGCAGGCGGGACCGCAGGGCACGAGCACGCGAGACGGCGGAGCGCACCACCACGCGAACCCGCCAGGCGCGAGCACGCAGGTCCGGGGCGCGACCCCGCGAAGTGCCGGGGCACCCGACCGCGAAACAGCCGGGCGCGAGCACGCGAGACGGCGGAGCGCACCGCCGCCGGGGCGCGCGAGGCCCCGGGACGCGCCTCCGGGGGCGGCATCACCGCGAGGCGCGCTACCGCGCGAAGGCGCAGGCCGCACCACCGCACGAGACTGGGAGCCGCACCACCGCGCCAGGCCGTGGTCCGCACCACCGCGCCAAGGCCGCAGGCCGCGCTACCGCGCGAAGGCGCGGCCACCCCGTTTGGGGTGGCCGCGCCTTCGCGTGCGCTGTGCGCTAGCTACGCGTCGCGTCAGTGCGCGTGGCCGTGGCCGTGGCCACCGGCGTCGGCCTCTTCCTCGGCCGGCTTCTCGACCACCAGGGTCTCGGTGGTGAGCAGCAGCGAGGCGATGGAGGCGGCGTTCTCCAGCGCGGAGCGGGTGACCTTGACCGGGTCGATGACGCCGGCCTTCACCAGGTCGCCGTACTCCTCGGTCGCGGCGTTGTAGCCGTGGCCCTTCTCCAGCTCGGAGACCTTCGAGGTGATGACGTAGCCCTCGAGGCCCGCGTTCTCGGCGATCCAGCGCAGCGGCTCGACGACGGCGCGGCGGACGACGGCGACACCGGTGGCCTCGTCGCCCTCCTTGCCGAGGCCGCCTTCCAGCACCTTGGCGGCGTGGACCAGAGCGGAGCCACCACCGGAGACGATGCCCTCCTCGACCGCGGCGCGGGTCGCGGAGATGGCGTCCTCCAGACGGTGCTTCTTCTCCTTGAGCTCGACCTCGGTGGCCGCGCCCACGCGGATCACGCACACGCCACCGGCCAGCTTCGCGAGGCGCTCCTGGAGCTTCTCGCGGTCCCAGTCGGAGTCCGTGGACTCGATCTCGGCCTTGATCTGGTTGATGCGACCGGCCACGTCGTCGCTGTTGCCGCCGCCGTCGACGATGGTGGTGTCGTCCTTGGTGACGGTCACGCGGCGGGCGGTGCCCAGCACGTCCAGACCGGCCTGGTCGAGCTTGAGGCCGACCTCCTCGGCGATGACGGTGGCGCCGGTGAGGGTCGCGATGTCGCCGAGCATGGCCTTGCGGCGGTCACCGAAGCCGGGGGCCTTCACGGCGACGGCGTTGAAGGTGCCGCGGATCTTGTTGACGACGAGGGTGGAGAGGGCCTCGCCCTCGACGTCCTCGGCGATGATCAGCAGCGGCTTGCTGGCGCCGGCCTGGATGACCTTCTCCAGCAGCGGCAGCAGGTCCTGGATGGAGCCGATCTTGCCCTGGTGGATCAGGATGTACGGGTCGTCGAGGACGGCCTCCATACGCTCCTGGTCGGTCACCATGTACGGCGAGAGGTAGCCCTTGTCGAAGGACATGCCCTCGGTGAAGTCCAGCTCCAGGCCGAAGGTGTTGGACTCCTCGACGGTGATGACACCGTCCTTGCCGACCTTGTCCATCGCCTCGGCGATCAGCTCGCCGACCTGCTTGTCCTGGGCGGACAGACCGGCGACGGCGGCGATGTCGGACTTGGAGTCGATCGGGCTGGCGGTGGCCAGCAGGTCCTCGGAGATCGCCTTGACGGCGGCGTCGATGCCCTTCTTCAGGGCGGCCGGGGAGGCACCGGCGGCCACATTGCGCAGGCCCTCGCGGACCAGCGCCTGGGCCAGCACGGTGGCGGTGGTGGTGCCGTCACCCGCGATGTCGTTGGTCTTGGTCGCCACCTCCTTGACGAGCTGGGCGCCAAGGTTCTCGTACGGGTCCTCGACCTCGACCTCGCGGGCGATCGTGACACCGTCGTTGGTGATGGTCGGAGCACCGAACTTCTTGTCGATGACGACGTTGCGGCCGCGGGGGCCGATCGTCACCTTGACGGTGTCCGCAAGCTTGTTGACGCCGCGCTCAAGGGCGCGACGGGCGTCCTCGTCGAACTTCAGGATCTTCGCCATGGTTGCGTATGTCCTCTCCTTGCGATCCTCGGCCGCCGTACGGAGGCAGCCGCCGTCGCGTCAAAAAAACGAACCGCGCCCCGACCCCGGGTATCTGTGACACGGGCACCGGGGCGCGGCTCATAGGCAAACTTCGGTGATTACTTCTCGACGATCGCGAGGACGTCGCGAGCCGAGAGGACGAGGTACTCCTCGCCGCTGTACTTCACCTCGGTGCCGCCGTACTTGCTGTAGAGCACGACGTCGCCGACGGAGACGTCGAGCGGAAGCCGCTTGCCGTCCTCGAAACGGCCCGGACCGACGGCCAGGACGACGCCCTCCTGGGGCTTCTCCTTGGCGGTGTCCGGGATGACCAGGCCGGAGGCCGTGGTCTGCTCGGCCTCGACGGCCTGGACCACGATGCGGTCCTCAAGCGGCTTGATGGCAACCTTGGAGCTGGCGGTCGTCACGATCCGACCTCCCCCTTCGGAGATCTCACGGGGTTAACTGTCTGAGGTGGCGACCAGGTGGATCCGTCGTCGCGGGTGCCGGACCTGCCCGTCGCTGTGTTTGGCACTCAGCGGTGCCGAGTGCCAGCCCTGACATTATGACGCGGTTAGCACTCCGTCAACCAGAGTGCCAAGCGCGGTGGCGGCGGACCGCTCGGGTGGCCCCCGGGGAACCCGCTCTCAGACGTAGTCCTCCAGCCGCGCCACGGTGAATCCCTGCGCCTGGATCTCCCGCAGCAGCGCGGTGATCATGTCGGTCATGGTGTGCCCGCCGAGCTGCTCCGGGCCGCGGAAGTGCGCGAGGACGATGTCCCCCGGCTGGAGCCCTTCGCCGGACCGGTAGACCAGCCCCTTTGCCTCCATCTCGGCGCGCCACAGCACCACGGGACCCAGCCCGCAGTCCGCCGCCGCGCGCAGGGTGGTCTCGTCGTACTCCCCGTAGGGCGGGCGGAAGAGGCGCGGCAGGACGCCGAGCCGGTGCCTGAGCTTCTCCTGCTGGCCGCAGATCTCCGCGACCTGGGTGCCGTAGTCCTGACCGGCCAGGCTGGGGTGGGTGAGGGTGTGGTTGCCGACGCCGCCGCCGAGCCGGTGCAGCTCGCCGAAGTAGTCGTAGCGGCCGTCGACCGCCTCGTCCGTCAGGAACTCGGTGAACGGCACCCTCAGGTCCCGTACTTGGTCGATGAAGCGCGGGTCCTTCTCCAGTCCGTCGTCGATCGTCAGGAAAACCACCCGATCGGTGGTCGCCACCTGACGGATGACCGGCGGCAGCCCCGGCGGCTGCTCCTCGTCCGGCACCAGCGGCGGTTTGACGGCGGGCGGGCGCGGCGGCGGGTCCAGCGGCCGGTCGAGCCCCCAGCGGTGGTACGCGCCGGGGGCGATCCCCGGCGCCGGGCGCGGCGAGGCCGGGACCGAGCCGGGCGGCGGCGGTGACGGCGGAGGCGGCGCGTCGTCGGCGGCGGGGTGCGAGGGCGCGCGCACCGGCGCGGATGCGCCCTGGAGCGCGGCCCCGGGGGGCGCGGACACGGCGGGCGCGGACCCGGCGGGCGACCCCGCTACGGAGCGCGGAGCGGCCGCGCCCGACGGCTGCCGCGAACCGGCCGTCTCCTCACCCGCCCCGGCCGGTGGCGCGGGAGCGGCGAGGGGTCCGCAGCCGACGAGCAGAACCGCCGTGGCGGCGAGAACCAGACACCTGGAAAGATCAGCCTTGATCATCATCACAAAAGCGATCTTCATCTCTTCGGTGCACGAATGCCCGACACGCGCGTGCGGATGCGCTCCCCGGAGCGGGGAGAATGGGCCATGTGGACGTTGACGCCTTCGACTCACTGCTCGGCGACGAGGGGCAGGCGCTGCTCTCCGCGCTCCGGGACTACGACCCGGCGCGGGAGCTGGCCACCGCGACCCGGCTGCGCCGCGACCATCCGGCCGCCCTGGTCTCGGCGGCCCTGACCCAGGCGCACCTGCGCCAGCGGGCGGTCGCCAAGTTCGGGGCCGAGGACGCCCACCGCATGTACTTCACGCCCGACGGCGTCGAGCAGGCGACCCGTACCTCCGTCGCCGCCTACCGCGCCGACCGGCTGGCCGGATTCGGCGTGCGCGACGTGGCCGATCTGTGCTGCGGCATCGGCGGCGACGCGATCGCGATGGCGCGGGCCGGGCTCGCCGTGCTGGCCGTCGACCGCGATCCGCTGACCTGTGCGGTCGCCCGCGCCAACGCCGACGCGCTGGGCCTGTCGCGGCTGATCGAGGTGCGCTGCGCCGATGTCACCGAGGTCGACACCTCGTCATATGACGCGGTGTTCGTGGACCCCGCCCGGCGCGGCGGCCGGGGCCGGGTGTTCGACCCCGAGGCGTACTCCCCGCCACTGTCCTGGGCCATCGAGGCCGCCCGTACGACCCCGCGCGCCGCCCTCAAGATCGCGCCCGGGGTGCCGCACGAGGCGGTGCCGGAGGACGCGGAGGCCGAGTGGATCTCGGACCAGGGGAACGTGAAGGAGGCCGTGCTGTGGTTCGGCACCGCCCGCCCCGGCATGCGCCGCGCCACGCTGCTGCCCTCCGGCCACTCCCTGCTCGGCTCCCAGCTCCCGGACCCCGAGCCGGGCCCGGTCGGCCGCTGGCTGTACGAACCGGACGGCGCCGTCATCCGCGCCCACCTGGTGGCGGACGTGGCGGCCCGGATCGGCGGCCGTCTCATCGACCCGACGATCGCCTACATCACCACGGACGAGCTGCGCCCGACGCCGTACGCCACCGCGTACGAGATCACCGATGTGCTGCCGTTCAACCTGAAGAAGCTCAGGGCGCTGCTGCGGGAGCGCGGGGTCGGCGTCGCGACGATCAAGAAGCGCGGCTCGGCCATCGAGCCGGAGCAGCTGCGCAAGAAGCTGCGGCTGGAGGGCGGCAACGCCTGCACGATCCTCCTCACCCGCTCGGCAGGCGCCCCCACGATGCTCCTGGGGCACCCGGCGCCCTAGCTCTTCTCCTCCCCGTGGAGTTCGAACCAGACGCCCTTCGCGTACACCCCCGACGGGTCCGTGTCCGCCGTCCCCCAGGCGTCGGCGAGGGCGGCGACCAGGCCGAGCCCGCGCCCGTGGAGGCGGTCGCCCTCGGGGAGGCGTGCGGCGGTGGGGAGTTGGGCGGAGGCGTCGTAGACGAGGACGCGGTAGCGGGGCGGCTCGATCACCACACGCAGGGTCAGGGAGTCGCCCTCGGCGTGCAGAAAGGCGTTGGTGGCCAGCTCGGAGGTGCACAGCGTCGCCACCTCGACCAGGTCCTCCTGCCCCACGGCGCCCAGCACGACGGCGACGAAGTCCCGGCAGACCTTGGCGGAGGTGGCGTGCCGCGTGTTCTGGAGCGTGTAGACGTACGGGTCCTGGGAGGGAGCGGGCGGGCGACGTGGTGGCCGGTCGTCGGACTCGTAGTCGGACTCCATGGGTCAACTCCCTGCGAACGGGCCTATATCGCGCGTACCGTTACAGCGATCAACGCGCAGTAGCGGCGACGCCACCCAAGGTAGGGCAGTGGTGCAAACAACTACTACGGTCCCGTTGAATTTCGCCGACAATTACTCCTTGAGGGTTACGGAGGGCCATGCCACCCAGAAGCGTCCCGACCGCGCGTCAAGTCCGGCTCGGAACTGAACTGAGGAGGATGCGCGAGGGCGCCGGGCTCAGCATCCAGGAGGCCGCCGACCGGCTGGGCATCAACCGCACCCACATCACCAACCTGGAGCTGGCCCGCTTCGGCGTGAGCGAGGAGCGGGTGCGGACCCTCGCCGCGATCTACACCTGCCCCGACCACGGTTACGTCGACGCGCTCGTCTCCATGACCCGCGAGCGTAAGGGCGGTTGGTGGGAGGAGTACCGGGGCCATATCGCCACCGGCGGTCTCGACCTCGCCGAGCTGGAGTACTACGCGACCAGCCTGCGCGTGGTCGAGCTGATGTTTCTGCCGGGCCTGCTGCAGACCGAGGAATACGCGCGGGCCGTGCTCGACGAGGCGGTTCCGGCCTGGTCGCCGCCCGAGCTGAGGCGCAGGCTGTCCCACCGTATGAAGCGCCGGGACATCCTCGACCGGGACGATCCTCCGCCGTGCACCTTCATCATCCACGAGGCCTGTCTGCGGCTGCGGTTCGGCGGGCCGCAGCTCATGCGCCGACAACTGGACAGCCTGCTGGAGGCCTCAACACGGGAGAATGTCACCGTGCGGGTCATCCCCTTCGAAGCGGGCGGTTTCCCGGTCTCCGGGGTATCGATGACCTACGCCTCGGGCCCGGTGCCACAGCTGGATACGGTGCAGCTCGACGCCGCGCACGGCCCCATGTTCGTGGACGCCGAGACCCAGCTGACCAATTACCGGGCGGTGCTGGCCCGGACGATGAAAGTGACCCTCCCCCAGAAGGAGTCACGTGACATGATCCACGGCATCGCCCAACACCTCTGAAGGCAAGGAAATGTCTCAGATCACCTGGCAGAAGTCCTCCTACTCCACACAGGGGGACGGCAACTCCTGCATAGAGCTCGCCTCCATAGGCCCCGACGCCATCGCCCTCCGCGAAAGCGACGATCCCGGCATCGTGATGACCACCACCCCGGCGAAGCTGCGGCCCCTCCTCCACGCCATCAAGGCGGGCGAGTTCGACCACCTCGCGAGGTAGTCCTCCGGACCGGCTCCGGTCATGGCACGATCATCCCGCTGATGGTCCGGACCGGAAGGTGGCAGGGGCATGGAACATGAGTGACGAGAAGCGGCCCGTATCCGATCGGGCTGTATCCGATCGGGCTGTATCCGATCGGGCTGTATCCGATCGGGCTGTATCCGATCAAGAAATGTCCGATCTCCTGCAGGATCTGGAGGAGATGCTGCGCTACCTGGAGGAGACGGTCCAAGGCCTCGACCGGTTGGCGAAGACGGTCGGCGACGACTGGAAGGGCCCAGCGGCGACCGCGCACAAGAAGCTCCAGCGGGACGCCTACCGGGACGCGGTGCGGATCCGGCAGATGCTGCTGCACGTCGAGGACGCGACGAAGCGGCGCGGCGAGAGCCTGGGCGAGCGATATCTGGAGCTGCTGCACCGCTTCCAGTCGATGCAGCGCTCGTCGGACGCGTCCGGCTGACCCCTGGCGCCCCTCAGCCCTCACCGTCGTCGGGGCTGAGTTCGCGGTTGACGAGACGGTAGTAGCCGATCGCCTTGACGAGGCCCAGACCGCCCGCCACCGCGAAGACGACGGCGATCCCCATCGCCACCCCGAACGTCTCCGCGCCGAGGTCCGACATGGCCGTGGACGCCCCCAGCACCAGCCCGAGGCAGCACAGCACCAGCGACGGCAGCAGCCACAGCAGCGCGCTGCCCGACACCCGCCAGTGCGGCAGCGTCTGCGGATCGCGCCCCAGCTCCGCCCAGTCCCGCAGCCGCGCGCCGACGAACACGTCCCGCCGGATCCCCGAGACCAGCCCCAGGCTGGACGGGACGGTGGCGCCCAGCGCCAGCCCGAGGAAGATCACGCCGAGGATGTGCTCGACGATCTGCCCGGTCACCAGGAACTGGAACCCCGACACCGCCAGCGTCCACCCCAGCGCGAACACCAGCGTCAGCAGCCACAGCAGCAACGCCCGGTGCGGCGCCATGTACCACCGCGCCAGCGTCCCCATGGCCCGCGCCCGGTCGGCCAGCAGCCCGGCCCGGTCGGGCCACGGCTGCAGATCCGGGGCGGGCGGGGGCGGGGGCAACGCGTCGGGCAGGGTCATGGAAGGCAGTCTCTCAGCTCCGGCGGAGCCGTGAACTTCATTCCTCCCTGGCTGGCAGGAACCGCGCTCCCGCCGAGGGTCACGCCCTCCAGTACTTCGCCACCGCCTGCGCGTACGCCACCCGGCGGTCGACCCCGCCGCCCCGGACCCGGAACCGCCCCCGCGCGGACTCGGTCATGGCCGCCCTTCCGAAGCGCGCGCCCCGCCGTTTCCACGAAGTCCGCAGCGGAGCGTCGAGCGCGGCGGCAGGCGCAGTTCGGCCAGCGGCTCATGGTCGGGGGTGAGCACGGCGAGGCGACGATCGCCGTTCCGGACGACCACGGCGAGCGGCGCGGCCCCGGCGGGGTCGGCGGCGATGGTGAAGCGCGGCTCGCACCCCTCGGGAAGGGGCGGGCCGTCCCGGCTGGTCGCGCTACCCGACCGACTCGAAGCGCCACCGGTGGACGGCCCGGCGCACCAGGTCCGGGCCCGGCTCGGGGAGTTCGGGGAGGTCCGGGGTGTCGTACGTGCCATCCCACCACGTGATCACGAGGACCCGGTCCTCGGGGGCGCGGAAGGTCTCGCGGCGCAGGGGTGCCGGGTCGAGGGGCTGCTCGGCGGTCCAGGCGAGCAGGTCCTCGCCCCGGCCCTCGACCGCGCGGGCTTCCCACATCAGGGCGACGGTCATGCGTACAGGTTCTTCCTGCTCAACTCGTGGACGTGGTCGTGGGAGTGCGAGTGGGAGTGGGTGTGGTCGTGCGAATGCCCGGTGGGGTCCGGGACGTGGGGGTCCGTCACCGGGAGGGAGGAGTCGGCCGACAGGTCCCAGGCCGAGGCGGACCGGCCGCGCGCGACCATCTCCGCGCCGAGGGCGGCGACCATCGCGCCGTTGTCCGTGCACAGCTTGGGGCGCGGCACGCGCAGCGTGATGCCCGCGTCCTCGCAGCGGCGCTCGGCCATGGCCCGCAGCCGGGAGTTGGCGGCGACGCCGCCGCCGATCATCAGGTGGTCGACGCCCTCGTCCTTGCAGGCGCGGACGGCCTTACGGGTCAGCACGTCGGCCACCGCCTCCTGGAAGGAGGCCGAGACGTCGGCGACCGGGACCTCCTCGCCCGCCGACCGCTTGGCCTCGATCCAGCGGGCGACGGCCGTCTTGAGGCCCGAGAAGGAGAAGTCGTACGCGGCGTCGCGCGGGCCGGTCAGCCCGCGCGGGAAGGCGATCGCGTCGGGGTCGCCGTCGCGGGCGATGCGGTCGATGACGGGGCCGCCGGGGAAGCCGAGGTTCAGCACCCGGGCGATCTTGTCGAACGCCTCGCCCGCCGCGTCGTCGATGGTCGAGCCCAGCGGCCGTACGTCCGTGGTGATGTCGGGCGCGAGCAGCAGCGACGAATGGCCGCCGCTGACCAGCAGCGCCATGGTCGGCTCGGGCAGCGCGCCGTGTTCGAGCTGGTCGACACAGATGTGGGAGGCGAGGTGGTTGACGCCGTACAGCGGCTTGCCGAGGGCGTACGCGTACGCCTTGGCCGCCGAGACGCCGACGAGCAGGGCGCCCGCGAGGCCGGGACCGGCGGTAACGGCGATGCCGTCGAGGTCGGAGGCGGCGACTCCGGCGTCCTTCAGGGCGCGCTGGATGGTCGGGACCATCGCCTCCAGGTGGGCGCGGCTGGCGACCTCGGGGACGACGCCGCCGAAGCGGGCGTGTTCGTCGACGCTGGAGGCGATCGCGTCCGCGAGCAGGGTGTGGCCGCGCACGATCCCGACGCCGGTCTCGTCGCAGGAGGTCTCGATGCCGAGGACGAGCGGTTCGTCAGCCATGGGTCTTCGTTCCTTGTACGGATGTTCCTGGATCGGATGAGGGGGTCGCGACGGTCGTCGCCGGGCCGGTCAGCCGCATGACCAGGGCGTCGACGTTGCCGGGCTGGTAGTAGCCCTTGCGGATGCCGATGGGCTCGAAGCCGAAGCGCTCGTAGAGGCGCTGGGCGCGGGCGTTGTCGACCCGCACTTCGAGGAGCACCTCACGGCATTCGAAGGCGGTGGCGGCGCCCAGCAGATCGGTGAGGAGGCGGGCGCCGAGGCCGGTGCCCCAGTGGTCGCGGGCGGTGGCGATGGTCTGGACGTCGCCGGTGCGGTCGAAGACGGCCAGCCCGGCGTAGCCGACTATGCGGCCATCGGTCTCCGCGACCGTGTAGTGGCGGGTGGCGGCGCCGCCGCGGGCGTGCGCCAGCTCGGACCAGAACATCCCCTGCGACCAGGCGTCCTCGGGGAACAGGTTCTCTTCGAGCGCCAGCACCCGGTCGATGTCCCACCAGCGCATCTCGCGCAGCGCGACGCCTTCGTGAGCGGTGTCCGTCACTGGGGGGTGACCACCTTGTAGTTGGCGGGCACCTTGGCGTCGGGGCGGCGCAGATAGAGCGGCCGGTCGGGCAGCAGTTCCTCGCCGCGCGCCAGCTTCTCGGCGGCGAGCGAGGCCAGCGCGCCCGCCGACTGGTGCTCGGGCATGCCGTCGGGGACGTGCGCGAAGGCGTCCGGGTAGAGCAGCGCGCCCGCACCGACGGCCGGGAGCCCGGCCAGCCCGGGGCGTTCGGCGAGGTCGGCGGGGTGGTCGACGGCGGGCTCGGTGACCCGGGTGCGCGGGTCGTCGTACCGCGCCCAGTACACCTCCTTGCGGCGGGCGTCGGTGGCCACCACGAAGGGGCCGGTGAGCCCGGCCGCCCCGGCGGCGTACGCGATCCCGTCCAGCGTGCACAGCCCGTGCACGGGCACGTCCAGCGCGGCCCCGAAGGTGGCCGCCGTGACCAGCCCGACCCGCAGCCCGGTGTACGGGCCCGGGCCGACGCCGACGACGATGTCGGTCACGGCCGCCAGCTTCACGCCCGCCGTCTCCAGGGTCCGGTGGACGGCGGGCAGCAGCAGCTCGCCGTGGCGCCGGGCGTCGACCTCGGCGGTCTCGGCGAGGACTTCGGCGCCGTCGTGGAGAGCGACGGTGACGGCGGGGGTGGCGGTATCAAGCGCGAGCAACAGCACGAGGACTAGCCTACGGCGCTCCGGGAGGCGGTCACGGCGGAGCGGTCGCGGTGGACCGGTTGCCGCCGTCCACCGGTGCTACCGTCGGAGGAAGTGCGTACGGGCGGTAAGCACGTACTGACCGCAGGAGAGGGTGGCCACCGTGCCAAGGAGCAGCACCGGGCCCGCCGTGGCCGTTCTGACCGCCGCCGCGCTGGGCGTCGTCGGCTTCCTCGGCTTCCAGGCCAAGGCCACCGCCCCCGACCACCGCACCCAGGAGCGCAGCAGCTCGCACGCGAACGACTCCAAGGGCAAGACGAAGGACAAGGCCGAGAAGGAGTCCACCGCGCTGCCCACGGGCTCGGGGACGGGCGTGCGCGTCGTCTACTCCCTGGGCAAGAGCCGGGTGTGGCTGGTCGGCGCCGACGGCAAGGCCTCCCGCACGTATCCGGTGGGCGCCAGCTCGGCGAGCCCCGCCCCGGGTTCGTACCAGGTCACCTCCCGCAACCCGAGCGGTGTCGGCTCGGACGGGGTCCAGGTGGAGCACGTCGTGGTGTTTCACCAGGACGAGGGAGTGACGTTCGGTTTCAGTGCGGCCATGGACGGGGGCATGCCCGACCCGCAGGCCAAGAAGAAGACGGGTGCGGTGCGGGAGTCCCGGGCGGACGGCGCCGCGCTGTGGGAGTTCGCGCAGCCGGGCACGAAGGTCGTCGTGCTCGCGTAACCCCTGTTGATGACGGGCGCGGGCTACGCCGCGTCGCGCTCCGGCTCGTCGGTGGCGCGCCGGTGCGCCTCCGTCTCGGCGGGGACCTCGGCCGGTGGTGGCGTGGAGACGGCGTTCGCCGCCGCACAGGCCGCCAGCAGATCCCTCATCGACGGTGTCCGGCCGTCGCGCCGGGGGTCGTCCAGGGCTGTGGGCTCTTGGGCCGACATGGATGCCTCCTGAGGGTCCTGGGGGGCAGGAGGTTAGGTACGCCTAACCGCGCTTCCACTACCATGTGACCACGCCCGATGCCCAGAGCGCAACATCATGCCGACGGCCTGTCGGAAACGTTCCCCGAATCTCCGCAACGAGTCATCCCGGGCCCGCCCCTGGCTCATCCCGCCAGGGACGCCAGGTCCTCGTCCGCCCAGCGCGGCCCCACGCCGGTCACGGCGACACCCCGGACGTCGCTCTCCACGGCGTCCGCCCCGACCGTCCGCTCGATGACCACGTGCAGCCGGTCCTCGGACAGCTCCTCGACCTTGCCCTCGCCCCACTCCACCGCGATCACCGAATCCGGCAGCGAGACGTCCAGGTCCAGGTCCTCCATCTCATCCAGGCCGCCGCCCAGCCGGTAGGCGTCGACGTGGACCAGCGGCGGGCCGTCGGACAGGGAGGGGTGGACGCGGGCGATCACGAAGGTGGGGGAGGTGACCGCGCCCCGGACGCCCAGGCCCTCGCCCAGGCCCCGGGTCAGCGTGGTCTTGCCCGCGCCCAGCTCCCCGGTGAGGAGCACCAGGTCGCCGGGGCGCAGCAGTGCGGCGAGCCGGCGGCCCAGGTCCCGCATCTGCTCGGGCGAGGTGACGGTCATGCGCGTGCCTACGTCCATACCGGCGATGGTACGGGCCCCGAGAACGCGGCCCGTGCCGCCTCAGCCCCTGGCCGAACGGCGGCTCGCGCCGTCCCCCGGAACGCCCCCGGCGCCGCCCACCACCTGGGTCAGCAGCTCGGCCAGATGACCGTTGACCACCTCGGGGTGCTCCAGGATCACCAGATGGCCGCCGTCCTCGACGACGACCAGCTCCGCGCCGGGCAGCAGCTCCGCGATGGCCTCGCTGTGTTCCATCGGCGTGATCAGGTCCTTGTCCCCGGCCAGCACCAGCACCGGCACCCCGTCGAAGGACGGCAGCGCCTCCGCCTTGTCGTGGGCGATGAACGCCGGGTAGAACTCGGCGACCACATCGATCGGCGTCGCCTCGATCAGCCGCTCCGCGAACCGGGCCACCCCCGGGTCCACGTCCTTCGTCCCGAACGAATAGCGCTTGATCAGCCCCGCGAAGAGGTCCGCGGTCGCCCGGCGGCCCCGCTCCACCAGCTCCACCTGCCAGCCGAGCGCCTTGAGCAGCCCCGGCAGCACCCGCCGCACCGCGTTCATCCCGACCACCGGGAGGCCGAAGCTGACCTCGCCGAGCCGCCCGGCAGAGGTGCCGACGAAGGCCGCGCCGATCACCCGGTCCCGGATCAGCTCGGGGTACTGGGCGGCCAGCGCCATCATCGTCATACCGCCCATGGAGTGGCCGACCAGCACCAGCGGCCCCTCGGGCGCGGCCGCGTCGATCACGGCCTTCAGATCGCGGCCGAGCTGGTCGATGTCGACCTGGGTGCCGTTCGTCTGGGCGCAGCCGCGCTGGGAGCGGCCGTGGCAGCGCTGGTCCCAGTAGACGGTGCGGACCACATCGCGCAGCGCGGCCCGCTGGAAGTGCCAGGAGTCCTGGGCGAGGCAGTAGCCGTGGCTGAAGACCACGGTCACGGGAGCTACGGGCGCCCGGCGCGCGAACCGGCGCTTGCGGCGCGGCGGCGCGACCGGTTCACGTATCTCCTCGACCTCGTAGTACAGCTCCGTGCCGTCATCCGCGACCGCCCGGCCGGGGGTGCCGCGCAGGGTGCCGTACGGGCCCTCCGCGTCCAGCGCGAGGCGCGCCTTGCGCCGTACGCCGCGGCCGACCGTCAGCCGCTCCAGGGCGACGCCCATGGCCGCGCCCGCCGCGACCACGCCGATCGCTGCTCCCGCGAATCCGGCGCCCCGGCGCCAGCCCACGGCCGTGGCCCCCGCCGCGACCTTCGCCGCCGTCTCCACCGTGCTGTCCTCGCCCATGGTCAGATCCCTGTGCCCCCGAGGTCACCTACATAAACGCGGGGAACCCGGGCGCTGATCCGGGTGACGATCTCATACGCGATCGACCCCACGGCCCGCGCCCAGTCCTCCGCGGTCGGCTCCCCGCGGTCGCCGGGGCCGAACAGCACCGCCTCGTCCCCCGGCTCCGCGCTGTCGCCGCCGAGGTCGACCACGAACTGATCCATGGCCACGGTGCCCGCGATGGTCCGCCACTTCCCCGCGACCAGCACCGGCCCTGTGCCCGAGGCGTGCCGCGGAATCCCGTCACCGTAGCCGAGCGGCACCAGCGCGAGGGTGGTCTCCCCCGGGGTGACGTACCGGTGCCCGTACGAGACGCCATGGCCGCCCGGCACCCGCTTCACCGCGGCCAGCGAAGCCTTCAGCGTCATCACCGGGCGCAGCCCGAAGTCGGCGGGCACGCCCAGCTCCGGGCTCGGCGAGATCCCGTACAGGGCGATTCCGGTCCGTACCAGGTCGAAATGCGACTCGGGGAGGGTCAGGGTCGCCGGGGAGTTCGCCAGATGGCGCACCTCCGGGCGCAGCCCCGCCCGCTCCGCCTGGTCCAGCATCTCGCGGAAGACGGTCAGCTGGGCGGCGATCGACGGGTGGCCCGGCTCGTCCGCGCACGCGAAGTGCGACCACAGCCCGGTCACCTTCGCCGCGCCCTCCGCCTCGGCGGCCCGGGCCTCGGCGATGAGGTCGGGCCAGTCGGCGGGCGGGCAGCCGTTGCGGCCGAGCCCGGTGTCGGCCTTGAGCTGGACGCGCGCGACGCGCCCGCAGGCGCGCGCCGCCGCGACGGCCTCGCGCAGCGCCCACGCCCCGCTGGCCGACACGTCGATGTCCGCCTCGATCGCCTGCCGCCACGGCCCGCCGGGCGTCCACAGCCAGCACATCAGGCGGCCCTGGTCGCCCGCCGCGCGCAGCGCGAGGGCCTCCTCGGGCGTGGCCGTGCCCAGCCAGCCCGCGCCCGCCGCACGGGCGGCGCGCGCGCACGGGACCGCGCCGTGGCCATAGCCGTCCGACTTGACCACGGCCATCAGCTCGGCGGTGGGCGCCGCTTCGCGCAGCGCCCTCACGTTGTCCCGCAATGCGGTCAGATCGACCACGGCGCGGGCGCGCATCGGTGTCTCGTCCATCTCCGTCAGTGTCTCAGGGTCCGTGTCCCAATCCGATCCACAGACCGGAATGTGTGCTTCCAAGCCAGGAGTGCCCTCCGTTCGGGAGACTATGGCCATGAGGATCGCCTACAGCGTCGAGACCGTGCGGGCCGCTGAACAGGACCTGATGGCGCGGCTGCCCGAAGGAACACTGATGCAGCGCGCCGCGGCCGGGCTCGCCGCCGCCTGCGCCGACCTGCTGCACCGCGTCTACGGGGCCCGCGTCGCCCTGCTGACCGGCAGCGGCGACAACGGCGGCGACGCGCTCTACGCCGGTGCCCGGCTCGCCCGGCGCGGCGCCGGGGTCACCGCCGTGCTGCTCGCCCCCGACCGCGCCCACCCCGGCGGCCTGCGCGCCCTGCGCGCGGCGGGCGGCCGCGTGGTGACCGCCGCGTCCGGTGAGGCCGCCCTCGCGCGCGCCGATCTCGTCCTCGACGGCATCGTGGGAATCGGCGGCAAGGGCGGCCTGAGGGAGGAGGCCGAGCGGCTGCTCGCGCACGTCCGCTGCCCGATCGTCGCCGTCGACCTCCCCAGCGGCGTCGACGCCGACACGGGCGAGGTGCGGGGGGCCGCGGTGCGCGCCGACGCCACCGTCACCTTCGGTACGTACAAGCCCGGCCTGCTCATCGACCCCGCCCACGAGCACGCGGGCGCCCTCCGCCTGGTCGACATCGGCCTCACCCCGTACCTCCCGGCCGCCCCGGACGCGGAAGCCCTCCAGCACGACGACGTGGCCGCCCTCCTCCCCCGCCCCACCGCCGAGAGCGACAAGTACCGGCGCGGCGTCGTCGGCGTCGTCGCGGGCTCCGCCCGCTACCCGGGCGCCGCGGTCCTCGCCGTCGCGGGCGCCCTGCGGGGCGGCGCCGGTGCCGTACGGTACGTCGGCCCGGGCGCCGACACCGTCATCGCGCGCTTCCCCGAAACCCTCGTCCACACCGGCCCCCCGGCCAAGGCGGGCCGCGTCCAGTCCTGGGTCGTCGGCCCCGGCCTCGGCGACGGCGCCGCCGCCCGGCACTCCCTGGACGACGTCCTCGGCTCCGACATCCCCGTCCTCGTCGACGCCGACGGCCTCCACCTCCTCCCCTCCGGCGGCCTCCACGGCCGCACCGCCGCCACCGTCCTCACCCCGCACGCGGGCGAGGCGGCCGCGCTGCTCGGGGTGAGCCGCGTGGAGGTCGAGTCCGGGCGGCTGGCCGCCGTACGGGCCCTGGCCGACAAGTACGGCGCCACCGTGCTGCTCAAGGGCTCCACCACCCTGATCACCTCCCCCGGCCACCCGGTGCGCGTCAACCCCACCGGCACCGGCTGGCTCGCCACCGCGGGCAGCGGCGACGTCCTCTCCGGCCTCACCGGCTCCCTCCTCGCCACCGGCCTCCCGGCCCGCGACGCCGCCTCGGTCGGCGCCTACCTCCACGGCCTGGCCGCCCGCCGCACCACGGCCCCGGCGGGCGCGCCGATCGCGGCGTACGACGTGGCAGCGGCGGTCCCGGACGCGTGGCGGGACGTGCTGGGCTGAGGGTGGGCAGTGCCAGGTGGCAGGCGCCGGGGTTGTGCCCACCCACCGGCCCGCACCCGGCAACGAAACCCGACCGGGCAGGCAACGGCTCCCGTACGGGGACGGGCGTCAGCTGGCGTCCTTCTCGATCGCCTCGAAGATGTCCGCGCCCGTCTCCCGCTGCCAGTCGGGGAGATCGGGCCAGTCGGCGACGTAGCCGGGCTTGGGATCCTCGAAGTGCCGGTACATCTGCGCGGTCCAGCACGTCGCGACGAACCGCCCCTTCTGCTCCCGCGTGAGCCGCCCCGCGTGCCCCTCACTCAGTTGCAGAAACTGCCGCACCTGCTCGTACACCGCCCCGGCAGCCGCCCGCTCCCACTCCGGCGTGCCCTCCCAGGGCGTCACATAGCCCGCCTTGGGCTCCCCGGGAAAGTGCCGCCGCACACCCGCGATCCACGCCTCCCGAAACACCCGCGCACCCTCGGCCCGCGACATCCCTGCCCCTTTCGTCACCGTGTCGGCCGCACCATGGCCATCAGTACCGCCGAATCCGGCGGCTGACTCTCCCCGATGTCCTCGTATCCCCATGACGCGTACAGCCGGTGGACCTTTCGTGCAGCCGGTCGGCCCGCACCTCGGCGTAGACGGAGATCAGCGTGTCCCATACCGGCTCCACGTCGCGGAAGTGCCGGAGTTCGATGGCCGCGGATGTCATGAGGCGTCCCTTCGGGAGTCGGTGTGTGTGCCTTCAGGGGAGATCCCCGTCCTCGTCGGGGTCGGGGAGTCGTTCGCCTCTGCTCTCCGCCACCCGCAGCACGTCGCGCAGCGCCTCGCACAGCCGCTCCGAGAGGAAGCGGAGTTCTTGCGCGTCCGCCTTGCGCTCGTCCAGTAGTGAGCGGGCGTGGCCGAGGAGTTGCGTGCCCATGGACAGTTGAAGTGCCTCGATCTCGTCGGCCCGTCGGTTGAGGGGACTGTTGTCGTTGTCCGACGACAGATAACAGGGCCTGCCCTCCGGGTCGGACCAGGGCAGCAGGCGTAGGCCGGTCATCGTCAGCTCCCATTGGCTGGGTCTCGCGTGTACCCCACCAGTGCAGCGCTTCCTTGGGAGGCGAAGGTCGCTGACGACCGGACGTTTGGGCGGACGTTTCGCTACGCTGAGTAGACGGTCATGTGCGTGGGGAGACGTTGATGGCGGACGGTGGCGTGCTCGCGGGGTTACGCAAGGGCGCGGGATATACCCAGGTGACGTTCGTCGCGGAATTCACCCGCGAGGCCGCCCGGTTGTGTATCGATGCCTCGGTGAGCGTCCGCCAGCTCCGGCGGTGGGAGAGCGAGTCGCCTCCGCCGTTACCGCACCCGGGTCAACAGGCCGTGCTTGAGGCGATGTTCGGGCTTCCGCTCGCCGATATGGGATTCGATGTTCCCTCGCACCGGCGTACGTTTGCCGGAGGGATCGGCGACGATGAAGAGGTGAGACGTCGAGCATTCGTCACCGGGTCCGGGGCGATCGCCGCAGCGGCGATCCTCCCGAACCGGCATGGCCCCCGCATCGGGGCCAGTGATGTGGCGGCGTTCCGCGCGGGGCTGGTCGACCTCTACGCGGTCGATCACCGTTCCGGCGGAATTCCCGCGAAGGCGCGGGCCCAGCAGCTTGAACAGCGCGTTACGCGCGCCCTGAGCGGCAGCGTCTACACGAGCCGAGTCGGTCGTGACCTTCAGACGATGGTCTGCGAAATCGCCTGTCACCGGGCATGGTTCGGATACGACGGCGGACCGCCAGAAGAAGCCCGTGCTGCCTGCATGGAAGCTATGACGGCGGCGCAGCTCATCGACGATCCGCTGTTGCAGGTGCGTGCGCTCAACACGCTCTCCCTGCTGTCCGTCGACGCGGGCCGCATGTGGGAGGCGGCGTCGGCCATCGAGGGCGCTTACCGTCTCGCGCATCAGGCGGGCGCGGGGCCCACGGTGCACCTGGTGATCTCGCTCCGCGAGGCCAGCGCGGCAGGGCAGGCGGGCGATCTGCCCGGAGCGCGTCGCGCGTTGAGCCGCGCCGTGTCCTACCAGGGGCGCACGGACACCGATGCGGACGTACCGAGGTGGGCACGGTTCGCCGGTCCCGTTGAGGTGGACTACGCGACGGCGGGCTACTACGCCACGGAGGGTCAGCCCGCGCGAGCCGTGCCCTTCCTGCGCTCCGCGGTCGCCGGGCTCGGCGGTGGTTACACCCGTAACACCGCTTGGTACCGTGCCCGTCTCGCGCAGACGCTGCTCCATGCCAGCGAGGTCGAGGAGGCGTGCCACGAGATGACGGGCGTACTCGATGCCTGCGGCGGTGTGTCTTCGGCAAGGCTGCGGAGCCGTCTACGGGACTTCGGGCGTTCTGCCGTACGCGTCGATGCCCCTGCCGCGCGTGACGTGGTCGAGCGCATTCGTGAGGCGACGCGAGAGAGGGACCGCTGATGATCACTGTTGAGCGTATGGACGGCGCGGCGGCGGCGCGGGCCGAAGAGGCCTTCACCCTCGTCTACACCGAGGCGTTCGCCGAGCCGCCGTACGACAAGACCTCAGACTCGGTCGAGTCGAACTTCCGGCGGTTCCGTTCGCAGGTCCGCAAGGCCACCTTTCGGGGAGCCCTCGCCCGTACGGGCGACGGTGAGCCGGTCGGTATCGCGTATGGCTATCCGCTGAGCCCCCAGACCGGCTGGTGGGACCGGCTCATCGTGCCGGTGAGTGACGAGGCGCGCCGCGAGGACGGGCAGCGGACGTTCGGGCTGATGGAGCTGGCCGTACGTGCGCCGTGGCGCCGCATGGGCGTGGCGCGTCGGCTGCATGAGGCGGTCCTTGCCGACGGCGCCGAGGAACGCGTGCTGCTCAACGCCCGGCCGGATGTCGAGGCCGCGCAGGCGGCCTACCGGTCGTGGGGCTACCGCAAGGTGGGCGACGCGCACCCGTGGGACGGAGCCGACCTGCACGACGTGATGGTTCTCGACCTGAGCTGACCCGACGCTACTGCAGCCAGAATCCCCAGCGCCTCAGCCACAGGTCGAGCGGAGCAGGTCCGTATCTCCCGGATGCCCGAGAAGCGAATGCGTACCAAGGAACTGACGGCGATGAAGCGTGAACTGCCAGGGCCCGAGTTCTGGGCACTGATCCGCCCCCACACGGGCGTCCTGGCTGAGGCGCAGCGCACCGCAGGGGGTTTCGGCTCCGATCTGACAGCCGTGATCGAGTGCGAGAAGGGCCCCTGCTTCGTCAAGGCCATGCGTAACCGTCCCGGGGGACGCCGTGCCTCACTCATCCGGGAACGACTGATCAACCCAGCCGTGCAGTCGCTGTCCCCCACTCTGCTCTGGCATGCGGAAGACGACGAGTGGCTCGCCCTGGGTTTCCACGTCGTAGACGCCCGCCGGTCGGACTTCACACCAGCCTCGCCCGATCTGCCTGCGGTGGTCGATCTCGTGGACCGGCTCGGCGACTTGGACCTCCCCGAGGTCGCCCGAGACTGGCCGGAGACCCGTTGGGATCGGTTCGCGGCCGAGAAGGCCGAAGCTGAACTGTTCCGGGGTGACGCGCTGCTCCACACCGACATCAACCCCAGCAACGTGATCCTCGGGGAGCGCGGCCGATGGATCGTGGACTGGTCCTGGCCGACCCGGGGCGCCGGGTTCATCGACCCCGCATGCCTCGTCGTGCAGCTCATCGCGGCCGGGCACACCGCCGAGGCCGCCGAGGAATGGGCGGCCGGGTGTGCGGCGTGGGCGAACGCGGACCCCTCCGCGATCGACGCCTTCGCCGCTGCCACCCTCCGCATGAACCGGTCACGCGCCGACCGCTACCCGGAGGCGGCCTGGCTCGAAGCAATGGCCGCAGCCGCGCGGGGGTGGGCCGCCCATCGGGGGGTGGCCGAGGCGCCCGGTCAGGTGATGGCATAGGTCTTGCCTGAGCATCCAAGGCAAACCGGACGACGAGGGATGGGGCCTTGACCATCGAATCAGTGGTCGTGCGGCAGCGTGTCGAGGATCTGGACGCGGCCGTGCCGTTCTACGAGAAGCTCACCGGGAGCACCGCGTCCCGTTTCGCCTTCGCCGGGGTCACCCTGGCCAGCGTCGGCCCGTTCCTGCTGTTCAGCGGGCCGGATGAGGCTGTGCGGCGCGTCGCCGGGGTGGCGGCCACGCTGGGGGTGGCGGACCTCGACGCTGCGGTGGAGGAAGCGGTGGCGGGAGGCGCCGAGGTGGTGGCCCCGAGCGCTCCGACCCCCAACGGCCACCGTGCCGTACTGCGACACCCCCAGGGTGGGGTGTACGAGTACGTCGGCCCCTGAACCTGCCGCTCATTTCACCCAGCGGGGCGCGTACGTCACGTGGAGGTCCTGCCCATCGTGCGCCTGCGGACTCTGCCAGACGTACAGGCTCCGGCAGACGTGGTAGTTGCAGCCCGGGCCTGGGAGGTACAGCTGGGTCGCGGCGGCGGGCGGGCCATCGTTCGTCACGGCGAAGATCTGCCGGGCTGATTCGCGGAATGCCCTCGTCGTGCCCGTCAGGAACAGCGTCTCGGCGTGGACGTGCTGGCGTAGGCGGTCCTCTTGGCAGGGTTCCAGGTCGCTGTCCGGCATGCTCGCGGTCCGAAGCTCGCGGGGAGCGTTTCCCGCCGTGATGCGCTCGCGCAGCCGCTTCCAGCGGGACGGGCGGAACTGCAACGACCGGTGGGACAGCACGAGATCGAGCGGCTTCTCGTCCCGCCAGCCGATTCCGGGCGCGGTCGGGGTGGCGCGCAGGGGCAGGTAGACCAACGACCGTGGGGACCGCGCCGCCAGTAGCCACAGCGTGCCGATGCGCCGACCGTCGGCCCGGTCGACGTACAGCTCGTAGCGACGGCCGGTTGCGTACAGCGCCCCATTGTTCAGCGGTGCCGCCGGGCGGATCACCCGGAATTCCTCGCCGCCCAGCCGCACTCGCTGCACGGCGATCTTCACCCGGAGCTCGTCCCGTCCGATCGCGGCCTTGGACGCTGTCATTGAAGCCACAATCCCGAGCGCGTCAGCCACAGGTCGAGCAGTGCCGTGTCGCCTGTGACCTTCGCGGTGGGGGCTGGGCGGCGGTATACGAGCAGGAGCAGGTCCGTCAGGGTGGCGCGGATCTCGACGGTGGCCTTCTCGGGGGTGCGGCGGACGACGGGGGCGTTGGCGGTGAGATCGACCAGCCACGCGGAGCCGGTGTCGGTGCCCTGCAAGCAAAGGGTGCCGAATAGCGGCGGTTCGCCCTCGTAGGCCTCGGGGAGTGTGCTGTACGTCAGCCACTCGTCCAGGGCGTCCAGGGCGACGTCTTCGGACAGGCTGAACTCCGCACCGACCGCCAGCGCGGCGTCGGCGCGGTGGATCAGCGTCTCGTGGGTCATCCGGCGCGCCCAGAACATCGCCGTTCCGCCGGGGCCGGGCGTCCACACCGGGGTGTCGGGCCCGGCGGCGCGCAGGGCGTCGGCCAGGCGTGCGGCGCCCTCGCCGAGTTGGGTGCTCAGGGCGGCGGGGTCCTCGTCGGTGCGGAGGGGGACGTCGTTGACCGGGTCGTCCGGGACGGGGTCGGTCGCCCGGGTGCGTACGGCCGTCTCGGCCCACCCGTGGGCGCCGCCGAGGTGTCGGACGAGCTGGCCGAGGTTCCAGGCCGGGCAGGTCGGCACCGGGGTGGTCGGGTCGGCGCCCGCCAGATGGGCTCTCAATAGGTCGGTCTGCCGCACGATTTCGGCGTGGTAGCGGTCGAAGCCCAGGAGAGTCATGCTCCAACGCTACTGACCACACCCAGCTCTTTGCCGCTCCTTTTCTACGTCAAGCCATCAATGGCAGAGGCGATGATCGACCGGGCATCCGCGCCGTAGAGAGCCAGGTCCTTAAGGTTTCCGAACGCCTTGATATAGAGCGCCACTTCACTTGGCTCCGATTCCTTGATGGATGCCGACAGCGTTTCGACGTGCACGCGCCCACCATCAAAGATGGTAAACGTTTCCAACGGCCATGATGTCCGGGGCGCCGTGAAGGGAATAATGCCAAGTGAGACGGATGGGAGCGCCATCACCGACAGCAAATAGCCAAGCTGTGCGATCATCACTTCAGCACTGCCAATCCGATACCGCAATACTGATTCCTCGATCAGCACGGCGAACCGATGATCGCCATTGCGGATGACATGGGATCGGTTCATGCGAGCAACAACAGCGTCCGCTACGTCGTCGGGTGCTCCTCGGAACTTCGCAATTGAGGCCAGCAGAGCTGTTGCATAATCGGGCACCTGAAAGAAGCCCGGTACTACGTTGGAGCAGTACACGTGAAACTGGCGCGACTGTTCATAGAGAGGTACGCCAGATTCCTGAAGTTGCCGCAACCCCGTTCGCTGCAACCGCCTCCACCGGACGTACATGGAATCCGCTTGCCGATTTGCGACAATCAGGTCATCGGCCTGACCCGGAACACCGCATGCTGCGCACCATGCCCGCACGTCAGAGTCACTGGGCGCCGTCTTGGCATTCTCGATTCGAGATGACTTGGATTCGCTCCAACTGCATCGAACAGCCAACTCACGTCCCGTAATTCTTGCGTCAAGTCTCATTTCCCGCAATCGGCCAGCTACGGTTTCTCTGACCTCTTGAGCCCTGGATGAAGGGGACGACATAAGTTGGCTGTCCGACTATCCCTGCATCTGGTATTCGCTGTGCGGTATCGCACGCCGCCAAACACTCTCAAACGCCGCAGCGCACAGCTTCAGTGTCTCGGCATCGGTACTGAGTTCATCCGTGACATGACTGCCGTCCCCCGCGAAGTGGTGAACACGGAGCAGGTCTCCATCGAACAGCCAGAAGTCGTTGGCGGGCAAGAGGAAATCCGTCGCCTGCCTACGCGGCAACCAGCGCACCTCTTCACCAGCGATGATGTTGGCTCGTGTCGCATAGTGCTCCCAGCGGATGTACTCGCTGACGGGCTCCGACACGACACGCGCACGGCGAACGACTACGCCACGGGTCACGGCATCCGAAATGGTCTGATGGAAAGGATGCCACCACGATTCACGTTCACCCCAGTCAACACGCTCCCCGCGTTGCCACGCTTCCAGCCTGGGGTTACTTCCGTAGTCGTCCCGCATTTCCAGGTGAACGGCACATTCTCTGGTGTCACCGAGCAGCTTGCTGAACGACGGAATGCTCGACTGCATCGCACGCTTCCCTGATCATCGGCACCATTCGCGCCGGAATCCTGATGACTTCTTCGCTGTCCGGGATCGGCCCGTTGGCCCGTGTGTTGGCCTCGCAGGCTGCCCGAAGTTCGGGGCCCGCCTTCCAGCCTTGCAAGACCAGCTCTCCCGACTGCTCATCAGCCCACACGGTTGGGCAGTGGTCGAGGTCGGTCTCCGGGTCGATCCCGACGAACCGTAGCGCCATGTCAGCCTCCGTCAGTGCGCGATCTGCCCCGACTTGCACACCCATCTTCTCCCTTCGGGGCACGCCGTCAAGACCGCCTGCGGAAACTCGTGTGCAATTTCGTGCAAGTTGATGGCGTGGAGCTCTCCTTCAGCCGTTGACTGCTCATCTGATAGGGCATTCTGGCCAACCAGTCGTGAGGAGTCTCGCGATGAGCACTGCCCGGAACCGACTGCATTTCGCCTGGTTAGAGATCACTGGGTTCTGCAACGAATTCTGTGATCACTGCTATGCCGACTCATCCCCTCAGGGAACGCACGGCACCATGACCGTGGACGACTGGAAGCAGGTCATCGACCAGCTCGCGGACATGGGTGCACGTGATGTTCAGTTTATCGGTGGCGAACCCACCCTCCACCCAAAGTTGTCGGATCTGATCCGGTACGCGTGCGGGTCCGGGCTGGCTGTCGAGGTCTTCTCCAACATGACCCACATCAGGGACGAGCTGTGGGATGCCTTCACGACCTGCGGGGTCAAACTCGCAACGTCGTACTACTCCGACACCGCAGAGGATCACGACGCGGTGACCAACCTCCGCGGCTCTCACCGGCGCACGCGCGCGAACGTGGAAAAAGCGCTGAGTCTGAACATCCCGCTGCGTGGCGGAATCGTCGCGGTGCGGGAAGGACAGCGTGTACAGGAGGCAGCAAGGGACCTTATCGCCCTCGGTATTGGAACGGTGGGCGGGGACCGCACCCGGGCCTTCGGCCGAGGCAGCGCAGGAGCCGCGCCCACCATCACAGACCTCTGCGGGCACTGCGCACACGAAAAGCTTGCGATCACCCCCAACGGTGACGTCTGGCCGTGCGTCCTCGGGCGGTTCCTCACGATCGGCAACGTGCGCGAAACCGCGCTCGCCGACATCTGGGGCGGAGCGAAGATGGCCAAGGTCCTGACCGACATCTCTGCGGTACACGGAGAGGGCGCACGGTCGTGCACGCCCCCTCAGTTCCTCCCGATGTGCGGGCCGTGCAGCCCGTGCGTCCCCTCTGTGGGGCACTGCGACCCGAAAGAGGCAGTGGCATCGGCGAAAGCGGCTACGATCGCCGCACCCGCTTGACCCTCAGCGATCCGCAGGAGCGCACAAATGGACGACCACGGGGACGACTTCGGTAAGTGGTTTCAGGACGGTCAGGGGAGTGTTCACCGTTCTGAGGATCAGTGGCTCACCATTGCCCGGTATGTACGGCACGCGGCGAACAAGCTGAGTGCGGACCTTCCGCTCTGTCTTCCGGGGGAACCGCAAGAATGCGGCCGCAGTGCTCAGCAGCATGTGTTGGCCTGGTCGGCACACCTCAAGGCCGTTGCACATAACCTCATTGAGGAGGCCGCCCCGTCTCCGGCACGAGCGGCGCACGTTGCCGGACCGCTGTATCAACGGCGCTTGGCAGAGCTGCGAGCCAAGAGCCCAGCGCATTCCACGGGCTGACCGCCAACGCCCCCGGGCAAACCGAGACCGGGACCACCGGCGGGGAGCCGCCGATGAGACAGGAGGGGGCGGGGGCGCAACCCCCCGCCCCGTACCCACCACCAAGCTCACGCCTCCGCGATCACCACCGCCGACGCCACCCCCGCGTCGTGGCTCAGCGATACGTGCCAGCTCCGTACGCCCAGCTCATCCGCCCGCGCCGCCACCGTGCCGCGCACCGCGAGGGACGGTTTGCCGCCCGGCTCCGTACGGACCTCCGCGTCCGTCCAGCGCAGGCCGCCCGGGGCGCCCAGGGCCTTGGCCAGGGCCTCCTTCGCGGCGAACCGGGCCGCGAGGGAGGCCGGGCCACGGCGTTCGCCGCTCGGCAGGAGCAGCTCGGCCGGGACGAACAGGCGCGACGCCATGCCGGGCGTACGCTCCAGGGCGGCCGCGAAACGGTCGACGGCCGCCACGTCGATGCCTACACCGACGATCACTCGACGGTGACCGACTTGGCCAGGTTGCGCGGCTGGTCGACCTCGTTGCCGCGGGCCGTGGCCAGCTCGCACGCGAAGACCTGCAGCGGCACGGTGGCCACCAGCGGCTGGAGCAGCGTCGGGGTGACGGGGATCTCGATGAGGTGGTCGGCGTACGGGGCGACCGCCTCGTCGCCGCGCTCGGCGATCACGATGGTGCGGGCGCCACGGGCCCGGATCTCCTGGATGTTGGAGACGATCTTGCCGTGGAGGACGGAGCGGCCGCGAGGAGAGGGCACGACGACCACCACCGGCACGTCCTGCTCGATCAGCGCGATCGGCCCGTGCTTCAGCTCGCCCGCCGCGAAGCCCTCGGCGTGCATGTACGCGAGTTCCTTGAGCTTGAGCGCGCCTTCCAGGGCGACCGGGAAGCCGACGTGGCGGCCGAGGAAGAGGACGGTGTTCTTCGAGGCCAGGCTGCGGGCCAGCTCCCGTACCGGCTCCATGGTCTCCAAGACCTCGTCCACCTGGGTGGCGATCTCGGACAGCTCGCGGATCACGGAGAGGATCTCGTCGCCCCACTTGGTGCCGCGCACCTGACCCAGATACAGCGCCACCAGGTAGCAGGCGACGAGCTGGGTGAGGAACGCCTTGGTGGAGGCGACGGCGACCTCGGGCCCGGCGTGGGTGTACAGGACGGCGTCGGACTCGCGCGGGATCGTGGAGCCGTTGGTGTTGCAGATGGCGAGCACCTTGGCGCCCTGCTCACGGGCGTGCCGCAGCGCCATCAGGGTGTCCATGGTCTCGCCGGACTGCGAGATGGCGATGACGAGGGTGCGCTGGTCGAGGATGGGGTCCCGGTAGCGGAACTCGCTGGCCAGCTCGGTCTCGCAGGGGATGCGGGTCCAGTGCTCGATGGCGTACTTGGCGATCATCCCGGCGTGGTACGCCGTACCGCACGCCACGATGACCACCTTGCTGACCTCGCGCAGCACGGAGGCGGGGATGCGGACCTCGTCCAGGCAGAGGTTTCCGGCCAGGTCGATGCGGCCGAGGAGGGTGTCGGCGACCGCCTTCGGCTGCTCGGCGATCTCCTTGAGCATGAAGTAGTCGTAGCCGCCCTTCTCGGCGGCGGAGGCGTCCCAGTCGACGTGGTACGGGCGGACCTCGGCGGGCGCGCCGTCGAAGTCGGTGACGACGACGCCGTCGCGGCGGGCCTCGACGACCTGGTCCTGGCCCAGCTCGATGGCCTCGCGGGTGTGGGCGATGAACGCGGCCACGTCGGAGGCGAGGAACGACTCGTCCTCGCCGACGCCGACGACCAGCGGCGAGTTGCGGCGCGCGCCCACGACCACGTCGGGCGCGTCGGCGTGCACGGCGACGAGGGTGAAGGCGCCCTCCAGGCGGCGGCACACCTGGCGCATGGACTCGGCGAGGTCGCCGCAGGAGGAGAAGGACTCGGCGAGCAGGTGCGCGACGACCTCGGTGTCCGTCTCGGAGGCCAGCTCATGGCCCCGGTCGGCCAGCTCGGCGCGGAGGGAGGCGAAGTTCTCGATGATGCCGTTGTGGACGACGGACACCCGGCCCGCGTTGTCCAGGTGCGGATGGGCGTTGGCGTCGGTCGGGCCGCCGTGGGTGGCCCACCGGGTGTGGCCGATGCCGGTGCTGCCACTGGGCAGCGGCCGGTCGGACAGCTCCTTCTCCAGGTTGGCGAGCTTGCCCGCCTTCTTGGCGGCGGCGAGCCCGCCGTCGGCCAGAACGGCGACCCCGGCCGAGTCATAGCCTCGGTACTCCAGCCGCTTGAGCCCGGCGAGGACGACATCGAGGGCGGACTGCCCTCCCACGTAACCAACGATTCCGCACATGCAGTGCAGCGTACGACCCACCGGTGCGGGGCCGGACCACCGCCCGCGCGTCGGCCCTCCCTTTTACGGGCATAAGGCGCGCAACCCCGCGCGGAGGCGCGCTGCGGGGGGTGATCGACCCCACGGTCCGGGGTGATCGACACCACGGCCGGGGTGACCGACTCCACGCCCCCGGCCCATCCCTCCGGCGGGCCGGGGCACGACAATGAGGGGATGATCACGTCTACCGCGCGCGAGGCGCGCACCGGGCCCGTGCGCGCACCGCAGCGGCGGGGCGGCGAGGCGACCCCGTATGTGGACCTGTCCCGCGCCGAGTGGAGCGCGCTGCGGGACAAGACCCCGCTGCCGCTGAGCGCCGACGAGGTCGAGCGGCTGCGCGGCCTCGGCGACGTCATCGACCTGGACGAGGTACGGGACGTCTATCTGCCGCTGTCCCGGCTGCTCAACCTGTACGTGGCCGCCACCGGCAGCCTGCGCGGCGCGCTGAACACCTTCCTCGGCGACGCCAAGAACGGCCAGGGCCCGCAGACCGGCACCCCGTTCGTCATCGGCGTGGCGGGCAGCGTCGCGGTCGGCAAGTCGACCACGGCCCGGCTGCTGCAGGCGCTGCTGGCCCGCTGGCCGGAGCATCCACGGGTGGAGCTGGTCACCACCGACGGTTTCCTCTACCCCAACGCCGAGCTGCGGCGGCGCGGGCTGATGTCCCGTAAAGGGTTCCCCGAGTCGTACGACCGCCGCGCGCTGACCCGGTTCGTCGCCGATGTGAAGGCGGGCAAGGCGGAGGTCTCGGCTCCGGTCTACTCGCACCTGATCTACGACATCGTGCCGGGCGAACGGCTCACGGTGCACCGGCCCGACGTCCTCATCGTCGAGGGGCTGAACGTGCTCCAGCCCGCGCTGCCCGGCAAGGACGGGCTGACCCGGGTCGGGCTCGCGGACTTCTTCGACTTCAGCGTGTACGTGGACGCCCGTACGGCGGACATCGAGCGCTGGTACCTCGACCGCTTCCGGAAGCTGCGCCAGACGGCGTTCCAGGACCCGTCCTCGTACTTCCGCAAGTACACCCAGGTCTCCGAGGACGAGGCGCTGGACTACGGCCGGATGATCTGGCGGACCATCAACAAGCCGAACCTCCAGCAGAATGTGCAGCCCACGCGGGGGCGGGCGACACTCGTGCTCCGCAAGGGCCCGGACCACAAGGTGCAGCGGCTCTCCCTGCGCAAGCTGTAGCGAGCTGTAAGGAGCTTCGTCGTGCTGCATCTGCGGCTGATCGTCCCGGACGACCGTACGGACGCGGTGGTACGCCTCCTGGAGGGCACCGTGGGCACCGCCCACCTGATCGTCCTGCCCGGTGCGGCGCGCGATCCGGCCGGGGACGTGGTGCTGTGCGACGTGGCGCGCGAGGCGGGTGACGGGCTGCTGCGCGAGCTGCGGGCGCTCGGTCTCGACGAGGCCGGTTCGATCGCCGTCGACGACATCGGTCTGTCGCTGTCGGCGCGGGCCGACCGGGCCGAGAAGGACGCTCCGGGGGAGGGCGCGGACGCGGTGCTGTGGGAGCACCTGACCGACGCCACCCACGAGGAGTCCACCCTGTCGGTGACCTACCTCGCCTTTCTCGCCCTCGCGACGATGATCGCGGCGTGTGGTGTGGTGCTGGACAACGCGGTCCTGATCGTCGGCGCGATGGCCGTCGGGCCGGAGTTCGGCCCGCTGGCCGGGCTGTGCACCGCCCTGGTCCGGCGCGCCCCGCGACTGGCCATCCGCTCGGCGCTCGCGCTGATCGTCGGGTTCCTGGTGGCGATGGTGCTGACGACGGGCTTCAGCGTGCTGATGGACGCCTTCGGGCTGTTCACGAAGGACCTGCTGAGCGCGGACCGCCCGAACACGGACTTCATCTGGAAGCCGGACATGTTCTCGTTCGTGGTCGCCGTGCTGGCGGGCATCGCGGGGACGCTGTCGCTGACGTCGGCGAAGTCGGGTGCGCTGGTGGGCGTGGCGATCTCGGTGACGACGGTGCCCGCGGCGGCCAATGCGGCGGTGGCGCTGGGGTACGGGGATGTCGACCAGATGGTGGGGTCGAGTGTGCAGCTGCTGCTGAATCTGGTGGGGATCGTGCTGGCAGGGACGCTGACGCTGCTGGTGCAGCGGTGGCTGTGGGCCCGCCGGGCCTGATCCGTTCGGGGGCTCCGCCCCCGCACCCCCGCTCCTCAATCGCCGGAGGGGCTTGAGTTGCCTGGTCTGGGCTGGAAAACCAACCCCTCCGGCGCTTGAGGAAGAAGAGGCCTAGCCCAGGGCCGACTTCACGGCGTCGGCCAGGCGGCCCGCCACCGAGCGGGCCTGGTCGATGTCGGCGGCTTCCACCATCACGCGGACCAGGGGCTCGGTGCCCGAGGAGCGGAGGAGGACGCGGCCGGTCTCGCCCAGCTCGCGTTCGGCCTCGGACACGGCCGCGGCGAGGTCGGCGCTGCTGGTGACGCGGGACTTGTCGACGTCCGGGACGTTGATCAGCACCTGCGGCAGGCGCTCCATCACCCCGGCGAGGTCGGCCAGGGTGCGGCCGGTGGCGGCGACGCGGGCGGCCAGCATCAGGCCGGTGAGGGTGCCGTCGCCGGTGGTGGCGTGGTCGAGGGCGATGACGTGGCCGGACTGCTCGCCGCCGAGGGCGTAGCCGTGCTCCTTCATCTCCTCCAGGACGTAGCGGTCGCCGACCGCCGTCTGGACCAGCTCGACGCCCTCGCGCCGCATGGCGAGCTTGAAGCCGAGGTTCGACATGACGGTGCCGACGACGGTGTTCCCGCGCAGCGTGCCCGCCTCGCGCATGGCGAGGGCGAGGACGGCGAGGATCTGGTCGCCGTCGACCTCGCGGCCGACCGAGTCGACGGCCAGGCAGCGGTCGGCGTCGCCGTCGTGGGCGATGCCGAGGTCGGCGCCGTGCTCGACGACGGCGGCCTGGAGCGTCGCCAGGTGGGTGGAGCCGCAGCCCGCGTTGATGTTGAGGCCGTCCGGCTCGGCGCCGATGGTCACGACCTGGGCCCCGGCGCGGGCGAAGGCCTCCGGGGAGACCCGGGAGGCGGCGCCGTGCGCGCCGTCGATGACGACCTTGAGGCCTTCGAGGCGGTTGGGGAGGACGCCGACGAGGTGGGCGACGTAGTTGTCGAAGCCCTCCGCGTAGTCGCGCACCCGGCCCACCCCGGCGCCGGTGGGCCGGTCCCACGGCTCACCGGAGGTGTGGGACCGGTAGGTGGTCTCGATACGGTCCTCCAGCTCGTCGGCGAGCTTGTGGCCGCCTCGGGCGAAGAACTTGATGCCGTTGTCGGGCATCGGGTTGTGGCTGGCGGAGAGCATCACGCCGAGGTCCGCGCCCAGCGAGCCGGTCAGATGGGCCACCGCGGGGGTGGGGAGTACGCCCACCCGCAGCACGTCCACGCCCGCGCTGGCGAGGCCCGCCACCACGGCGGCCTCCAGGAACTCCCCGGACGCGCGCGGATCCCGCCCGACCACCGCCACCGGCCGATGCCCCTCGAAGGTCCCCACCTCGGCGAGCACGTGCGCCGCCGCGACCGACAGGCCGAGCGCCATCTCAGCCGTCAGGTCGGCGTTCGCGACGCCGCGCACACCATCCGTACCGAAGAGTCGTCCCACTGGTGTCCTCCGAGATTACGAGCTGAGGGGGCAGAAGCTTGCGTGGAGATTGATAGACGCTTGCCTGTAGGTATACGCCCCCTGGTGGCGATAGCCGAACGCCCCGGAGGCACGGGTGGTGCCGCCGGGGCGTGTCGACGAGCGGCGGAAGCCGCCGAACCGCGTGGTGAAGCGGATTAACGCTTGCTGTACTGCGGCGCCTTACGGGCCTTCTTCAGACCGGCCTTCTTGCGCTCGGTGGCGCGGTCGTCACGGGTCAGGAATCCGGCCTTCTTGAGCGGGGCGCGGTTGTTGTCCACGTCCGCCTCGTTCAGCGCGCGGGCGACGCCCAGGCGCAGCGCACCGGCCTGACCGGAGACGCCGCCGCCCGAGATGCGGGCGATGACGTCGTAGCGGTCGTCCAGTTCGAGCACCTTGAAGGGCTCGTTGACTTCCTGCTGGTGCACCTTGTTGGGGAAGTACCCCTCAAGGGTGCGACCGTTGATCTTCCACTGGCCGCTGCCCGGCACGATGCGGACGCGGGCGATCGCGTTCTTGCGGCGCCCGGTGCCGGCGGCCGGCTGCGGGTCACCGAAACGGGAGGCGAGCGACTCGGAGGTGTACTCCGACTCGACCGTCTCGACGCTCTCGGTGGTGTACTCCTCGACCTCGATGGGGGTCTCGGCGGTGGTCTCGGCCACGATGCTCCTCAGCTTCTCTTCGTCTTAGGGGGTGGCCGGACTTACTGCGCGACCTGGGTGATCTCGAACGGGACCGGCTGCTGAGCACCGTGGGGGTGCTGGTCGCCCGAGTACACCTTCAGCTTGGAGAGCATCTGACGGCCCAGGGTGTTCTTGGGGATCATGCCCTTGATGGCCTTCTCGACGGCCTTCTCGGGGTTCTTGGCCAGCAGCTCGTCGTAACGGACGGAGCGCAGACCACCCGGGTAGCCCGAGTGGCGGTACGCCATCTTCTGGGTCCGCTTGTTGCCGGAGAGGTGCACCTTGTCGGCGTTGATGATGATGACGAAGTCACCCGCGTCGACATGCGGCGCGTACACCGGCTTGTGCTTCCCCCGCAGAAGGGTGGCGGCCTGGGTAGCCAGACGGCCGAGGACAACGTCGGTGGCGTCGATGACGTGCCACTGACGCTGCACGTCGCCGGGCTTGGGGCTGTACGTACGCACGGTCGTAGCCTTCGCTTCTTCAGTGAGTGTGGTCCTGACAAGGCCACCCGGACGATCACGACAGCCCTGGCCGCACATCGGTGACGCATCCGAGTGCCTGCCGCTGGTCATCGGCCCGGTGAACCGGCGTAACGGCCACTCACGTGAGAACGAGCAAGCCAATACGCATAACGAACTGGCAGAATACCGGCCCGCACCCACGGGGGTCAAAACGCCTCCCTCAGCCGTCACCCTCTCCCCGGCGGGTCCCCGGTGTCACCTGCCGGGATTAGGATGCGCGCCATGAGCTTTGGGCAAGGGGGGCCGTACGGGCCCGGGGGATCTCAGCAGCCTCAGTCGCGTCAGTCGTCGCAGACACCGGACTGGGCCGCGATGGCAGATCACACCGCCACGCGCGGCCGTCGCCGACGATGGCTCTTCATCGGGGGCGCGGTGCTGGCGACGGCGGCGGTCGGGGCGATGGTCGCCACCGCCGTGATCAGCAGCAACGACAAGGGCGGCTCCTCGGACGACTCGGCGAACCATCTGCCCTCGCAGCCGACGCTGCCGCGCGAGGCGGAGTCGCCCGAGCCGTCGTTCTCCAATGTCGCGCCGCCCGCGCCGCCCAAACCGCTGGACATCATCTCCGACGCCAAGCGGGACAAGGCGCCGCTCAGCGCCAAAACGCTCTTCCCGGACGAGGAGGCCGCCAAGGAGGGCCGCTCGTACGCGAGGGGGGCGACCAGCTCCACGTCGAGCTGCGCCGCGGGCACCCAGGGCGCCCTGGGGTCGGTCCTCAACGGCAACGGGTGCCGCAAGCTGCTGCGCGCCACCTTCTCCCGGGACGGCGTGGCGACCACCGTCGGCGTCGCCGTCTTCGACGGGCGGGCCGGCGCGGAGAAGGCGAAGAACGGGTACAAGCCGAATGTGGCGTCGCTGCCGGGCAGCGGGGTTCCGTCGTTCTGCCGCCAGACCGCGTGCCGCACCTCGGCCAACGCGATCGGGCGGTACGCGTACTTCACGATCTCCGGCTTCACCTCGGGGAAGAAGGTGACGACGGCGGACACCCAGGCGCTCCAGGCCGGGCGTGACATGGCCGACTACACCTTCCTCCGCATCCTGGCCCGCGGCAACGCGCAGGCCTCGGCAGCCGCGGGCTCCGGCGGCTGACGGCGCCATGGGGGAACTGGTGGGTTTCCGGCTCGGCGACGGTACGGCGAGCGTGATCGTCGAGGTGGACGACGACGAGCCGGGGGTGCGGCTGGCCGCCGGGGGCCGGAACGGGATCCCGGACGCGAGCGCGACCTTCGACGCCGGGTTCGTCCGGGTCCGGGAGGCGGCCGCGCGGGCGCTGGCCCAGCTCAGCACGTTGCCCCAGCCGCCGTCGACGGTGGAGCTGGAGTTCGGCGTGAAGCTGAGCGCCCAGGCCGGTGCGGTGATCGCCAAGACCGGGGTGGACGGTCACCTCAAGATCAAAATGACCTGGGAGCGCGACCCCGCCCGGCCCGCCCCGGAGGACGAGGACGAAGGCGCCTGACGGGCACCGGGGCGACCGGTTCTGGCGCGGCCGCTTCCGGGGCGACCGGTTCCGGGGCGACCGGTTCCGGCGCGGGCCCCGGGGGCGCGTCCTCCGGCGGGATCACCGCCGTCGGCTCCGCCCGGCGGTCCAGCTGGCTGCGGTAGATCGTCACCCCGCCCACCACCAGCGCCGCGCTCAGCACCCCGATGACGCCGGGCCCCAGCAGCCCCGAGTCGCCGCCGGTCTCCACGGCCATCACCAGCACCGCCACCGGGGCCCGCACCACCGGGCCGAGGCAGGCGGCCATGCCCACGATCACGAACATCGCCGGGCTCCGCGGCGCCAGCCCGAGCGGTTCGGCCAGCCGCCAGACCGCCGCCCCGACACCCGCGCCGACCACCAGCCCGGGACCGAAGATGCCGCCCGAGGCGCCCGAGCCCACGGTGAGCGCGGTGCCGACGATCTTCGCGAGGGGCACCAGCAGCACGGCCCAGAGGGAGAGACCGAGCAGGACGTCCCGCTCCATCTGGCCCTCCATCAGCCCGTACCCCGTGCCCAGGACGCCGGGTACGAGCAGGCCGAGGCAGCCGACCGCGAGGCCCCCGGCGACAGGGAACAGCAGCTTGCGGACGGTCGTACGGGAGCGCGGCTCCACCCGGTCGTGGACCCAGTAGAAGGCCGCCGCGTACAGCCGCCCGGCGCCCCCGGCCAGCAGTCCGATCACCACCAGCAGCGGCAGGTCGCCCAGGCCGGTCGCGCCGCTCACCGCGTGCTCCCCGAAGACCGGGCCGAAGCCGAAGCAGGCGCCGAACGCCGCGTACCCGGCGGCGGAGGCGAGCAGCGCCTTGGGGACGACGCTCACATCGGCGTCCTTGCGGTACAGCAGCTCCGCCCCGAGCAGCGCCCCGCCCAGCGGCGCCCGGAACACGGCCCCGACCCCGGCCGCCAGGCCGATCACCACGGCGGTACGGGCCTGGGCGGGGGTCAGCCGGGCGCGGCGGGCGAAGACCGAGCCGAAGGCGGCGGAGATCTGGGCGGCCGGTCCCTCCGTACCGGCCGAACCGCCGGAGCCGATGGTCAGCGCGGAGGCGACCATCTTCACGACCGTCACCCGGCCGCGCATCCCCAGCGGCGCGTGGTGCGCGGCGGCGATGGCCGCGTCGGTGCCGTGCCCGCCCGCCTCGGGCGCCAGCCAGCGCACCAGGGCCGCGGCGGCGAGGGCGCCCCCGGCGACCACCAGCGGCACCGCCCAGGGGCGTTCGAAGGAGGACGCGACGGCGAAGCCGCCCTCGGCCGTCGTACGGTACGGGTGGTAGCCGCCGAGTTCGCCGAGCACCCAGTGGGTGCCGAGCTTCAGCAGCCCGAACAGGCCCGCCGCGCCTAACCCCGCGACCGCGCCGATACCGGTCGCGAGCAGCGCCCACCGAGCCAGGGTGTCTCCACCGGGTCCGTCGTCCGGAAGCCATTTCTTCCACCGGGACCCGCCGTCACGTAGGCTTGGCACTGGAGCTCCCTCGGTCCGGCACACGCCATGTTCTCTTCTCAACGGTCCAGTTTGGCACCGGCACCACGTTCCTGACGCGGATTCACGCACTGATTTCGAGGGGGAGACGATGCACGGGATCTCCGGGGAGCGGGAGCCCCTGATGCCGGATCTGACCGGCCTCCCCCTGGACGACATCCTCACCGGCTCCGGCAGCGCGCTGGTCAACGCCCTGCACCGGGTCGTGGACGAGGTGGCGGCGGCCGAACCCGCGATATCCGCCTACGACTCGGGCGCCCAGCTCCTCCCCACCGGACCGTCCGACCGGCCGTGACCCCCGGCTTATCGCACGAGGCCTTCTGGCCCGATGAGGCCCTGGACGTACCGGGCTTGAGGGCGGCGGGAGTGCCCCGGCTGCCGTTCCGCGAGTTCCTGCTGAAGGTGCACAGCCGGTGCAACCTCGCCTGCGACCACTGCTACGTGTACCGGGGCGCCGACCAGAGCTGGCGCGACCAGCCCCGCGCCATGGCCTGGCCGACCGCCGAGCGCGCCTGCCGCCGCATCGCCGAACACGCCGCCGCGCACCGGCTGCCGTCCGTACGGGTGCTGCTGCACGGCGGTGAACCCCTGCTCGCCGGGGCGGAGTTCCTCGGCCGCCTGGTGCGGACGCTGCGCGCGCTGCTGCCGCGCCCCACCCGGCTCGACGTCCTCGCCCAGACCAACGGCACCCTCGTCGACGACGCGGTGCTGCGGATGTGCCACGACCGCGGCGTGCTGCTCGGCGTCAGCATGGACGGCGACCAGACCGTCCACGACCGGCGCCGGGGCCGCGCGGACGGCGGCGGCAGCCACCGTGCCGTCGCCGACACGCTGACCCTGCTGGGCCGCCCCGAGCACCGGGCGCTGTGGGCGGGGGTGCTGTGCACGGTGGACGTGACCGCCGACCCCGCCGCCACCTACCGCCACCTGATGTCGTTCACGCCCCCGGCGATCGACCTGCTGCTGCCGCTCGGGCACTGGGGCAGCCCACCGCCCGGCCGCACGGCCGACGCCCGCCATGTCCCGTACGCACACTGGCTGACCACGGTCTTCGACCTCTGGTACGGGGCTCCCGAGCAGACCGTCCGGCTGCCGTTCTTCGAGAGCGTCCTCGATCTGCTGCTGGGCGGCACCAGCCGCGTCGAGTCGGTGGGCGGGGGCCCGTCCCGGCTGGTGGTGGTCGAGACGGACGGCCGCCTCACCCAGTCCGACCTGCTCAAGACGGCGTACGCGGGGGCGCCGGACACCGGGTGCGATGTGTACCGGCACGATCTGGACGCGCTGCTCGACCACCCCGGGATCGTGGCCCGCCAGCTGGGGCGGGACGCGCTCGCCGCGGCGTGCCGGGCCTGCCCGGTGGAGGCGGTGTGCGGCGGCGGGCTGTACCCGCACCGCTACCGGCCGGGTGCGGGCTTCCGCAATCCGTCGGTCTACTGTCCCGATCTCATGGCGTTCATCCGCCATGTCGCGGATGTCGTCAGGGCCGATCTCGCCCGTCTTCCGGGCGCCGGGGCGGCCCGGTGAACCGCTTCCTCTCCCCCACCCGGGCCGATCTGGAGTCCCTGGGCCACGGCGGAGGACCGGCCCGGCCGGAGCTGCTGCGGGAGGCCGTACGCAGCCGCACCCTGCTGCTGCTCCGGGCGCTGAAGGATCGGGGGAACGACGACGGGACAGCGGCCGGGCTCGCGCTGCTGGCCGACGTCCAGCGCCACTCCCCCGAGGCCTTCGCCGGGGCGCTGGACCTCCCGGCGACCGGCGCGTGGGCCGCGTACTGCGTCCGCGCCGCGACCTCGGCGGGCCCCGGGGCGCCGCTGCCGCCGGAGGCCGCCGACCTGGCGGCGCTCGCGGGCGCCGCCGCGCACCGGGCCGGTCTGCGGTACCGGATCACGGTCGCCGCCCGGGACGGCGCCGTGGTGCTGCCCGGCCTCGGCCTCGCCGTCCTGCCGCCCGGCACCGCGCTCGCCGAACTCCACGGCGCGGGCGGCGCGTCGGCGCTGGACGGCGGCGGCCGTACCGTACGGATTCCGGGGGCGCCCGGTGCGCGGGCGCCCGGCTGGCACCCCGAGCCCCGGGTCCGCGTCACCGCCGCGGGCCGCACGCTGGACGTGCGGCTGGACGCGCTGCACCCCTTCCGGCAGGGCGGCGCCCCGCTGCCCCCGCGCCCCCTCGGCGCGGCGGAGCGGCGCGCCTGGCGGGCCGGAATCGCGGCGGCGTGGGCGCTGCTGGCGGAGCGTCACCCGGCGCGGGCCCGGGACGTGACGGGCGCCGTGGCCTCGATCGTGCCGCTGACCGGCCCCTCGCCGTGGACCAGCGCGTCGTACGGCGACGCCGTCGGAGCGGTGGGGCTCGCCCCGCACCCGGACGCGCGGTCGCTGGCGGCGGCGCTGGTGCACGAGGCCCAGCATGCGAAGCTGTCCGCCCTGCTGACGGTGGTGGACCTGCTCGACGCCCCGCCGGGCGTACGGGCTTACGCCCCCTGGCGGGACGACCCGAGGCCGCCCGCCGGGCTGCTCCAGGGGGCGTACGCCTTCCTCGCGGTCACCGGCTTCTGGCGCGACGAGGCGCTGCGCACCGGAGCGGACGAGGCCGCGCAGGCCCACTTCGCCCGCTGGCTGCGGCCCACCGCCGACACCGTGGCGGCCCTGGCCCGCTCCCCCTGGCCGACCGCCGAGGGCCGTCTGCTGCTGGACGCGATGCGGCGCACGCTCGACGGCTGGACAGCGACCCGGATCACGCCCGCGGCCGCCGCCGAGGCCCGGTCGGCGGCGGCCGCGCACCGGATCCGGTGGCGGCTGCGGCACGCGCCCGTGCCGCCCGGCGCGGTGGTGGAGGCGCTGGCGGCCGCGTACGGGGCGGGGCTGCCCGCCCCCCGGGAGGCGGCCCGGCTGCTGCACCGGTCGCCCGCGCTCACGCCGGACGCCGAGCCCGGCCCGGCCGCCGCGATGCCGGAGCTGCTGCACGCCGTACGCGAGGCCGCGGGCCCCGCCCCGGCCCCCGGCCTGGCCGACTGGCTGCGCCCGGTGGTGGAACGCTGCGCGGCCCTGCGCGCCGAGTCCGGGAGCGATGGCGATCAGGATGGTGGCGGTTCGATGTCCCATTCGGCCCGGACGCCGTCGGCGGCGGCCCGCGCCTCGGGGTGATCGTCGCCGATGGTCGCCCGGTAGCGGCCCAGCACGGTCTCCCGCAGCTCCCGCGACCGGTCCGGTTCCCCGGCGGCCGCCAGGTCGAGCGCGAGGTTGCGCAGCACGGCGAGGGTGCTGGGGTGGCCGTCGCCGAGCAGGGTCTCCAGCCGGGCGGCGATCTCGGTGTTGAGCGCCCGGGACTCCTCGTGGTTGCCCAGCCGGGCGAGGTCGGTGGCGAGGTTGGCCCGGGAGAGCAGCACCCAGGGGTGGTCCGCCCAGAGGGCGCCCGCGATACCGGTGGCGGTGTCCTGGTCGAGCCGGTGGGCGCGCGGGTGCTCGCCGAGCGCCCGGAGCGTCACGGCGTGGTTGAGGGCGGCCAGATAGGTGTACGGATGGTGCTCGCCGAGCACGTCCCGGTAGCCCTGGTGGGCCTCGGCGCCGCGCTGGCCCGCGGCCTGGAGGTCGCCGGTGACCCGCAGGTCGTTGCCGAGGTTGGTGAGGGCCGCGAGGGCGTCGGGGTGGCGGTCGCCGACGGTGCGGCGGTAGTGGTCGAGGACCAGCACGGCCAGCTCCAGGCCACGTGCGTAGTCCCCGGCCTTGCGGCAGCTGACCGACAGGTTCTTGATGGCCCGCAGGGTGTGCGGATGGGTCTCGCCGTAGTACTGCCGGTAGGTGGCGACGGTCTGCTCCTGGAGCGTGCGCGCCTCCGCGTACTCACCGCATTCCCGCATGTCGCGGGCGAGGTTGTTGACGGTGAACAGGGTGGAGCGGGCCGTCGCGCCCAGGACCATGGCCCTGACCTGCCAGACCTTCCGGTCCAGCTCGCGGGCGTCGGCGAACAGACCGGACAGCCGCAGGCTCACGGCGTAGTTGTGGCCCGCCATCAGGGTGTTGGGGTCGTCGGTGCCGAAGACCCGCACGCTCTTGGCGTACGTGTCCTCGTCCAGCGCCAGGGCCTCCCGGAAGCGGCCGGTGGCCCGCAGATCGGCGGCGACTCCGCCCGCCAGGTTGAGCGTGTCCTCGTGCTCCTCGCCGACGGTGGCGCGCAGCCGCCGCAGCGCATCCGCGTTCAGCTCGCGGGCCTCGTCCAGGCGGCCCAGGGAGCGCTGGGCCGCGCCCAGCAGCCGGATCAGACTGATGGTGCGCAGATCGTCGGGGCCGAGGCCGCGGCGCCACTCCGTGAGGGCGCGCCGGGCCAGCGCGACGCCGCTGCGGAAGTCGCCACGGGCCAGCAGATAGCGGACGACGTTGAGGACGGTGTGGCAGACGTCCGGGTCCTGGCACTCCAGCATGCCGGAGGTCTCGACGTGCGGCAGGATCTCGGTGTACTGCTCCCAGTTGCGCAGCATTTCGGGGTCGCCCGGGTCGTGCGCGGACAGCAGCAGATGGGCCAGATGGGCCGTGGACTCGGCAGCCTGGGCGGGCAGCCCGTCCTGGAGGACGCTGCGCACCAGCCGGTGCAGCTGCACCGTACCGGCCCGGTTGTCGATGGTGAGGAGCGAGTAGCGGCCGATGTCGCGGATGGCGCGGGCCCGGTTGAGCGGTTCCTTGACGGTGCGGGCCAGGGCCGCGGGCAGGCTGAGCAGCCGGGCGTTGTGCAGCAGGGACAGCGGCACCGGCTCGGGGCCGAAGAAGGCCAGCAGCCGCAGCAGTTCGAGGGCTCCCGCGTTGCGCTGGCGCAGCGAGTCCATGGAGACCTGCCACACGGCCGCCACGGATTCCGCGCCGCCGACGGTCATGGGCTCGGCGAACACCTCGGAGCGGCGGCTGGCCAGCAGGCCCAGGTACTCCCCGACCTGCACCCCGCTGTTGACCTGCCAGGCCGCGGCCTGCTCGATCGCCAGCGGCAGGTCGCCGAGGGCGTCGGCCAGCCGTGAGGCGTCCTCGTCGGTGATGGTGGAGTCGCGGCGGCGGAGGAACTCGACGCTCTCCTCCCGGGTGAAGACGTCCACCTTGAGGGAGCTGACCTGGTCGGCCCAGCCGCCGTCCCGCGAGGTGATGATGACGTGGCCCGCGCCTCCGGGCACCCCCACCATGTGGGGGATGTACGGCAGGACCTCCTCGGGGCCCAGCGCGTTGTCCAGGACGAGCAGCCAGCGCTTGGCCGGGGTGCCGGAGGCCAGCGCGGCGATGACCTTGTCGACCACGCCGTCCACGTCCGGGCCCTCGATACCGAGGGTGGCGCCGAGCGCGGAGAGCGAGGTGCGGATGACGGCGGGCTGTTCGGCCCGCACCCACCAGACGAGGTCGTACTCCTCGGCGTACCGGCGGATGTACTCGATCGCCAGCTGGGTCTTGCCGACGCCGCCCAGCCCGTACAGCGCCTGGGGCAGCACGGCGGCACGGCGGCCCTCGGTGAGGTAGGACCGCAGCATCCGCAGATGCTCCTCGCGGCCGGTGAAGTTGGCGTTCGGCAGCGGGACGCCGCCGGGGGCGCGCACGGTGCCGCCGGGGGGCGCACCGGCGGAGGGCTGGTCGGGGACGGAACCCGGCGGGCCGTCCGGGGCGGCGCCGTTCTCCTGCGGGGGCCCGGCCGAGGTGGCCGGTGTGAGCCGTTCCGTGTCCGGAGCGCTCCCTGACATGGTCTCTCCCTTGGTGCGGACGCCCGGAAGGTCGCTGCGGTCGTCGGGCGGGGGCGGCGGCGGATCGACCAGGACGCGCACCTTCTGCGCGAGCCTGCTGTACGGACGGCCGAGCGCGAGGAGCGCGGGGTGGGCGGCCGCGGCCAGCTCCCGCTCGGCGGGGGTCAGCCGGTCGTCGAGGGGCCCGTCGGGCGTGGCGAGATAGCGCGGCAGCAGATCGGGGCGGGCGCCGATGACCTTGGCCGCCACCGCGGACACCCCCTGGAGGGCGCGGAACAGCTCGCCGCGCCCGAGCCCGCCGAGGAGTTGGTTGCGCACGCCGTCGCGGAAGGCGAATCCGGTGAAGCCGGTGGCGGCCGCGGCCGGGGCGGGGCGCTCCAGCAGCCCGCTGAGCAGCACTTCGGCCAGCGGCAGCGGGCCCAGCCGGGGCAGCACGGCCTTCTTGACCCGCTGCATCACATCGAGGGTCAGCGGCGCGAGCGCCAGATGGGAGGCGAGCAGCCGGGCGGCGGGGGAGGCGGCGGCGCGGAAGTTACGGACGCGCTCGGCCGGGGCGAGCGGTTCACCGTCCTCCGGGGTGCGCGGGGCGGCGGTGCAGCGGGCGGCGAGCCCGTCGGCGTCGGTGAGCAGGGCGGCGGCGGGCAGCCAGCCGCAGCCGCTGCCGGTCACCAGCCGGGCCCAGGTGGCGAGCCATTCGGGCTCGATCTCCAGCACGGGGACGGGCACGGGCCGGGCGGCCGCGTCCTCCGGGGCTGGACCCGGGGCCGGGCCCGGGAGGCGCAGCCCCAGCTCGGCGTTGGGCAGCCCGCCCGACCCGGAGCGCAGCGATACGTCCAGCGGAATGGCGTCGCACCGGTCCCACATGTGGTGCGGCAGCGGGTTGAGCACGGCGACGGGTCCGTGCCGCGCCCAGAGGTCGAGCAGCCGGGGCACGGTGCCCCGCGACCACCCCTCGCCCACACAGTCGCTGAGCAGCAGGATCAACCGGCGGCGCTGGGGGTGCAGCAGCTCCTGCGGATCGCGGTCCGCGGCGCTGCCGTCCGGGCGCAGGACGACCTCGCCGGGGTGCCAGGTGTCCAGCCGCCAGGTCCGTACGTCGCTGAACGCGCCCTGCCGCTGGAAGACATCGGTGAGCGCCCGGGCCGCGCCGTCCCAGACGGACATGGAGACGCTGTCCTCGACGACCAGGACGACATCGAACCAGGGCTCCCCGGCACCGTGGAACACCGGCTCCCAGAAGCCCTGTTCGGCGGCGCGGACGGCGGTGCCCTCCTCGTCCAGGGTGAAGCGGCGGGCGGAGGGGCGGCGGCGCCCGAAGGGGCGCAGGGCGCGGCCGAGCCCCAGCGGGTCGCTCAGCTCGACCTGGCCTTCGTCGGTCCCGTCGGCGCCCCAGGGCCAGGCGGCGTGGACCGCGGCGGTGGCCGGCTCGCCGGTACCGGTCGTACGGCCCGGGACGTAACCGGGCCAGCGGGCCTCTGCGGTGGCCGCGGAACCGCCGGAAAGGGGCCGCTCGGAAGCGGCCTCCACGGCCCGGCCGGGCGGTTCGAGCGGTCGCGGGCCGTCCTCGCGCCCGTCCCGGGGCGGCGCGAGCGGCGCGGCGGAGGCAGTCGGGGTGTCCGGTGCGGCGGCGGAATCGTCGGATGAGGCGGATGAGTCGGACAAGGCGGATGAGGCGGACGGGCCGGACGGGCCGGGGGTGGCGGCGGCCTGCCGGATGCGCTGTTGCAGCAGTACGGCCTCTGCCCATTCCCGGGGGGTGGGGCCGTCGGTCTCCCGGCCGTACCGGTGGCCGTACCGGTACCCGGTCATGTCGGTGTTTCCGTGCCCAGCGCGTGCCACAGGGCGTCACGGAGCCGCGCCCAGGAGGTCTCGTCGGACTTCGCCGCCCCGTTGGAGAGCATGTGCACGGTGTTGAGCAGCTGGTCGGTCGCCAGGCCCCCGTGCTCCCTGCTGTGGTCGAGGAATTCGCGGATCAGCTCCCTGGCGTCCCGGCCCCGGTCGCCGCCGAAGTGGGCGGTGACCATGGCGGTCAGCCGCTCCTCGTCGGGGTCGGGCATCCGGACCTCCAGGCAGCGGCGCCGGAACGCGGGCGGGAACTCGCGCTCCCCGTTGCTGGTGATCACGACCACCGGGAATTCATGGCAGCGGACATGACCGTTCTCGACCGGAACGGTGTCGGTGTGGTCCGCTGTCATCACCTTCACGACCGAGCGCTGCCGGTGGCGCTCCAGTTCGCGGATGCGGAACTCGCCTTCCTCGAAGACATGGAGCAGATCGTTGGGCAGGTCGATGTCGCTCTTGTCCAGCTCGTCGACCAGCAGCACCCGGGGCCGGGTCCAGGGCAGCAGGGCCGTGCCCAGCGGGCCCAGGGTCAGATAGCGGCCGAGGTCCGGCAGCACCCGGTCCTCCGCCGCGCCGCCGACCGGCGGCGGGGTGTCCTGGACGCGGCCGATCGCGTCGTAGTCGTACAGCCCGTCCTTGAGGGTCGTACGGCTGACGACCGGCCAGGCCAGCACCGGACCCAGGCCGAGTTCGGCGGCGATCCGGTACGCCAGGCTGGACTTGCCGGTGCCGGGGCGCCCGGTGACCAGCAGCGGGCGGCGGACGTGGAGGGCCATGTTGACCACCTCGACCACGGAGCGGTCCAGGGTGCCGCCGCCGGGCCTGCCCAGACGGCGCCGCCCGGCCGGGGCGGCGGCGGGCGGGGGCAGCGGGGTGCCGGTGTCCTCGAAGACCCGCCAGGGCGGCGGCGGGGGAATGCGCGGCGCCGCGTGCTCGCCGGACGGCTCCAGGCCGCTGTCGTGGAACACCCACCAGGGCGGGGCGCCACCGCGGTCCCGGACACTGTCGATGTCATGCCGATCGGTCATGTTTCCCCCCTGATCGGCGGATGCAGCAGGACGGACCGCAGCTCCTCCAGGCCGTCCGGGCTGTCCCATACGAGACTGAGGTCCACATCGAGATCCCCATCGAGGTTCGCGTCGAGGTCCGCCGACAGCATCTCGCCGCTTCCTCCAGGTCGCAGTCCGCCCCTCAATAGTCTTACCCGCTCGGGGAGATCGGTGAGTGCCGTTCTGAGGAAGTTTCGTATTTCTTGACGCCCTGCGACCGTTTCGCCCCCGCTGCGTACCCCGACCAGGGCCGGAATACCCGCCTCCAGCAGGACGGAGAGATAGTCCGTCGCCTCGTCCCCGGTGTGCGACGGCGGCTCGAACAGCACGAAACAGACCGGCGTCTCGGCGTGCCGCAGCCGTCTGCGCAGCCGCCGGGGCTCCAGCACCACCCCCGGGTCCACCCACTCCACGGCCGCCTCCTGGTACTCCCGGCCGTGGCTCTGCAGCCAGCGCCAACGGCCCCGCAGATGGTGGTTGACATGCGGCAGCCGCAGCCGCTCCCACGGGCGGACCACCACCGTGTGGTCCTCACCGATCGGCCGAGGCGGCAGCCCCATCGGGCGCACCTCGAACCGGTCGACATCCAGCCAGATCAGATGCAGCGGCAGGACGAACTCCACCTGGAGCCCCGGGGCGAGCAGCCCCAGCCGCTCGATGGCCTCCCGGTGGACCGCCTCGACCCGCGCCTCCAGCTCGTCCCGCCCCCGGGCCCGGGCGTCGCACAGCAGCGGGGACTCCCGCGACCGGTCGTCCATGAGCCGCGCCCGGATGCTGAACAGGGCGGCCGCCGCGCGGCGTGACGAGATCTCCACCACCAGGCTGCGCTCCCCGACCGGCAGCCCCGCCGCGGCCGCCTCCCGCTCGCGGGCGGCGTCGAGCAGGCCGGGCGGCCAGCCGAGCCGCTTGGCGACCTGGTTGTTCCACTGCCGGAGCCCCTTGCGCAGCGCGGGCCGCTCGCCCGCCGCCACCCGCTCCACGAACGCCATCAGCGCGGGCGCCCGGCCCTCCACCTCGACGTCGTCCTCCAGGTCGCGCACCAGCCGCTCCACCCGGCCGCTCCAGCTGTCGTCGCCCTCACCGGCCCGGCCGAGCAGCTCGAACGCGTGGCGGGAGAGGGTGGTCAGCTCCGTCAGGGCGGTGTCGTCGAGCAGCAGGGCGCACAGGTCCCGGCGCTCCCCGTCCGTCAGCAGCGGCACCGGACAGCACTGGTCGACCAGCTGCCAGGCCTCCGCCAGCACCACCGTGCCCTCGTAGTCCTCGCCGACCGCGCGCAGCAGGACGCGCAGCCCGTCGGGATAGCGGTCGCAGGCCTCGGCGATGGCCTGGAGGTCCCACTGCTTGGCGCTGCTGCGCTCCACGGGCAGCGTGATCCCGTAATGCTCCTCGATGTTATGGATCAGCCGATCCCGCCAGGCGGCGCTGTCCGTCAACCGCCCGAGGATCCGGGCCAGGTCCCGGTAGAGGCCGAACGGCCCGAGGCCGGTCATCCCGACCGCCCTGCGTCCTGGATGGGTTGGTCCACTCCGCGCGCTCCCCCCGAAACCCGCCCCGACTCCGCGCCGTTCGCTCCGTGGCGTTCGGCGTACCCTGTCCGGTTTTCCCGCTTACGGGGAATGTTAAGCGCGCACTGCGCGGATACGGGGGGCTTCGGACGATTCTGTCCGCGCCGGGCGCGGACTCGCCATGCGGCGAGAGGTTGTGCGGCTCACACTGAATGTGGTGCATCCCATATCACCACATGCATAAGCAACTTTTCCGCCTCCAGGCTGTCTTAACGACCGATCGTTCCTCAGTTCACGCCATAACGGCATCACACCAGCGCACCACAGCACCACACACCGGAGGGGAGGGCACGTCGCGGCAGTTCGAGGGCGCCGCGCGTACATCACCATGAAGATCGCTTTTCTGCTGCACAACGCCTATGGGATCGGCGGCACCATCCGGTCGACCTTCAATCTGGCCGGGGCGCTGGCCGCCCGTCACCACGTGGAGATCGTCTCCCTGATACGCACCATCGACACCCCGGGCCTGCCCCTCCCCAGAGCCGTCCGGATCAGACCCCTGATCGACCAACGCCCGGGCGCCCCGCGCGAGTCGAGCGACCTGGGCAACCCGCTGCTGAAGCAGGTCAGCGCCCATGTCCCGGACGCGGAGTCGAAAGGCACCGTCAACTTCAACGCGCTCACCGACCAGCGCCTCGCCGCCTATCTGGCCGACACCGACGCCGATGTCGTCATCGCCACCCGACCCGGCCTGGTCATCTGCCTGGCCGCCCTCGGTCAGGAGGGCCGCTATCTGCGGATCGGCCAGGAGCACCGGCTGTACGAGACCCACCGCGCCGAGATCCGCACCGCATGCGACGCCGCCCTCGCCCGGCTCGACGCCAACGCCTCCGTCTCCGAGGCCGACGCGCGGACCCACCGCGACCGGCTGCCCGGCATCCCCACCCTGCTGACCGGGCTGCCCAACTGCGTGCCCGCCACCGGCATCGAGCCCTCCGACGGCGACGCCAAGCTGGTCGTGGCCGCCGGCCGGCTCATCCCGGTCAAGCGCTACGACCTGCTGGTCCGCGCCTGGGCCACGGTCGCCACCAAACACCCCGACTGGCGCTTGCGGATCTACGGCCGAGGCCCCCAGGCGCCCGCCCTCCGCCGCCAGATCGACGAACTCGGGCTCGCCGGACACATCACGATGATGGGCGCCCACTCCCCCATCGAGACCGAATGGGCCAAGGGCGCGATCGCCGCCGTCACCTCCCGCGAGGAGTCGTTCGGCATGACGATCGTCGAGGCGATGCACTGCGGCGTGCCCGTCGTCGCCACCGACTGCCCGCACGGGCCCGGCGAGATCATCACCAGCGGCCGGGACGGACTGCTGGTCCCCCTCGGCGACGCCGACGGCATCGCCAAGGGGCTGCTCACCCTGATCGAGGACGAGCCGCTGCGCCGCTCCATGGGCCGGGCGGCGCGGGTCGCGGCGCAGCGGTACGCACCGGCGCGGATGGCCACCGCGTACGAGGAGCTGTTCGCCGAACTCCTCGCCCGGCGCGGCCAGTCAGCCGCCCCCGGCACCCGGTCCGCCGCCGCGGCGCCCCCGGTGTCGACGGTCAGCCGGGCCCGGTCGCTCGTACCCCGCTCCCTGCGCGCACGCTCCCTCGCGGCACCGGCGCGCACCCCGCGCCCGCTCGCCCACGGAAGCGACGGGACCGGCGGGACCGGCGGAACCGGCCGGGTCCAGGGAGCGCACCGCAAGGCCTTCAAGAGCACCGTCAAACAGCTCATCCGCAAGCCGCTGCACCCGGTCGCCTCCTGCCGCGTCGGCGCCGACGGCACCATGACCGTGCTGGTCGAGCCCGCGGACGTGCAGGGCGCCAGCCTCACGCTGACGCTCACCCACCGCCGAGGCGGGGGCGCCCCGGTGCGGGTGCCGCTGCGGCCCCCGGTCGCGCCGGGCGCGCCCTGGACCGCGACGCTGGACCGCGGCGCGATCGACCTCGCCGAGGGCCGCTGGGACCTGCATGTGGTGCGCCCCTCGGACGGGGTGCGCCGCCGGGTGATCAGCCGGTTCGCCGAGGGGCGCGGGCTGGTCGGACTGGAGCCGCTGCCCGGTTCCCCGTTCTCCTGGTGGATCCCGTACCCCACCGTCGACGGCTATCTCGCGCTGCGCTCCTGGCGCCGCCCGGCCCACGCCGAGGCCCGGGTGCTCCGCGCCGAGGCCGACGGGCTCACCGTCGAGGGCACCCTGCACGGCGCCCGCTTCGCCCCGGACGCCGCCCCGAGCGCGGTCGCCACCCCGCGCGGCGCGGCCCTCCCGTTCACCACGGGCGTCACGGCGGTGGACGCGACCCGGTTCCGCTTCACCATCCCGTACGAGCGGGTGCACGCGGCGCGCGACGGCCAGGAGGGCACGGTCTGCTGGGACCTGACCCTCCGTAAAACGTCCGACTCCACCACCGCCATCCGCATCGGCCGGGTCATCGGGGACATCCTCGACCGCCATCTGACCGACCTCCACCCGGTCACCCACGGTGTCCGCCCGGAGCTCGGCAAGTCCGGGGACCTGGCCATTACCTGTGCACCACACGTAAATTGAGTGTGCGGGCCAGCGGATTCATCGCGTTTGGCTCTGGCCACGGCGGTAACACTGAGTGATGTCAAGCCTCGAGCGAGGAAAACTCTCTGCGGAAGGCAATCCGATGTCAGTCACGCTCATCATCCTGGTGGCGGCGCTGGTGGCCATGGTGGCGCTGGTGTTCGCGCGGCCCGTGCGGCAGAGCAGCCGCGACGGCCTCCTGAGCCGGTTCGGCCCCGAGTACGACCGGGCCGTCGTACGGCACGGCGGCGATGCCAAGGCGGCGCAGTGGGAGCTAAGCGAGCGGCTGCGGCGCTACGGCGACCTGTCGATACGGGCGCTGACGCCGGAGTCCCGGGAGCGGTACGCGGCCCGCTGGTCCGGCCTGCGGGAGCGGTTCGTCGAATCGCCCGCGCCCTCGGTGCGGGAGGCCGACCGGCTGCTCGGCGCGCTGGCGGCCGAGCGCGGCTATCCGGCCGAGTCCCCGGAGCAGCTGATGGAGGCGCTGTCCGTCCGGCACGCCCGGGCGGTCGACGGCTACCGGAAGCTGCACACGGAGGCGGAGCGGGCCCGCGCGGGCCATGTCCACACGGACCGGCTGCGGGAGGCGCTGCACGGCGCCCACCCCCTCTTCGAGGAGCTGGTCCGGGCGCAGCCGCACGACCGGGCGCTGCGGCGACGGCGGCTGCGGCAGCGGCACCACCGGCCCGCGGTCCTGCACTCCTCCTAGGAGCTGTCAGGACCGGATCCGGACGGCCAGCGCGAGGGTGTCGTCCGGGTGCAGGATCACGGTGTGCATATCGTCCGCGATGGCACCGGGGATCTCCTCGATCGGGGCACGCAGATGCTCGTACGCGGCCTCGATCAACCGCTTCTCGCCCTCCACGGGGTTCCGTCGGCTCTCGGTGAGCCCGTCGGTGTAGAGGAGCAGGAGATCGCCCGGCGCCATCTTCTCGGTCAGCAGCCGGTCGCTGCCCGGCATCGGGAAGCCGATGCCGCGCCCCCGCGCCTCCAGATAGCGCGCGCTGCCGTCGCCGCGCGTCAGCAGCGCGGGCGGATGGCTGCCGTTGGCCACCTTCAGCTCACCGGTGGCCGGGTCGATCCGGGCGAGGAGGACGGTGGCCATCACACTGCGGTCGAACGGCAGCAGGATCTCGTCCGTGCGGGCCACGATCGACTGGAGGTGGTGGCCCTCCAGCGCCAGGGTGCGCACCGCGTGGGTGACGTTGAGCGCGCCGCGCGTACTGGTCACCCCGTGCCCGAGCGCGTCCACGACGGTGATGTGGACGGTGCCGTCGGGCAGCACGAACCAGTCGTACAAGTCGCCGCCGGTGGGCGCGTCGGTGCCCGCGGGCGCGTAGTGGACGGCGAGTTCGAGGCCGTCCACCTCCAGCGGGGCCGGACGCAGCGCGTCCTCCAGCTCGCGCAGGGTCTGGCCGTGCGCCTTGCGCAGCTGCGCGTCGCGCTCGTCGAGCTGGACGTAGAGGGCGAGCACCCCGCTGTTGGTCTCGGCGAGTTCGTCCTTGAGACGGCGGTGTTCGGCGGTGAGCGCGTCCGTACGGGCCACCACGGCGCGCAGCTCCTCCTCCACCAGCGCCGCGTCGTCGGCCGGGGAGCCCGCCGCCTCCACACCCCCGGCGTCCGGCGGCGCCGGGGTGGCCGGAAGCCGCCACACCACCTCCCGGCCGGTCACCGCGTCGGCGGGCAGCGGAAGCGCGGCCGCGGCCTCGGCGGACGGCAGGGCGGCGGAATCGTCTAAACCGACCGCCAGCGTCAGCAGCCCGGCCCTGTCGTCGTCATCGCACTGGAACGTCCAGCTCAGCGAGGTGTGCCCAGCCGCGCCCCCGGCCGGTTCCGCGACGGCCGGTTCCGCCACAGCCGGTTCCGCCACAGCCGCGACGGACAGCACCAGCCGTCCGCGCACGCTGGGCTCCAGGCCGTGGTCGCGGGCGATGCGGCGCACGGCCCGGCTGAGCCTGTCCGCACTGTCGCAGCCGATGGTCCGGGTGGTCATGGGTGCCTCTGTGGGGGCCGGGCCGTGAGAACCGTGGCGTCGTCGCGGTTGCGGCGATGGCCATGGGCGAGTGCGGCGGACAGCAGGGGTGGCGGGAGTCGGAGCAGAAAGGGGGACGGATCGCGCGCCCATCCGGCGTCGATGCCGTCGCTGTGGAGCACTGCGGTCGCGCCCGGCGGCAGCGGGAAGCGGTGCACGTGCGGGACGGGCATCGACCAGCCGACCACACCGGGCTGGCCGGTCAGCCGCGACTGCACGCCCTGGTGGGTCAGGGCCAGCACACGGACGTTGCCGATCCCGCAGTACTCGGCGTGGTCCGCGTGGAGCCGCACCAGCCCGGCCGCGGCCCCCCGGGTGTGCCGCAGGGCGCGGTGCATACCGGTCAGCAGCTCGCCCAGCGGCCGCCCGGGGTCGGCGTGGAAGATCCGCAGGGCGAGACCGGCCGCCTCCGCGGCCTGCGTCCCGTGGCCCAGCCCGTCGAGGACGGCGGCGGTACGGGTCTCGCCGGTGTCGGCGACGGCGCACGCGTCGCCGCAGTCCTCCTCCCCCTCGATGGCCAGGCACACCGAACCCACGCCCTGGAGTCCGGCGCCCCGGTCGCCGGGCGGAGTGAGCCGGGCGCAGGCCCAGGTCCCGACCTCGGCCCCGGCCCGCGTATCGCTGCGGATGAGGAAGTGGCTGGCCAGACGGCTCACCGCGCCGAGCCCCACCCCGAGGGTCCCGGAGGTGGTGTACCCGTCCGCGAGGCAGCGCTCCAGTTCGACCATGCCGGGGCCCCGGTCGGCGGCCAGGATCTCCACGCCCGCGCCGAGCGGCACGGGCTGGATGTAGAGGGTGCCGTCGCTGGCGTGCTTGTCGAGGTTGGTGGCCAGCTCCGAGGCGACCACCGCCGCCTGGTCGGGCAGCGCGCCGGGCAGCCCGCAGGCCCGCGCCGTACGCCGGGCCGTCTCGGCCGCCAGGTGGACCGCGCTGTGATGGTCGATCCGTACCTGGGCGGTGGGGGTCACCGTCGTACGGATCACCGGACCGTCCACCGGGTGGCGACCACCACCGTGCCCTGCCCGGCGCCGGTGTGCACCGTGAACTCGTCCATCAGCCGGCGGGCGCCGCCCAGCCCGTGGCCGAGCCCCGCGCCGGTCGTGAAGCCGTCGGTGAGCGCCCTCTCCAGGTCCGCGATGCCCGGCCCGTCGTCCTCGACGGTCAGCCGCAGCCCCCGCCCGGCGGGTCCGCGCACCTGCTCGATCGTCAGGGTGCCGCCTCCGCCGTGGACATAGGCGTTACGGGCCAGCTCGCTCGCCGCCGTGACCACCCGGGTCTGGTCGACGATCCCGAACCCGACCTCGACGGTGGCCGCGCGCACCGCGTGCCGCACCGCCAGCAGGTCCTCCTCGGTACGGACCTGATGGGTCACGGGCGCGCCGGTCTCGCCGTCGCCCGCGCGGTGCGCCGGGCCCGGCCGGGAAGCGACGGTGGACTCACCCTGCGGCGCCACGTCGGGACCCTCCCAGGGAATCCTGGGCCTGACGCCACCCCAGTGCGGCCAGGCCCTGCTCCGGGTTGAGCGCGGTCTCCACACCGACCAGTTCGATCCCCAGCTCGACCAGGGTGATCGCCACCGGCGGCCGCATCCCCGCCACGATCACCCGGGCCCCCAGCAGCCGGGACACCGTGGTCAGCTCCATCAGGGTGCGCGCCACGAAGGAATCGATGATCTCCAGCCGGGAGATGTCGATGAGCACGCCCCGCGCGCCCTCGGCGGAGATGCGGGCCGTCAGCTCCTCGGTGAAGGCGATGGCCGCGCGGTCGTCCAGCTCGTTGAGCAGTCCGGTGACCAGGACATCGCCCAGCCGCAGAATCGGAACGCCCATCGGGCGGTGTTCGGTCACCGGCTCTCCCCCGCGTCCCCCGGGCCGGGGCCGTCGATCAGCTTGATCGCGGCGGCCAGCGCATCGGCCAGCGTCGCCCGCGTGAGGATGGTGGACAGATCGATGCCGAGCTGGGCGATGGTCTGCGCGATGGACGGCCGGATGCCGCTGATCACACAGTCCGCGCCCATCAGCCGCACCGCGTTGACGGTCTGCATCAGGTGCTGGGCGACGGCGGTGTCCACCGTCGAGACACCCGTGATGTCGATGATCGCGACCAGGGCCTCATGGTCCTGTATCGCCTGGAGCAGGTTCTCCATCACGATCTGGGTGCGCGCGGTGTCCAGCGTGCCGATCAGCGGCACCGCCAGCACCTGCTTCCACAGCCGCACCACCGGTGTGGACAGCTCCATCAGCTGCTGGCTCTGCCGCCGGATGATCTCCTCGCGGCCCTCCACATACGTCTCGAAGGACAGCGCCCCGGCCACGTCGAGCAGCCGGTTGATGAAGACCGCCGTGGCGAACAGCTCCTCGGCGTCCCGGGTCTCGCGCTGGACGGCCTTCAGCAGCGCCTCCTTGAGCGCCAGCACGGCGAGCGAGGTGGCGGTCGGGGTCGCCCCGGACCGGGCCCGGCGCAGCGACAGCCCGACGACCGCCTGGTGCAGCCCCGGGTGGGAGGTGACGACCCGGTCCACCGGGGCGTCGCTCTCCAGCCCCGGGACCAGCGCGTCGATCAACGAGTCGGCCTCCTCGCGGAGTTCGGCCTCGCTGATGTCGGTGCCGAGCAGTGCCTGCTCCAGCTGGAGCGTGACCCAGCGGTCGGCGATCTCCTCGTCACGCTCCTGCAGAGCCCTCGTCAGCCGTTCACGTACGGCGGCCTCACTGGTACTCACGCGGCTTTACGTCCCTTCCCGGTCGGCCACCCGGACTCTGCGGCAAATGTTATCGATCTCCTGTGCTCCGGCTCCAGACACAGATGCGTGCAATCGCCTACCCGTCGTCCGCGATCACATACCCACCGCTGGGGTCAGCAGCACCCCGCGGCCGGCAGCGACCGCTTGTTGCGGGCCTCCTTGTTCCGGGCCGCGAGCAGTTCGTCGGCCGGATAGCCGACCTCTTCGAGGGTCAGGCCGTGGGGGCGTACGACGTGCACCGCCGAATCCCGCACCCCCGCCGCCAGCACCTTCCCGGGCCAGTCCACCGGGCGGTGGCCGTCGCCGGTGAACAGCAGCGCGCCGACCAGGGAGCGGACCATGTTGTGACAGAAGGCGTCGGCCCGCACCGTCGCCGTGATCACACCATCCGCGCCGCGCTCCCAGCTCAGCTTCTGCAGGGTGCGGATGGTGGTGGCGCCGTCCCGCCGCTTGCAGTACGCGGCGAAGTCGTGCTCGCCGAGCAGCGGCGCCGAGGCCTCGTTCATGGCGTCCACGTCGAGCGGCCAGTCGTGCCACAGCACATGGCCGCGCAGCAGCGGATCGACCCCGCCCGGATGGTCCACCACCCGGTAGGCGTACCGCCGCCAGATCGCCGAGAAGCGCGCGTTGAAACCGGGCGGCGCCTCCGCCACCCGCCAGACCCGTACGTCGTGCGGCAGCCGCCCCGCCAGGCGGCGCAGCAGCTTGTCCCGGTGCTCGGCCCAGACGTCCTCCGGCAGGTCGACGTGGGACACCTGCCCACGGGCGTGCACCCCGGCGTCGGTGCGGCCCGCCACGGTCAGCTCGTACGTCCGCGACGACCGGGTCACCGTGCGCAGGGCGCTCTCCAGCTCGCCCTGGACGGTGCGCCGCTCGCGCTGCTTGGCCCAGCCCGAGAAGTCCTTGCCGTCGTAGGACAGATCCAGCCGGATCCGTACGAAACCGGGCGCCGCCTCGTCACTCACGCAACCGTTCCTCTCCACAACGCGGAACGGGCCCGCGCCCAGAATCTGGGAGCGGGCCCGTCCGTTACGACAAGTCGTCAGACGCCTCAGGCGTCAGGCTCACCCCCGCTGACGCGGGGAAGGCCTCAGGCGTCCTTGGACTCCTCGGTGGCCTCGGCCGGGGCCTCGGGGGCCTCGTCCTTCTTGAGGTCCGCGACGGCCTGGTCGCCAGCGGCGTCCTTCGCGGTGCGCTTGGTGGCGGCCTCGGCCTCGCCGACCGCCTCCTGCTGCACGGTCAGGGCCTCGACCAGCTCGATGACCGCCATCGGGGCGTTGTCGCCACGACGGTTGCCGATCTTGGTGATGCGGGTGTAGCCACCCGGCCGGTTCTCGTAGCGCGGCGCGATCTCGGTGAAGAGAGTGTGCACGACGCTCTTGTCCCGGACGGTCTGGAGCACCAGGCGACGGTTGTGAATGTCACCCTTCTTCGCCTTGGTGACCAGCTTCTCCGCGACCGGGCGCAGGCGGCGGGCCTTCGCCTCGGTGGTGGTGATCCGGCCGTGCTCGAACAGCGCGGTGGCGAGGTTCGCCAGCAGGAGCCGCTCGTGCGCAGCGCTGCCGCCCAGACGGGCGCCCTTGGCGGGCTTCGGCATGTTGTCTCTCCTAGATGTCTGCACCGGCCGTATCAGGTACCGGTGTCAGTGAACAGAATCCAGCCCGTCCGGCGCTTGAGGACAAGACCTCAACCACAGCGGACCAGCAGGTCTAGTACTGCTCGGTCTCCACGAAACCGGCATCCGCGTCGTCGTCCGCGCCGAAGGCGTCGGCGGCGGCGGTCGGGTCGAATCCGGGCGGGCTGTCCTTGAGCGCGAGGCCCATACCGGCCAGCTTCGCCTTGACCTCGTCGATCGACTTGGCACCGAAGTTGCGGATGTCGAGCAGGTCCGCCTCGGACCGCGCGACCAGCTCGCCCACGGAGTGGATGCCCTCGCGCTTGAGGCAGTTGTACGAGCGGACCGTGAGCTCCAGCTCCTCGATCGGCAGGGCCAGATCGGCGGCCAGAGCGGCGTCCGTCGGGGACGGGCCCATGTCGATGCCCTCGGCGTCCACGTTCAGCTCGCGGGCCAGGCCGAACAGCTCGACCAGGGTCTTACCGGCCGACGCCATGGCGTCGCGCGGGCGCATGGCCTGCTTGGTCTCGACGTCGACGATCAGCTTGTCGAAGTCGGTGCGCTGCTCGACACGGGTCGCCTCGACCTTGTAGGTGACCTTGAGGACCGGCGAGTAGATCGAGTCGACCGGAATCCGGCCGATCTCCTGGCCGACCTGCTTGTTCTGGACGGCGGAGACATAGCCGCGACCGCGCTCGACGGTCAGCTCCATCTCCAGCTTGCCCTTGCCGTTCAGCGTGGCGAGGACCAGGTCCGGGTTGTGCACCTCGACACCGGCCGGCGGGGCGATGTCGGCGGCGGTGACCAGACCCGGGCCCTGCTTGCGCAGGTACATCACGACCGGCTCGTCGTGCTCCGAGGAGACGACCAGCTGCTTGATGTTGAGGATCAGGTCGGTGACGTCCTCCTTGACGCCCGGCACGGTGGTGAACTCGTGCAGGACCCCGTCGATCCGGATGGACGTGACCGCCGCACCGGGAATCGAGGACAGGAGCGTACGCCGCAGGGAGTTTCCGAGGGTGTAGCCGAAGCCCGGCTCCAGCGGCTCGATCACGAACCGGGAGCGGAACTCGTCGACGACCTCTTCGGTCAACGAGGGACGCTGAGCGATCAGCATGGGGTTTTCCTCCAGTCTCCGGCGCCCACTATTTGACGCCGAACCCTTCAATGGTACGGGCGGTACGTGCCAAACGGCGCCGTACCGCCCGTCTCGTCCCTGCTACTCCTACTTGGAGTAGAGCTCGACGATCAGCTGCTCCTGCACCTGGGTGTCGATCACCGGGCGCTCGGGCAGCGAGTGCACGAGGATGCGCAGCTTGGACGGAATGGCCTCCAGCCACGCCGGCACGGTGCGCTCGCCCGCCTCGGCCACGGCCACCTGGAAGGGGGTCATGGTCCGGGACTTCTGACGAACCTCGATGATGTCGTTCACGGCGACGCGGGCCGACGGGATGTCGGTCTTGACGCCGTTCACGGTGAAGTGGCCGTGACGCACCAGCTGGCGGGCGTGGTCCCGGGACTTGGCGAAGCCCGCCCGGTAGACCACGTTGTCCAGCCGCGTCTCGAGGATGCGAAGAAGGTTCTCACCGGTCTTGCCGGTCTTCTTGTTCGCTTCCGCGTAGTAGCCACGGAACTGCTTCTCAAGGACGCCGTAAATGCGGGTCGCCTTCTGCTTCTCTCGGAGCTGCAGGAGGTACTCGCTGTCCTTGGTGCGCCCGCGACCGTGCTCACCCGGGGGGTAAGGACGGATCTCAATCGGGCACTTTGCGCTCTCGCACTTGCTCCCCTTGAGGAAGAGCTTCTGCTTTTCCCGACGGCAACGCTTGCAGTCGGCCCCGGTGTAACGCGCCATTTTCTAGTTGTCTCCTACTTCAGCAGCGAGGTCAGACGCGCCGGCGCTTGGGCGGGCGGCATCCGTTGTGCGGAGTCGGAGTGACGTCCTGGATCGAGCCCACCTCCAGGCCGGTGGCCTGGAGCGAGCGGATCGCGGTCTCACGGCCGGAGCCCGGACCCTTGACGAACACGTCGACCTTGCGCATGCCGTGCTCCTGCGCGCGGCGGGCGGCCGACTCGGCGGCCATCTGCGCGGCGAACGGAGTGGACTTGCGCGAGCCCTTGAAGCCGACGTGGCCGGCCGAGGCCCAAGAAATCACGTTCCCGGTCGGGTCCGTGATCGAAACGATGGTGTTGTTGAACGTGCTCTTGATGTGAGCGTGCCCGTGGGCGACGTTCTTCTTTTCCTTGCGGCGCACCTTCTTGGCGCCGGCCGTCCTGCTCTTCGGAGGCATTCCTGAATTCTCCCGTGGAGGTGGTCGGTCCTACAGCTCGGACCGCTTGGCAGCGTCCGGTGAGGACTACTTCTTGCCCGGCTTCTTCTTACCGGCGATCGCGCGACGCGGGCCCTTGCGGGTCCGGGCGTTGGTGCTGGTGCGCTGGCCGTGGACCGGCAGGCCGCGGCGGTGCCGCAGACCCTGGTAGCAGCCGATCTCCACCTTGCGGCGGATGTCGGCCTGAATCTCACGACGGAGGTCACCCTCGGTCTTGATGTTGTTGTCCACGTACTCGCGGATCTTGACCAGGTCCTCTTCGGCCAGGTCGCGAACGCGGGTGTCCGGGTTCACACCGGTGTTGGCGAGCGTCTGCTGGGCAAGGGTGCGACCGATGCCGAAGACGTAGGTGAGGGCGACCTCGACGCGCTTTTCGCGCGGCAGATCAACGCCTGCAAGGCGTGCCATGAATCTGGCTCCATTGGTTGTCGGAGGTCTTCCACAGCACCTGTCCCGGCCGGTCGGGCCGGGTCCCCGGCCTCCGACCGGGGGTGTCGCCCCCGCGTGCGCGGGAACGGGTGACTGCGTATGTACGTACAGCTATACGTCGCGCGAAGATTGCTGCGAGAAATGCAGGTCTACGGCCGCGTGCGTCAGCCCTGGCGCTGCTTGTGGCGCAGGTTGTCGCAGATGACCATGACCCGCCCGTGGCGGCGGATCACCTTGCACTTGTCGCAGATCTTCTTGACGCTCGGCTTGACCTTCATGGGTGAGGTTCTCCGGGTCGTGAGATCTACTTGTAGCGGTAGACGATCCGTCCGCGCGTGAGGTCGTACGGAGACAGCTCCACGACCACCCGGTCATCGGGCAGGATGCGGATGTAGTGCATGCGCATCTTGCCGCTGATGTGCGCGAGGACCTTGTGACCGTTCTGCAGTTCCACCTTGAACATCGCGTTCGGCAGAGACTCGATCACGGTGCCCTCGATTTCGATGGCGCCTTGCTTCTTGGCCATGTCCTGCTTTCGGGATCGGCTACCTTGATCGGCTCGCGACATGCGGGAGGGCATGCGTGAGCCGACGTGTCAGTCTACGTCAGGGCATCCCGAAACACGAATCCGGGTCAGCATGCCCGGATTCCGTGGTTTTTATGCCAAAGAAGATCACGTGAGGGGGCCGGCCGTCGGGTCCCGCTCAGGCCAGCGGGTCGGGCGCGGTCTCGACGCCCAGCTCGGCCAGCTTCGCCTTGCCGCCGTCGACCGCGGTCAGCACCAGCGGGCCCTCCTCGGTCAGCGCGACCGAGTGCTCCCAGTGGCTGGACCAGGTGCCGTCGTCCGTCTTGACGGTCCAGTCGTCGGCGAGGACGTGCGTCTTCGCGGTGCCGAGGCTCACCATCGGCTCGATCGCGATGCAGAAGCCGGGCACCAGCTTCGGGCCCTTGCCGCGCTTGCGGGAGACATAGTTCAGCAGATGCGGGTCCATGTGCATCTGGCTGCCGATGCCGTGGCCGCCGTAGTCCTCGACGATCCCGTACTTACCGGAGGCCGGACGCGGCTGGCGGCGGATGTAGCCCTCGATCGCCCTGGAGATGTCGATCAGCCGGTTGCCCTTGCGGACCGCGGCGATCCCGGCCCACATCGACTCCTCGGTGACCCGGCTCAGCTCGTGCAGCTCCGGGGCGTGGCCCTCGCCGACGAAGACGGTGAGGGCCGCGTCCCCGTGCCAGCCGTCGATGATCGCGCCCGCGTCGATGGAGAGCAGGTCGCCGTCCTTGAGCACGGTCTCCCGGTCCGGGATGCCGTGGACGACGATGTCGTTCACGGAGGTGCAGATGGTCGCGGGGAAGCCGCCGTAGCCCAGGAAGTTCGACTTGGCGCCGTGGTCGGCGATCACCTTGCGGGCGACGTCGTCCAGGTCCTTGGTGGAGGCGCCGGGCACGGCGGCCGCCCGCGTCGCCTCGTGGATGGCGGCGACGACCAGCCCCGCCTCACGCATCTTCGCGATCTGCTCGGCCGTCTTGATCTCCACCATGGGGTGCCTTCCGGGATCAGTCTCTGGTGCCGCGGTCGTCCTGCCGTGACGCATCTGCTCAACAGTACGGCCGTGGTGCCCCGGAGGGGCACCACGGCCGGAATTCCGGTCCTCGCGGCCGTCAGGCCGCCTTGGCGGCCAGAGCGCCCATCGCGCGCTGCGTGACCTCGGATACCTTGCCGAGCGCCGGGATCGTCACGACCTGGCCCTTGGCCTTGTAGTAGTCGATGATCGGCTCGGTCTCGCGGTGGTAGACCTCAAGGCGCTTGCGGACGGTTTCCTCGCTGTCGTCCTCGCGCTGGTACAGCTCGCCGCCGCACACGTCGCACACGCCCTCGGTCTCGGGCTTCTTGTACTCCACGTGGAAGGTGTGCGCGCTGTCGTTGCGGCAGGTCCGGCGGCCGGCGATCCGCTTGACCACCTCGTCCTCCGGGACCTCCAGGTCCAGCACGGCGTCCAGGGTGAGGTCGTTGTCCCGCAGGTAGGCGTCCAGCGCCTGGGCCTGGGCCACGTTTCGCGGGAAGCCGTCGAGCAGGAAGCCGCCCGCGGCGTCCTCCTGGCTCATCCGGTCCTCGGCCATGCCGACCGTGACCTCGTCCGGTACCAGCTGCCCGGCCCTCATGTACTCCTGCGCCTGCTTGCCGAGCGGTGTGCCCTGGCTGATGTTCGCGCGGAAGAGGTCGCCCGTGGAGATGTGCGGGATCGACAGGTTCGCGGCGAGGTACGTCGCTTGCGTACCCTTACCGGCTCCAGGAGGCCCGACGAGGACGATTCGCATCAGCGGAGGAACCCTTCGTAGTGTCGCTGCTGAAGCTGGCTCTCGATCTGCTTCACGGTCTCCAGGCCGACACCCACGATGATCAGGATGCTCGTGCCGCCGAACGGGAAGTTCTGATTGGCATCGAGCGTCACCAGCGCCACCGTGGGCACCAGGGCGATCAGACCCAGATAGAGCGCACCGGGCCACGTGATGCGGTTCAGCACGTAGCTCAGATACTCAGCAGTGGGTCGACCAGCCCGAATACCCGGGATGAACCCACCATACTTCTTCATGTTGTCGGCAACTTCTTCGGGGTTGAAGCTGATGGCGACGTAGAAGAACGCGAAGAAGACGATCAGCAGGAAGTACGCGGTGATGTAGATCGGGTGGTCGCCCTTGACCAGGTTCTGCGAGATCCAGTTCGCCCAGCCCGCCTTGGACTGACTGAACTGAACGATCAGCGCCGGAATGTAGAGCAGGGACGAGGCGAAGATCACGGGGATCACGCCCGCCTGGTTCACCTTCATCGGGATGTAGGTCGACGTGCCGCCGTACGACCGGCGGCCGATCATCCGCTTGGCGTACTGCACCGGGATACGGCGCTGCGCCTGCTCGACGAAGACCACCAGGCCGACCATGGCCAGACCACAGACGATCACCAGGCCGAACTCCAGCCAGCCGCCCATGATCTTGCCCTGCTGCTTGATGCTCCACATGGCGCTGGGGAAACCGGCGGCGATCGAGACGAACATCAGGATCGACATGCCGTTGCCGATGCCGCGGTCGGTCACCAGCTCACCGAGCCACATGATCAGCGCGGTGCCGGCGGTCATCGTGATGACCATCACGGCGGTGGTGAAGATCGAATCGTCCCGGACGATCTGATTGCCGACCGGGCAGCTCTGGAACAGAGAACCGCTGCGCGCCGTGGCGACCAGGCCGGTGCCCTGGAGGATCGCCAGCGCGACAGTCAGGTAACGGGTGTACTGCGTGATCTTCGCCTGCCCCGTCTGGCCCTCCTTCTTGAGGGCCTCCAGACGCGGGATCACCACGGTCAGCAGCTGCAAGATGATGCTCGCCGTGATGTACGGCATGATCCCGAGCGCGAAGATGGTGATCTGGAGCAGTGCGCCACCACTGAACATGTTGACCAGGCCGAACAGCCCCTGCTGACCCTTGGCCAAGTCCATGCACGTCTGGACATTCTTATAGTCGATGCCCGGGATCGGGACATGTTGCCCGAGCCGGAAGAGCACGATGATGGCCAGCGTGAACAGCAGCTTCTTGCGCAGGTCGGGCGTCTTGAACGCCCGGGCGAACGCGGTGAGCACGGTGCCTCCTGCGCCCCCCGCGTTCATTGCGCGAGAGGTGACGGTCTTGAGGATCGACGAATACTTATCAGCCAGGACCCGTACGGAGACGTACCGCACGGAAGGTAACAGCGCACGCCACCTTACCGGCGACCGGGCCCCCCTAGGAACGACCAACCGGGGATGCCCCAGATCTGGGGCATCCCCGGCCAGTTTCGCACGTTGCTCAGACGAGCTCGGTGACAGTGCCGCCGGCGGCGGTGATCTTCTCCTTGGCGGAGCCGGAGACGGCGTCGACCGTCACCTGCAGCGCCACGGAGATCTCGCCGGAGCCCAGCACCTTGACGAGCTGGTTCTTGCGCACCGCACCCTTGGCGACCAGATCGGCCACCGTGACCTCGCCACCCTGCGGGTAGAGCGCGGTCAGCTTGTCCAGGTTCACGACCTGGTACTCGGTGCGGAAGGGGTTCTTGAAGCCCTTCAGCTTCGGGAGACGCATGTGGAGGGGCATCTGCCCGCCCTCGAAGCGCTCCGGAACCTGGTAACGGGCCTTCGTGCCCTTGGTACCACGACCAGCGGTCTTGCCCTTGGACGCCTCACCACGACCGACACGGGTCTTGGCGGTCTTGGCGCCCGGGGCGGGCCGGAGGTTGTGGACCTTCAGCGGGTTGTTCTCCGCCATGTCAGTCGACCTCCTCGACCGTCACGAGGTGCCGCACGGTGGTCGCCATGCCGCGGAACTCGGGGCGGTCCTCCTTGACAACCACGTCGCCGAGCCTCTTCAGCCCGAGCGAACGCAGGGTGTCGCGGTGGTTCTGCTTGCTGCCGATGTACGACTTCGTCTGCGTGATCTTGAGGCGGGCCATGCTCACACACCCACCCCGGCACGTGCCCGCAGCAGAGCGGCGGGGGCGACGTCCTCGAGCGGCAGACCACGACGGGCGGCGATCTCCTCGGGCCGCTGAAGGCCCTGCAGAGCGGCCCGCGTGGCGTGCACGATGTTGATCGGGTTCGACGAGCCGAGCGACTTGCTCAGCACGTCGTGGATGCCCGCGCACTCCAGAACGGCGCGCACCGGGCCACCGGCGATCACACCGGTACCGGGGGACGCCGGCTTGAGCAGCACGACACCCGCGGCCTCCTCACCCTGGATCGGGTGCGGGATGGTGCCGGCGATCCGGGGGACCTTGAAGAAGTGCTTCTTGGCCTCCTCCACGCCCTTGGCGATCGCGGCCGGCACCTCCTTGGCCTTGCCGTAACCGACACCGACGGTGCCGTCACCATCGCCCACCACGACCAGCGCGGTGAAGCTGAAGCGACGACCACCCTTCACGACCTTGGCGACACGGTTGATCGCGACAACCCGCTCGACATAGGCGGTCTTCTCGGCAGCTGCGCCGCCGTCCCGCCGGTCCTTCCGGTCCCGCCGCTCGCCGCCACCGGCGCCGCCACCGCGACGCTGGGGTCCAGCCATTGGTTTTACCTCTCTCTGTTACGTCCGCTAGCTCCGGAACCGGGGCTTAGAACTTCAGCCCGGCTTCGCGGGCGGCGTCCGCCAGAGCGGCGATGCGCCCGGCGTACTGGTTGCCACCGCGGTCGAACACGACGGCCTCGACACCCGCGGCCTTCGCCCGCTCGGCCACCAGCGCGCCGACCTGCTTGGCCTGGTCGCTCTTGTCACTCTCGCCACCACGAATGGAGGTGTCCAGCGTCGACGCCGAAGCGAGCGTGTGGCCCGCGATGTCGTCGATGACCTGGGCCACCATGTGGCGGTTGGACCGCGTCACCACGAGACGGGGACGCTCCGGCGTACCGGAGATCCGCTTGCGGACGCGGATGTGACGGCGCTTGATGGCAGCGGCCTTGCGGGCGTTGCCCTTAGCGATCTTCACACCGTATGTCATGGCTTACTTACCAGCCTTTCCGACCTTGCGGCGGATGACCTCGCCCGCATACTTCACGCCCTTGGCCTTGTAGGGGTCGGGCTTGCGAAGCTTGCGAATGTTCGCGGCGACCTCGCCGACCCGCTGCTTGTCGATGCCCTCGACGCTCAGCTTGGTCGGGGACTCCACCTTGAAGGTGATGCCCTCGGGGGCCTCGACCAGGATCGGGTGGCTGTAGCCGAGCGAGAACTCCAGGTTGGAGCCCTTCGCCAGGACGCGGTAGCCAACACCGCTGATCTCGAGCGCCTTGCTGTAGCCCTGGGTCACGCCGGTGATCATGTTCGCCACCAGCGTGCGGGACAGGCCGTGCAGGGCCTTGTTCTGACGCTCGTCGTTCGGGCGGGTGACAACGAGGTTGTTGTCCTCACCCTTGGCGACCTCGATGGGCGCGGCGACGGTGTGCGAGAGGGAGCCCTTGGGGCCCTTCACCGCGACCGTGCGGCCATCGATAGTGACGTCCACACCAGCGGGAACCTGGATGGGCAGCTTGCCAATACGCGACATGTGCTTCCTCCGTTCCCTGGTTACCAGACGTAGGCGAGGACTTCCCCACCCACGCCCTTCTTGCCGGCCTGCTTGTCGGTGAGGAGCCCGTGCGACGTGGAGATGATCGCCACGCCCAGGCCGCCGAGCACCTTCGGCAGGTTGGTGGACTTTGCGTAGACCCGCAGGCCCGGCTTCGAGATCCGCTTGATGCCCGCGATCGAGCGCTCACGGTTCGGGCCGAACTTCAGCTCGAGGGTGAGGTTCTTGCCGACCTCGGCGTCCTCGACCTTCCAGCCGGTGATGTAGCCCTCCTGCTGGAGGATCTCCGCGATGTGCGACTTGATCTTGCTGTGGGGCATCACGACGTCGTCGTGATAAGCCGAGTTCGCGTTCCGCAGACGGGTCAGCATGTCTGCGATCGGATCGGTCATGGTCATGTTTGGCCTTCGGCCTCTCTCGCCGGGGTTTCCTATGTGCACCATCCCTCTCACCCACTCTCGGTGGGCACGGGTGTGGCGCGGGGACCTTCGGCGTAGTAAGACAATTCTGGGCGGCGAGCGCCCAACCCTTCCACTCTACGGGAGTGAGCGGGCGGGCCTCGCCATCCATTGCTTACCGAGAGCCTCCGGAACCAGTCCGAGTGGGCTGGTTACCAGGAGCTCTTGGTCACGCCCGGCAGCTCGCCACGGTGAGCCATCTCACGAAGGCACACGCGGCACAGGCCGAACTTGCGGTACACGGAGTGCGGACGACCGCAGCGCTGGCAGCGCGTGTAGCCACGCACGCCGAACTTGGGCTTGCGGGCGGCCTTGGCAATGAGAGCCTTCTTCGCCACGGCTCACGCCTCCTTGAACGGGAAGCCGAGGTGACGCAGCAGGGCACGGCCCTCTTCGTCGGTGGTCGCCGTGGTCACCACGGTGATGTCCATACCCCGGACGCGGTCGATCTTGTCCTGGTCGATCTCGTGGAACATGACCTGCTCCGTGAGACCGAAGGTGTAGTTCCCACGGCCGTCGAACTGCTTCGGCGACAGACCGCGGAAGTCGCGGATGCGCGGGAGCGCGAGCGACACCAGACGGTCCAGGAACTCCCACATGCGGTCGCCCCGGAGGGTGACGTGGGCACCGATCGGCTGGCCCTCGCGCAGCTTGAACTGCGCGATGGACTTACGGGCCTTCGTGACGGCCGGCTTCTGGCCGGTGATCGTGGTGAGGTCGCGGATGGCGCCCTCGATCAGCTTGGAGTCGCGGGCGGCGTCGCCCACACCCATGTTGACCACGACCTTGGTGAGGCCGGGGATCTGCATGACGTTCTCGATGGAGAACTGCTCCTGCAGCTTGCCCTGGATCTCTTCCCGGTAGCGCGTCTTGAGACGCGGTGCAGTGGTGGTGGCAGTCATCAGATGTCCTCACCGGTCCGCTTGGCAACGCGGATCTTGTTGCCGTCGTCGTCGAAGCGGAACCCGACGCGGGTGACGACCTTGTTGCCGTCCTTCTCCACCACGAGCGATACGTTGCTCACGTGGATCGGGGCCTCGGTCGTCACAATGCCGCCGGTCTTCGAACCACGAGCGGTCTGTCCGGCCTTGGTGTGCTTCTTGACCCGGTTGACACCCTCGACCAGGACGCGGTCCTCACGGGGGAAGGCCGCGATGACCTTGCCCTGCTTGCCCCTGTCCTTACCGGTGATGACCTGGACCAGGTCGCCCTTCTTGATCTTCATCGGTTACAGCACCTCCGGCGCGAGCGAGATGATCTTCATGAACTTCTTCTCGCGCAGCTCACGGCCCACCGGGCCGAAGATACGGGTGCCGCGGGGGTCGCCATCGTTCTTGAGGATGACGGCCGCGTTCTCGTCGAAGCGGATGTACGAACCGTCCGGGCGGCGGCGCTCCTTGACGGTGCGCACGATGACCGCCTTGATGACGTCACCCTTCTTCACGTTGCCACCGGGGATCGCGTCCTTCACGGTGGCGACGATGACGTCACCGATGCCCGCGTAGCGGCGACCGGAGCCACCGAGAACACGGATGCAAAGGATTTCCTTCGCACCAGTGTTGTCGGCGACGCGCAGTCGCGACTCCTGCTGGATCACGTCTATCTCCTGATCGTCTGCCGGTTCCCGGCAGGGGCTCGATATATCGGGCCCCTGCCGAGCCTGGCGGAACTGACCTGAGAGCTAATGCCCTCAGGGATTTACTTGGCCTTCTCGAGGATCTCGACGACGCGCCAGCGCTTGGTCGCGGACAGCGGCCGGGTCTCCATCAGGAGAACGCGGTCGCCGACACCCGCGGCGTTCTGCTCGTCGTGCGCCTTGAGCTTGTTCGTACGGCGGATGACCTTGCCGTACAGCGCGTGCTTGACGCGGTCCTCAACGGCGACGACGACGGTCTTGTCCATCTTGTCGCTGACGACCAGACCCTCACGGGTCTTGCGGAAGCCACGGCTCTGCGGTGCGTTCTCAGTCACATTCGTCTCGCTCATCAGGCGCTCTCCACCGTCTCGATGCCGAGCTCGCGCTCGCGCATCAGGGTGTAGATCCGGGCGATGTCCTTGCGGACGGCCTTCAGCCGGCCGTGGTTCTCGAGCTGTCCGGTCGCCGCCTGGAAGCGGAGGTTGAACAGCTCTTCCTTGGCCTCACGCAGCTTGCCAACGAGGTCCTCGTTGTTCAGCTCACGCAGCTCGGACGCCTTGGTACCGGCCGCCATCACGACTCACCTGCCTCGCGCCGCACGATCCGGCACTTCATCGGGAGCTTGTGAGCAGCGCGGGTGAGCGCCTCACGCGCAGTCTTCTCGTTCGGGTAGGACAGCTCGAACATCACCCGACCGGGCTTGACGTTCGCGACCCACCACTCCGGCGAACCCTTACCGGAACCCATGCGGGTCTCGGCGGGCTTCTTCGTCAGCGGACGGTCCGGGTAGATGTTGATCCAGACCTTGCCGCCACGCTTGATGTGGCGGGTCATCGCGATACGAGCGGCCTCGATCTGACGGTTCGTGACGTACGCCGGGGTGACGGCCTGAATGCCGTACTCGCCGAACGCCAGCTCCGTGCCGCCCTTGGCCATGCCGGACCGCTTGGGGTGGTGCTGCTTGCGGTGCTTGACCCTGCGAGGGATCAGCATGTCGGTCAGGCCTCCGTTCCGGTGCTCTCAGCGGCCGGAGCAGCGGCAGCGGCCTCGGCCTTGGGGGCCTCGGCAGCGGCGTTCTGCTGCTGCGGCTTACGGCCACGGCCACCGCGCTCGCCACCACGGCGCTGCGGGCGGTCGTTACCGCCACCACGCGACGGGCGGTTGCCGGCGCGGGCGGCGGCGTTCTCGGCGCGGACCTCGGCGATGTTCTTGACGTCGCCCTTGTAGATCCACACCTTGACGCCGATGCGGCCGAAGGTGGTCTTGGCCTCGAAGAAGCCGTAGTCGACGTTCGCGCGGAGCGTGTGCAGGGGCACGCGGCCCTCGCGGTAGAACTCCGAGCGGGACATCTCGGCGCCGCCGAGACGGCCACCACACTGGATCTTGATGCCCTTGGCACCGGCCTTCATCGTCGACTGCATGCTCTTACGCATGGCGCGACGGAAGGAGACGCGGGAGGACAGCTGCTCGGCGACGGCCTGGGCCACCAGCTGAGCGTCCACCTCGGGGTTCTTGACCTCGAGGATGTTGAGCTGCACCTGCTTGCCGGTGAGCTTCTCCAGCTCGCCGCGGATACGGTCGGCCTCCGCGCCGCGACGGCCGATGACGATGCCCGGCCGGGCGGTGTGGATGTCGACGCGGACGCGGTCACGGGTGCGCTCGATCTCCACCTTGGAGATACCGGCGCGCTCCATGCCCTTCGTCATCATCCGGCGGATGGCGACGTCTTCCTTGACGTAGTCCTTGTACAGCTTGTCGGCGTACCACCGCGACTTGAAGTCCGTGGTGATGCCGAGCCGGAACCCGTGCGGGTTAACCTTCTGGCCCATTACCGGGTTCCTTCCTTGCTGCTGACGACCACGGTGATGTGGCTGGTCCGCTTGCGGATCCGGTAGGCGCGACCCTGGGCGCGCGGACGGAAACGCTTCAGAGTCGGGCCCTCGTCGACATAGGCCTCGGAGATGACGAGGCTGCCGGCGTCGGTGTGGTCGTAGTTGTGCGCTGCGTTGGCGATGGCGCTGTCAAGCACCTTGCCGACGGGCACGCTCGCGGCCTGCGGGGCGAAACGCAGGACCGCCTGAGCCTCCGTGGCGCCCATGCCACGAATGAGGTCCACCACTCGGCGGGCCTTCATGGGCGTGACGCGGATGTACCGCGCCTGGGCCCTGGCTTCCATGGTTGTCCCTTCGGTGTCAGTCATGAGTCATTTCCGCCGATCAGCGACGACGCGACTTGCGGTCGTCCTTCTCGTGGCCGCGGAAGGTGCGGGTCGGCGCGAACTCGCCGAGCTTGTGGCCGACCATCGACTCGGAGACGAACACCGGGACGTGCTTACGGCCGTCGTGCACCGCGATCGTGTGGCCGAGCATCGCCGGGACGATCATCGAGCGGCGGGACCAGGTCTTGATGACGTTCTTGGTGCCGACTTCGTTCTGAACATCCACCTTCTTGATGAGGTGGCCGTCGACGAAGGGCCCCTTCTTGAGACTACGCGGCATCTAAACCCGCTCCTAGCGCTTCTTGTTCGTCTTGCGGCGGCGGACGATGTACTTGTTGCTGGCCTTCTTCGGCGAGCGTGTACGGCCCTCCTTCTGACCCCACGGCGAGACCGGGTGGCGACCACCGGAGGTCTTGCCCTCACCACCACCGTGCGGGTGGTCGACGGGGTTCATGACCACACCACGAACGGTCGGGCGGACGCCCTTCCAGCGCATGCGGCCGGCCTTGCCCCAGTTGATGTTCGACTGCTCGGCGTTGCCGACCTCGCCAACAGTGGCGCGGCAGCGGACGTCGACCAGGCGGATCTCACCGGACGGCATACGAAGGTGGGCCATCGAGCCCTCCTTCGCCAGCAGCTGCACGGAGGCACCGGCGGAGCGGGCGAACTTCGCGCCGCCACCGGGCCGCAGCTCGATCGCGTGGAGCGTGGTACCGACCGGGATGTTGCGCAGCGACAGGTTGTTGCCGGGCTTGATGTCGGCGCCGGGGCCGTTCTCAATCCGGTCGCCCTGCTTCAGGCCACGCGGCGCGAGGATGTAGCGCTTCTCGCCGTCCGCGTAGTGCAGCAGCGCGATGCGCGCGGTGCGGTTGGGGTCGTACTCGATGTGCGCGACCTTCGCCGGGACGCCGTCCTTGTCGTGACGGCGGAAGTCGATCACGCGGTACGCACGCTTGTGACCGCCACCCTGGTGGCGGACCGTGATGCGGCCGGCGTTGTTACGACCACCCTTGCTGTGCAGCGGGCGGACCAGCGACTTCTCCGGCGTGGACCGCGTGATCTCGACGAAGTCGGCGACGCTGGAGCCACGACGGCCCGGGGTCGTCGGCTTGTACTTGCGGATACCCATTTCTCAGTCCTCGGAATATTCCGGACTTCTGGACGATTCCGACCTCCGTCAGGAGGTCGGGCCGCCGAAGATGTCGATACGGTCGCCCTCGGCAAGGGTCACGATGGCGCGCTTGGTGTCCTTGCGCTTGCCGTAACCGGTGCGGGTGCGCTTGCGCTTGCCCTGCCGGTTGATCGTGTTGACCCCGGTGACCTTGACCGAGAAGACCGCCTCGACGGCCTGCTTGATCTGGGTCTTGTTCGCGCGCGGGTCGACGATGAACGTGTACTTGTTCTCGTCCAGCAGCGCGTAGCTCTTCTCCGACACCACCGGCTTGACGAGAACGTCGCGGGGGTCGGTGAAGGTCTTGCTGGTGACAGCGGTCGCCTCACTCATCAGGCGGCGCTCCCTTCGGTCTTCTCAGCGGCCTTGGGACCAGCCACGAAGGACTCGAAGGCGGCCTTGGTGAAGACCACGTCATCGGAGACGAGCACGTCGTACGTGTTCAGCTGGCCCGGCTCCAGGATGTGCACCTGGGGCAGGTTGCGGGCGGACAGCCACGCGGCCTCGTCGCTCCGCTCGGCGACCAGGAGCACGTGCTTGCGCTCGCTGATCTTGCCCAGCAGGGCCTTGGCGGCCTTGGTGGAGACGTCGCCCTCGACCACGCCGGTCACGACGTGAACGCGGTTGTGGCGCGCCCGGTCCGAGAGGGCACCGCGCAGGGCGGCGGCCTTCATCTTCTTCGGGGTGCGCTGGCTGTAGTCACGCGGCACGGGACCGTGCACGACGCCACCGCCGGCGAACTGCGGCGCGCGGGTCGAGCCCTGCCGGGCACGACCGGTGCCCTTCTGGCGGTACGGCTTCTTGCCACCGCCGCGGACCTCTCCGCGCGTCTTGGTCTTGTGCGTGCCCTGACGGGCAGCGGCCAGCTGTGCGACGACGACCTGGTGGATCAGCGGAATGCTGACCTGCGCGTCGAAGATCTCCGTGGGGAGTTCGACGTTCCCGGCCTTGTCGCCTGCCGGCGAAAGGATGTCAATGGTGCTCATCGGTTACCTCAGGCCCCCTTGGCCGCGGTACGGACCAGGACGAGGCCGCCGTTCGGACCAGGAACCGCTCCCTTGATCAGGAGCAGGCCCTTCTCCGCGTCAACGGCATGGACGGTCAGGTTCTGGGTGGTGACCCGCTCGTTGCCCATGCGGCCGGCCATGCGCAGGCCCTTGAACACGCGGCCCGGGGTGGCGCAGCCACCGATCGAGCCCGGCGAGCGGTGCTTGCGCTGGGTGCCGTGGCCGGCGCCGAGGCCACCGAAGCCGTGGCGCTTCATGACACCGGCGGTGCCCTTGCCCTTGCTGGTGCCGGTCACGTCGACCTTGACACCGGACTCGAACGCCTCGGCGGTGACCTCCTGGCCGAGCGTGTACTCGCTGGCGTCAGCGGTACGCAGCTCCACCAGGTGGCGGCGCGGGGTGACGTCGGCCTTGGCGAAGTGGCCCTTGAGGGGCTTGTTCACCTTGCGCGGGTCGATCTCGCCGAAGGCGATCTGGACGGCGTCGTAGCCGTCCGCGTCATCGGTACGGACCTGGGTAACGACACAGGGCCCGGCCTTGACGACGGTGACCGGAACAACACGGTTGTTCTCGTCCCACACCTGCGTCATGCCGAGCTTCTCGCCCAGGACGCCCTTGATCTGCTTAGCCATCTCGCGCGTCACCTCAGAGCTTGATCTCGATGTCGACGCCCGCCGGCAGGTCGAGACGCATGAGCGAGTCGACGGTCTTCGGCGTGGGGTCGAGGATGTCGATGAGGCGCTTGTGCGTACGCATCTCGAAGTGCTCGCGCGCGTCCTTGTACTTGTGCGGCGACTTGATGACGCAGTACACGTTCTTCTCTGTGGGCAGCGGCACCGGGCCCGCGACCGACGCACCAGTGCGGGTCACCGTCTCGACGATCTTCTTCGCCGAGGAGTCGATGACCTCGTGGTCGTAGGCCTTGAGCCGGATGCGGATCTTCTGTCCCGCCATGGCTACTTCGTAGTCCTGTCTCTCGTAACGCTCTGGGACCCGGTGGCGTTCGCGGCCCTCCCACCCCACCCCCGACCCACGCGGTCGGGCGTGTCGCGCCCCTTCTCGTAAATCTCCGCAGAAGAGATCCCTGGTGAAGGGGGTTGGCTGGGGGAGAGAGTCACCCACCGGGCGCCTGGCTGGGGCCCCGCTGACACTTCCCGGAAGATTCCCGTACTTCCGCCCCTGATCAGGGGCGACGAGTACTGCGGGACTCGCTTCCAGTCCTCCCGGCGGGAGGCGCGCAGCATTGGCACTCAACCGAGCAACCCGGACAGTCTGCCATACGGGACCCAGCCACCGCGAATCGGCCCTGCAGGTTACCCCACGCCTCCGATCTCGAACCCTTCGGCGCCTCTCCCTCTGTGATGTGACGCACAGTGGGCAACCAGCCCCCGCCCCCAACGCGTTCCGGCGAGCGTGGATCACACGAAGGATCGGCTTCGAATCACGCGAGGGCGGCATGGCGGGCGGCGACTGGACCGAGTTCGAGGAGTTCGTCGCCGCCTGCGGGCCACGGCTGCTGCGTTCCGCCTGGTTCCTGACCGGCGACCGGCATCTGGCCGAGGATCTGCTGCAGAGCGCCCTGGCCCGGGTCTGGCCGAAGTGGGGACGCATCGCCGAGGAGAACCCCGAGGCGTACGTCCGCCGCACCCTGGTCCATCTGCACGCGTCCTGGTGGCGACGGCACTGGCGGCGCGAGGTGCCCCACTCCGAGCTGCCCGAGCCGTCCTCGCGGGGCGGCCCGGCGGGTCCGTACGGCCACATCGGCGAGGTCGACCAGGCGCGGGCGCTGATGGGGCTGCTGCGGTTGCTGCCCCGGCGCCAGCGCGAGGTCGTCGTCCTGCGCTATCTGGAGGATCTGAGCGTGGAGCAGACCGCCACGGTGCTGGGCTGTTCCACCGGCACGGTCAAGAGCCAGGCGTCGAAGGCCCTGAACACGCTGCGCGCCCGATTACCCGGGCTCGATCCCGGTCTCGTGCCCGCCCCGGAGCCGGTCCGCGGCCGCGCCGCGCCGAAGTGAGGTGAGGACCATGGCGACGAAGGACATCCCCGGCGGGTACGGCACCGAGGAGCTGGCCCGTACCGCGGCCGGGCTGCGGCGGCTCGCGGACGCCGGTACCCCGCCGCTGACGGCGCCGGAGGACCGCATGGAGCGGGTACGGCACCGGGTGGCGCGGGCCCGCAGGCGGCGTACCGCCGTCGTGGCCGCCCCCATGGTGGTCGCGCTGATCGCGGGGGCGGTGTCGCTGGCCACCGGCCTGCGCGACGGCCGCTCCGCCGAGCCCGGCTCCACCACCCCGGCCACGACGCCGGGACCGGACCGGACGGCGACGCCCCGGAAGGTGCTGAAGCTGCCGGACGTCTCGGGCGACCTGGGCCTGCGGGTGTCCGTACCCGACGACTGGCGGGTGGCGGAGCCGCGTCGCGTTGACGGCACTGACGGAGCTGACAGCGCGGATGGCACGGATGGCACGGACGCGCCCGCGAGCGAGACGTACGTCCTGGCGGGCCCGGCGGCGCACGAGACGTCGAGCACGGCGGCGGGCCAAACCCCGGACTCGACCCCGGGCATGGCGTCGAGGGCACCGCAGAGCACGGCGTCCATCGCTCCCCCGAGCACCACGGACGGCCCGTGCGGCGAACCCCTCCAGGACGCCCGCTACGGCCCCGAGCTGTGCCTGCCGGTGACCCGGCTCCCGGAGAACGGCGCCCTGCTGCTGTGGCGCCGGGAGTCCTACGACCGGCCCGAGCGGGACCAGCCCGTCGAGCAGTCGCTCCCCAGCCCGGTCTGCCGGGAGCTGGGCGGCACGGCGTTCCTCAGCAGACGGCAGCCGCTGCCCGGGCACCCCGACAGCACGGTCGCCGCGTACGCCTGCCTCGCCTCCCCGGACTCCGCCCTCGTCGCGCGCGTCAAGGCCGCGCTCTCCTCGGCCCGCTTCTCCTGAGCGCCCGCTTCTCCTGAAGCCGCGACCGACCCCCCGTACCACCCCACCCCCCCTGGAGCACCCCCACCCATGACCGTCACCGAACCGTCCGCCGAGCAGTCCGCCGCGCCGCCCGCCCGGGCCTCGCACCGCCGCTCCCGGCGCAGGAGGCGCCGCCGGTCGCCGGTGGTACCGCTGCTGACCGGCGCGGCGGTGACGGCCGGAGCCCTGCTGGCGGCGTACGTCCTGTTACCGGCGGACGGCGGCGGCGCGCGGTCGACCCCCTCGGACTCCGCCGCCGACTCCCCGGTGGCGAGCCAGTCCCCCACCACGACGCCGTCGGCCCCGTCGGCGCCGCCCTCCCGGTCCTCCCGCGACGCCGCGCCCACGCGCCCCGCCGCGCCCACCGCGGGGACCGGCACCTTCATCACCGCGAAGGCGTCCGGCGAGGTCATCGGCGACGGCGCCGACGTACGGCGGTTCAAGGTCCAGGTGGAGGAGGGCACCGGCGTCGACCCGAAGAAGGCCGCGGCCGAGATATCCGCGGTCCTCGCGGACCAGCGCGGCTGGACCCGGGACCAGAAGCACTCCTTCCAGCTGGTCGCCGACGGCACCTACGACTTCGAGGTGAAGATCGCCACCCCGGACACGGTCGACGACATCTGCGGGCAGGCCGGGCTGAAGACCCGGGGCAAGGTCAACTGCGCCGCCGGAACGCAGGTCATGGTCAACCTCACGCGCTGGAACACCGGTTCCCCCGAGTTCGACGGCCCGATCGGCGAATACCGGGCGCTGATCATCAACCATGAGGTGGGCCACCGCATCGGCCACGGCCATGAGACCTGCCCCGGCAAGGGCAAGCCCGCCCCGGCGATGATGCAGCAGATAGACGGGCTGAAGGGCTGCGTCGCCAACGCCTGGCCCTACACCAAGGCCGGGCGTTACCTCGGCGGCCCCTCGGTCGCCTAGGGGCGCGTCCGGAGTGTGACCGACACCTCCCGGTCATCGGACAACCATCCAAGATCATCAGCCGTCCCCTATCACGTGGAAGCAGCCCGGATATTTCGCGCTGCACAAGTGACAGGGTCACCAAATTGAACAGTCGATGGACTCTGCCCGCGCGCGCGACACGCAGGCAGGCACTGGCCGCGGTGGCGGCCCTCACCGCCGCCGCTGCCACCGGGTGCAGCAGCCGTCCCGGGGCTTCCGCCGCCCCCGCCGCCCCGGCCCGGACGACCAGCAGCCCGGGGGCCGCCGAGCCGTTCACCCCGGCGGTCGGGGACAAGCGGGGCACCCTGCTCCAGGTCATGGCGCACCCCGATGACGACCTGTACTTCATGAACCCCGACAACGAGCACGTGCTGCGCTCCGGGGTCCCCGTGGTGAGCGTGTACGTCACGGCGGGCGAGGCGCTGGGCCTCAACAAGGTGGCCGGGCGGCCGCTGCCGCCGCCGGACAAGGCCGCGTACTCCGCCGCCCGCCACCAGGGGCTGCGCCAGGCGTACGCGCAGATGCTGGGGCTGAACCAGTTCACGCCGTGGCAGCGGTCGGTGCTGAACCTGCCCGGCGGCGTCAAGGCGGAGTCGAACGTGCTCGCCAACGGCGCCCGCAGAGTGCGGCTGATCTTCCTCAACATCGCCATGCTGTCCGAGGGCCACCTGCGCATGCCCGACCTGTGGGACACCCCCGGCACGGTCATGCGGACGCTGCTCGCCGAGGGCTCCCCGGTGGCACACCCCAGCTCGTACGTCCACCAGACGCTGGTCGACGTGCTCGCCGAGATCATGGACCGCTACCGGCCCACCCTGATCCACACCCTCGACCCCGACCCCGACTTCCAGGTCCACGACGCGCTGCGCCCCAGGGACAACGACCAGCCGGGCTGCTCGGACCACCGGGACCACACCCCCGTCGCGCTGTTCACCTGGAAGGCGATCGCGCAGTGGGCCGCCGAGTCCACCCGCCGGGACCACCGGGCGCCGCGCTTCACCACCACGTCCTTCCGCGGCTACTACAACCAGCGCTGGCCGCACAATCTGCCGCCCGCCGTGCTGGCCCAGAAGGCCCGCGTGATCAAGGCGTACGGCGGCTCACCCGAGTGGAAGTGCGGTGAGAGCGCGGGCTGCGGCGACTACAGCCAGGGCGGCATGCGGCCGCTCAAGAACCGCAAGGGCTGGATCCGCTCCACCCACTACCGCTACCCCAGCGCCCTGCCCACTCCCACCACCGACCGCGAGGGCCGTCTCGTCGCGTACGGCGTCCTCGGCGCCCAGGCCGTCCGGTGGCGCGAAACCGCCCGTGGCAGCGGGCGGTTCGGGGCGCCGCTCGGGCTCGGCGGCGGGCCGCTGGCCCCCGGCTTGAGCGCCGTGACCGACAGCGCGGGACGCCAAGTGCTGCTGGCGCTGCGGTTCGCGGCGCTGGACGGGCAGGGCGGCGCCAATCTGCGCGAGATCGTGGCCCTGGAACAGCGCCGCCCGGGCGGGCCGTTCCGCGCCTGGACCGGGCTCGGCACCCCCGAGGCCAACCCCGAGCACGGCCGCCGCGTCGGCTGCCCCACGGCGGTCGCCACCCCGGACGGCAAGGTCCACCTCTTCGTACGGACCGCCGAGAAGGGCCTCGCCACCCGGGTACGGGACGCCGAGGGCCGCTGGGGCCCGTGGGAGCGGCTCGGCGGCGCGGAGATCCAGGACGGGCTGACCGCCCTGGTCGACCGCGAGGGCCGCGCCCATGTCGTCGCCCCGGGCCGCGACACCGTGCACCACTGGTCGCAGGAGCGGCCGGGCGGCCCCGTCGCTCTGCGCACCGCCGCCGGACTGCCCCGCCCCGGCGGCAACCAGATCGGCGCCGCGATCGCCCCCGACGGCTCGCTCTCGCTGGTCTACCGCACCCCGGCGGCGACCGTGCCCGCCCTCCACGGCACGGAATCCAGTACGGAGGGCCGCACGGTGCGGCACTTCGAGGGGTACGGGGCCATCGCCGCGCACACCGTGCCGGAGCCCGGCAAGGAGGGCGGGGACGGCGAGGACGGCAAGGCCACCACCCTGCTCCTGCTCGGCCGCAGCCTCGACGGCGACGTCCAGGTCCAGTGGGGCACCGGCCCTGACGACCGCCCGCTGCGCTCCCCCGGCCACCTCACCCCGGTGGGCGCCCCCGCGCTGCTGGCCGACCCGGATCAGGGGGCGTGTGTGGTGGGCGTCGCGCCGGACGCCACGCCCTGGATCTGGCGCCCGCGCCCCACGTCGAGGGCGTAACGGGCGCCCCCGGCCCGTCGTATCGGCCGGGGGCGCTCCAGCGGTGGCGCGGCGGGGACGTCAGCCGCGAGCGGCCGCCGCCTTACGCCGCCGCCGCGGACGCTCGGGCTCGGCGTCCTCGGCGTCCTCGCCGTCCTCGACGGGCTCGGCGTCCTCGACGGGCTCGTCGGCCTCGGCGGGCTCGTCGGCCTCGGCGGGCTCCTCCTCGTACTCGTCCTCGGGCTCGGCGTCGGCGTCCTCCTCGTACGCCGCCTCCTCGTCCTCGTCGGCGAACTCCGCCTCGTCGCCCTCGCCCTCGGATTCGTCCTCGTCCTCGGGCTCGTCCTCCGGCTCGTCCTCGTACGCCGCGTCCTCGTCGTCCTGCTCGGCCCGCGGCTCATCGGCCTCTCCCCCGGCCCCGGCCTCGGCCTCTTCGTCGCGCTCTTCCTCTTCCTCCGCCACGGCCGTCTCGTGGTCGACCACGACCTCGCCGTCCCGGATCTCCCCGCGCCAGCCGTCCGTGGCCTCGCCGCGCATCATGATGAACTTGCGGTAGAGCTTCAGATCGAGCCGCGCCCGGCGGCCCTGGGCGCGCCAGATGTTGCCGGTCTTCTCGAACAGGCCCTTGGGGAAGTACTCCAGCACCAGCAGCACCCGGGTGAGGCTGTCGCCGAGCGCGTGGAAGGTGACGACGCCCTTGACGGTGCCCTTGGCGCCCTCGGTCGTCCAGCTGATCCGCTCGTCGGGCACCTGCTCGGTGACGTTGGCCTTCCAGCTGCGCGTGGACTTGGCGACCTTCACCTTCCAGTTGCTGCTGGTGTCGTCGGCCTTCTCGACGCTGACGACGCCCTTGGCGAAGGTGCTGAACTCCTGGAACTGGGTCCACTGGTCGTACGCCTCGCGGACCGGCACCCCGACGTCGATGTCCTCGACCACCGCGACGCTCTTGGACTTGCCGCCGCCGCTCTTGCCGCCCTTGCCCTTGCCGAACGCGCCCTTGATCTTGTCCTTCAGCGTTTCCTTCAGCTGGGAGGCTCCGGCCTTGAACACGGCCTGGCCCGGCGACTTCCCCTCGGCGAGCGCCTGGGTGCCCTTGGCGAGACCGGTGCCGAGCCCGGAGAGCGTGTGGGTCGCCCGGGCCTGGACGTAGGACTGCAGCTCGTCCTTGAGGCGGTCGGCGGCCGGGCTGCGCACGATGTCGTCCTTCAGCTTGCCCAACGTGTCAGCCATTGCGGCCCCCGGCGGTCTTCGCGGTCTTCTTCGCCGCCGTGCGCGCCCGTCCGGCAGGGGCCTTGGCCGCCTTGGCCTGCGGCGCCTTGGCCTGCGGCGCCTTGCGGCGTCGCGCCGGGGGTTTGCGTTCGCTCTCCTCGTCGGCGGGCTCGTGCTCGTCCGCCGCGCGCTCCTCGTCCGCCTCCTCGCCCCGCAGGGCCGCCGTGCGGTCCTGCAGCGAGTCGGCGAGGCCGTTCATGCGGGTGGACAGGGCGCGGGTCGCGGCCGTCTTGGCGGCCCCGCTCAGCTCCTTGCGCGCCTGCGCGTTCAGACCGCTCAGCAGCGGTGAGTCGGCGACCGCCCGCGCCAGCTGCTGCGGATCCAGGGTGATCTTCTTCCCGGCGAGCAACATGCCCAGGCCGATGGCGAGTTTGACCTTCTTGGTGCGCCCCAGGAGGTAGCCTCCCGCGATCGCGACCGCGATCTTGCCGTTGGTCATCATCCGTACTCCCGAAGTCGAACTCAGCTTCGATGCGGATGGCCGGGTACCCAGATACGGAAAAGCCCCACCCGCCGGTGAAGGCGAGTGGGGCTCGGTGCTCCGGGGAGCGTGCTCCGAAGAGCGTCAGATCACTTGGTGATCTTGGTGACCTGACCGGCGCCGACGGTCCGGCCACCCTCACGGATGGCGAACTTCAGGCCCTCCTCCATGGCGACCGGCTGGATCAGCGAGACGGACATCTCGGTGTTGTCGCCCGGCATGACCATCTCGGTGCCCTCGGGGAGGGTCACAACGCCCGTCACGTCCGTGGTACGGAAGTAGAACTGCGGACGGTAGTTGTTGAAGAACGGCGTGTGGCGGCCACCCTCGTCCTTGGACAGGATGTACGCCTGCGCCTCGAACTCGGTGTGCGGGGTGACCGAGCCCGGCTTGATGATGACCTGGCCGCGCTCGACGTCCTCGCGCTTGATGCCGCGGAGCAGCAGACCGACGTTCTCACCGGCCTGGCCCTCGTCGAGCAGCTTGCGGAACATCTCGATACCGGTGACGGTGGTCGAGGTCTTGTCCTGCTTGATGCCGATGATGTCGACGTTCTCGTTGACCTTCAGCACACCGCGCTCGATACGGCCGGTGACGACCGTACCGCGACCGGTGATGGTGAAGACGTCCTCGATCGGCATGAGGAACGGCTTGTCGACGTCACGCTCCGGCTGCGGGATCGCGTCGTCGACGGCCTTCATGAGGTCGAGGACGGACTTGCCCCACTCGGCGTCGCCCTCGAGCGCCTTGAGCGCCGAGACCTTGACGACCGGGACGTCGTCGCCCGGGAACTCGTACTCGGAGAGCAGCTCGCGGACCTCGAGCTCGACGAGCTCCAGGATCTCCTCGTCGTCCACCATGTCGGCCTTGTTCAGGGCGACGACGATGTACGGAACGCCGACCTGGCGGGCCAGGAGCACGTGCTCCTTGGTCTGCGGCATCGGGCCGTCGGTGGCGGCGACCACGAGGATGGCGCCGTCCATCTGCGCGGCACCGGTGATCATGTTCTTGATGTAGTCCGCGTGACCGGGGCAGTCAACGTGCGCGTAGTGACGCGAGTCCGTCTGGTACTCGACGTGCGCGATGGAGATCGTAATACCGCGCTGGCGCTCTTCCGGCGCCTTGTCGATCATGTCGAAGGCCGAGGCCTCGTTCAGGTCCGGGAACGCGTCGTGCAGCACCTTGGTGATCGCCGCGGTAAGAGTGGTCTTACCGTGGTCGATGTGACCGATGGTGCCGATGTTGACGTGCGGCTTAGTCCGCTCGAACTTCGCCTTCGCCACTGGGGTCCTCCTACGGAGTGGTTCTGTAACGCATCCGCGCCTTGCGGACGGGTTCAGGTGGTCTTACCGAACCGGCCAGGACCCCGAGGGGGATGCCCTTCGCCGTATTCGTTATGGGGGCCGGCGGCCGGGGCCCCGTCATGGACCGCCACGGTGGACGATCTATGACGGAACACCCGATGCCTCTTGCTCCAGCCTAAAGGGTGAGGAATGCGGATGAACCCGCGTTACTCGCCCTTGGCCTTCGCGATGATCTCCTCAGCGACGTTCTTGGGAACCTCGGCGTAGGAGTCGAACTGCATGGAGTAGCTGGCGCGGCCAGAGGTCTTGCTGCGCAGGTCGCCCACGTAGCCGAACATCTCTGACAGCGGGACCAGACCGATCACCAGCTTGGCGCCGCTACGGTCCTCCATGGACTGGATCTGACCACGGCGGGAGTTGATGTCGCCGATCACGTCACCCATGTAGTCCTCGGGCGTCGTGACCTCGACCTTCATCATCGGCTCGAGCAGGGCCGGGCTGGCCTTGCGGGCGGCCTCCTTGAAGGCCATCGAACCGGCGATCTTGAAGGCCATCTCGGAGGAGTCGACCTCGTGGTAGCCACCGTCGAGAAGCACGACCTTGACGCCGGTCAGCGGGTATCCGGCGAGCACACCGAACTCCATGGCCTCCTGGCAGCCCGCGTCCACGGACGGGATGTACTCCCGCGGGATACGGCCACCGGTGACCTTGTTCTCGAACTCGTAGCCATCGCCCTCGAGCGGCTCCAGCGCGATCTGCACCTTGGCGAACTGGCCGGAACCACCAGTCTGCTTCTTGTGCGTGTAGTCGTACCGCTCGACCGCCTTGTTCAGGGTCTCGCGGTAGGCCACCTGCGGCTTGCCGACGTTGGCCTCGACCTTGAACTCGCGCTTCATGCGGTCGACCAGCACGTCGAGGTGAAGCTCACCCATACCGGCGATGATGGTCTGGCCGGTCTCCTCGTCAGTCTTGACGCGGAAGGACGGGTCCTCCTCGGCCAGCCGCTGAATCGCGACGGCCAGCTTCTCCTGGTCGCCCTTGGACTTCGGCTCGATGGCCACCTCGATGACCGGGGCCGGGAAGTCCATGGACTCGAGGATCACCGGGCTCGACGCGTCGCAGAGGGTCTCACCGGTGGTGGTCTGCTTCAGACCCATGACGGCGACGATGTCACCGGCACCCACCGACTCGATCTCCTCACGCTTGTTCGCGTGCATCCGGTAGATCTTGCCGATGCGCTCCTTCTTGCCCTTCACGGAGTTCAGCACCTGAGTGCCGGCCACGAGACGGCCCGAGTAAACCCGGATGAAGGTGAGCTTGCCGAGGTGCGGGTCGCTCGCGATCTTGAACGCCAGAGCCGACAGCGGCTCTTCCTCGGTCGGACGCCGCTTGATGATCTCTTCGGGGTCCTTGACCGAGTGGCCCTCGACCGCCTCGACGTCGATCGGCGACGGCAGGTACCGGACGACCGCGTCGAGCAGGGGCTGCACGCCCTTGTTCTTGAACGCGGTGCCGCAGAACACGGGGGTGACGGTCGTGCCGCCGCCCACGCCGGAGGCGATGGTGATGCGGCGGATCGCCGCGTACAGCTGCTCCACGGAGGGCTCCTCGCCCTCCAGGTACAGCTCCATCATCTCTTCGTCGTTCTCGGCGACGGTCTCGAGCAGCTTGCCGCGCCACTCGTCGGCGGCCTCGGTGTGGGTGTCCGGGATGTCGACGGTGTCGTACATCTCGCCCTTGGAGGCCTCGATGTTCCAGACCAGCGCCTTCATGGTGACGAGGTCGATAACACCCTTGAAGTCGGCCTCGGTACCGATCGGCAGCTGCATGACCAGCGGCACCGCGCCCAGGCGGTCCGTGATCATGTCGACGCAGCGGTGGAACTCCGCACCGGTGCGGTCGAGCTTGTTGACGAAGCAGATACGCGGCACGCCGTAGCGGTCCGCCTGACGCCAAACGGTCTCGGACTGCGGCTCAACGCCGGCCACACCGTCGAACACCGTCACGGCACCGTCGAGGACGCGCAGCGAACGCTCCACCTCGACGGTGAAGTCGACGTGCCCCGGGGTGTCAATGATGTTGATCGTGTGATCGATGTTCTCGAGCGGCCAGTGACAGGTCGTCGCGGCGGACGTGATCGTGATGCCGCGCTCCTGCTCCTGCTCCATCCAGTCCATCGTGGCAGCGCCGTCGTGGACCTCACCGATCTTGTAGCTCACACCGGTGTAGAACAGGATCCGCTCGGTGGTCGTCGTCTTGCCCGCGTCGATGTGGGCCATGATCCCGATGTTGCGGACCTTGGCCAGGTCAAGTGAAGTGGTGGCCATATGGCTCAGTCTTCTCTCGGTCTCGATGGGGTAGCGACTACCAGCGGTAGTGCGCGAAGGCCTTGTTGGACTCGGCCATCTTGTGGGTGTCCTCGCGACGCTTGACGGAGGCGCCGAGACCGTTGCTGGCGTCCAGCAGCTCGTTCATCAGGCGCTCGGTCATGGTCTTCTCGCGACGGGCGCGGGAGTAGCCCACGAGCCAGCGCAGCGCGAGGGTGGAGGAGCGGCCGGGACGAACCTCGACCGGCACCTGGTAGGTGGCGCCACCGACACGACGGGAGCGGACCTCGAGGGTCGGCTTCACGTTCTCCAGCGCGCGCTTGAGCGTGATGACCGGGTCGTTGCCGGACTTCTCACGCAGGCCCTCCATGGCGCCGTAGACAATGCGCTCGGCGGTGGAGCGCTTGCCGTTCAGCAGGACCTTGTTGATGAGCGAAGTCACCAGAGGAGAGTTGTAAACCGGGTCGATGATGACCGGGCGCTTCGGGGCGGGACCCTTACGAGGCATGTTTACTTCTCCTTCTTGGCGCCGTAGCGGCTGCGAGCCTGCTTGCGGTTCTTGACGCCCTGCGTGTCGAGGGAGCCGCGGATGATCTTGTAACGAACACCCGGCAGGTCCTTCACACGACCGCCGCGCACGAGCACGATGGAGTGCTCCTGCAGGTTGTGCCCCTCACCCGGGACGTAGGCGGTGACCTCGATCCCACTGCTCAGCCGGACACGCGCGACCTTACGGAGCGCCGAGTTCGGCTTCTTCGGCGTCGTGGTGAACACGCGAGTGCACGTGCCACGACGCTGCGGCGACCCCGCCAGTGCGGGAGTCTTGTTCTTCTCGACCTTGTCCTGGCGGCCCTTGCGGACCAGCTGCTGGATCGTAGGCACCGTTTCTCCGGTTTCTGTGTGCCGATCTCGATAAAGCTAACCTGGGGTTTCTCCGACCCACGCGGTCGGGTGTGTCGCGCACCGCAGTCCCCTGCGAATGTCAGGAGAGTGCGAATTGTTGGTGTCGACACCTCGGCCCCCCGGCAGCGCTTAGCGCATACGGGAGCCCAGGGACACCCCAGGCACAAGGTCAGAGCGTACCTACCGCATCGGCTCCGGTCAAAACAAATGCACACGCGCTGGACACACCAACCCGGAGCATAGCCGCAGGGCGGCCACCCCGCCATGGGGTGGCCGCCCTGTGAACAGATCGACGCTCTTACTGGTTGTACGGACCGTAGTCGTAGTCCTCCAGCGGGACGGCCTGGCCGGAGCCGGTGCCGAACGGCGAGTAGTCGATGTCGTCGTAGCCGACGGCCGAGTACATCGCGGCCTTCGCCTCCTCGGTCGGCTCGACCCGGATGTTGCGGTAGCGGGACAGGCCCGTACCGGCCGGGATGAGCTTACCGATGATGACGTTCTCCTTGAGGCCGATCAGGGAGTCCGACTTGGCGTTGATCGCCGCGTCGGTGAGCACCCGGGTCGTCTCCTGGAAGGACGCCGCCGACAGCCAGGACTCGGTCGCCAGCGAGGCCTTGGTGATACCCATCAGCTGCGGACGGCCGGAGGCCGGGTGGCCGCCTTCCTGCACCACACGACGGTTCTCACCCTCGAAGCGCGTACGCTCCACCAGCTCGCCCGGCAGCAGCTCCGCGTCGCCGGACTCGATGATCGTGACCCGGCGCAGCATCTGCCGGATGATGATCTCGATGTGCTTGTCGTGGATCGACACACCCTGCGAGTTGTAGACCTTCTGGACCTCGCCGACCAGGTGCACCTGGACGGCGCGCTGGCCGAGGATGCGCAGCACGTCGTGCGGGTTGGTGGCACCCACGGTCAGCGCCTGGCCGACCTCGACGTGGTCGCCCTCGCCCACCAGCAGACGGGCCCGCTTGGAGACGCCGTAGGCGGTCTCGTCGGAACCGTCGTCCGGGGTGACGACGAGCTTCTTGGTCTTCTCGGTCTCCTCGATCCGGACGCGGCCGGCCGCCTCCGAGATCGGCGCGACGCCCTTGGGCGTACGGGCCTCGAAGAGCTCGACGACACGCGGCAGACCCTGGGTGATGTCGTCACCGGCCACACCACCGGTGTGGAAGGTACGCATCGTCAGCTGGGTGCCGGGCTCACCGATGGACTGGGCGGCGATAATGCCGACGGCCTCGCCGATGTCCACCAGCTTGCCGGTCGCCAGCGAGCGGCCGTAGCACATGGCGCAGGTGCCGACGGCGGACTCACAGGTGAGCACCGAGCGGGTCTTGACCGTGCCGACGCCGTGCCGGACCAGCTCGTCGATGAGCACGTCGCCCAGGTCGGTGCCGGCCGGGGCCAGGACCTTCCCGTCCACGACGATGTCCTCGGCGAGGCAGCGCGCGTACACGCTGGTCTCGACGTCCTCGGTCTTGCGCAGCACACCGTCCGCGCCCGTGGTCGCGATCGCCAGCTTGAGGCCGCGCTCGGTGCCGCAGTCCTCCTCGCGGATGATCACGTCCTGCGAGACGTCCACCAGACGACGGGTCAGGTAACCCGAGTCGGCGGTACGCAGGGCGGTGTCCGCGAGACCCTTACGGGCACCGTGGGTGGAGATGAAGTACTCCAGCACGGAGAGACCCTCACGGAACGACGCCTTAATGGGCCGCGGGATGGTCTCGTTCTTCGCGTTGGACACCAGACCACGCATACCGGCGATCTGACGCATCTGCATCATGTTTCCGCGCGCGCCCGAGTCGACCATCATGAAGATCGGGTTGGTCTTCGGGAAGTTCGCGTTCATCGCCTCGGAGACCTCGTTGGTCGCCTTGGTCCAGATCGCGATGAGTTCCTGGGTGCGCTCGTCCTTGGTGATCAGACCGCGCTCGTACTGCTTCTGGACCTTCTCGTCCTGCGCCTCGTAGCCCGTGATGATGGCCTTCTTGGCCTCGGGCACGACGATGTCGGAGATGGCCACGGTGACACCGGAGCGGGTGGCCCAGTGGAAACCGGCCGCCTTCAGGTTGTCCAGGGTCGCCGCGACGATGACCTTGGGGTAGCGCTCGGCGAGGTCGTTGACGATCTCGGAGAGCTGCTTCTTGCCCACCGAGTAGTCGACGAACGGGTAGTCCTCGGGCAGCAGCTCGTTGAAGAGCGCGCGGCCCAGCGTGGTGCGCAGCCGGAAGCTGTCGCCCTGCTGCCAGGCGGGCTCGCCCTCTTCCGGAGCCGGCGGGGTCCAGCCGCGGGGCGGGACGGTGCCGATCGGGAAGCGGATGTCGATCTTCGCCTGGAGCGACAGCTCCCGGGCGTCGAACGCCATGATCGCCTCGGCGCTGGAGCCGAAGGACCGGCCCTCGCCGATGACCTTGCGCTCCTCCTCGTCGGTGGTGAGGAAGAACAGGCCCAGCACCATGTCCTGGGTCGGCATGGTCACCGGCCGGCCGTCGGCCGGCTTGAGGATGTTGTTCGAGGACAGCATCAGGATGCGGGCCTCGGCCTGCGCCTCCGCGGACAGCGGCAGGTGCACGGCCATCTGGTCACCGTCGAAGTCCGCGTTGAACGCGGTGCAGACGAGCGGGTGAATCTGAATGGCCTTGCCCTCGACCAGCTGCGGCTCGAAGGCCTGGATGCCGAGGCGGTGCAGGGTCGGCGCACGGTTCAGCAGCACCGGGTGCTCGGCGATGACCTCTTCGAGCACGTCGTACACGACCGTGCGGCCGCGCTCGACCATGCGCTTGGCCGACTTGATGTTCTGCGCGTGGTTCAGGTCCACCAGGCGCTTCATCACGAACGGCTTGAAGAGCTCCAGCGCCATGGCCTTGGGCAGACCGCACTGGTGCAGCTTGAGCTGCGGGCCGACGACGATGACGGAACGGGCCGAGTAGTCGACGCGCTTACCGAGCAGGTTCTGACGGAACCGGCCCTGCTTACCCTTCAGCATGTCGCTGAGGGACTTCAGCGGACGGTTACCGGGACCGGTCACCGGGCGGCCGCGGCGGCCGTTGTCGAACAGCGCGTCGACGGCCTCCTGCAGCATCCGCTTCTCGTTGTTCACGATGATCTCGGGGGCACCGAGGTCAAGGAGACGCTTGAGGCGGTTGTTCCGGTTGATCACACGGCGGTACAGGTCGTTCAGGTCGGAGGTCGCGAAGCGGCCACCGTCCAGCTGCACCATCGGACGCAGGTCCGGCGGGATCACCGGGATGCAGTCCAGCACCATGCCGTTGGGGCTGTTGCGGGTCTGCAGGAAGGCGGAGACGACCTTGAGGCGCTTGAGCGCACGGGTCTTCTTCTGGCCCTTGCCGGTCCGGATGATCTCGCGGAGCTTCTCGGCCTCTTCATCGAGGTCGAAGGACTCCAGGCGCTTCTGCAGGGCAGCGGCGCCCATGCCGCCCATGAAGTACGTGCCGAAGCGGTCGCGCAGCTCGCGGTAGAGCAGCTCGTCGCCCTCCAGGTCCTGGACCTTGAGGCTCTTGAAGCGGTTCCACACCTCGTCGAGACGGTCGATCTCGCGCTGGGCGCGGTCGCGCAGCTGCTTCATCTCGCGCTCGGCGCCCTCGCGCACCTTGCGGCGCACATCGGCCTTGGCGCCCTCGGCCTCCAGGTCGGCGAGGTCCGCCTCGAGCTTCTTGGCGCGGGCCTCCAGGTCGGCGTCGCGACGCTGCTCGACCTGCTGGCGCTCGACGGAGACGTGGGCCTCCAGCGAGGGCAGGTCGCGCGTACGGCGCTCCTCGTCGACCCACGTGATCATGTAGGCGGCGAAGTAGATGACCTTTTCGAGGTCCTTCGGGGCGAGGTCGAGCAGATAACCCAGACGGCTCGGGACGCCCTTGAAGTACCAGATGTGGGTAACGGGAGCGGCCAGCTCGATGTGGCCCATCCGCTCACGGCGCACCTTGGCGCGGGTGACCTCGACGCCACAGCGCTCACAGATGATGCCCTTGAAGCGGACGCGCTTGTACTTGCCGCAGTAGCACTCCCAGTCCCGGGTCGGACCGAAGATCTTCTCGCAGAAGAGTCCGTCCTTTTCGGGCTTCAGGGTGCGGTAGTTGATGGTCTCCGGCTTCTTGACCTCACCGTGGGACCACTGACGGATGTCGTCAGCAGTGGCGAGGCCGATCCGCAGCTCGTCGAAGAAGTTGACGTCGAGCACTTGTCGTCAATCCCTCTTTCAGGGTCGTGTCTTCGGGTCTGACTGGGGGTCCGGGGAGAGGCCGGGGCGGGTCGTACGTGCCGCCCCGGCCAGACCCGTCAGACCTCTTCGACGCTGCTCGGCTCGCGCCGCGACAGGTCGATGCCGAGCTCCTCCGCAGCGCGGAAGACGTCCTCGTCGGTGTCGCGCATCTCGATGGACATGCCGTCGCTGGACAGCACCTCCACGTTGAGGCACAGGGACTGCATCTCCTTGATGAGCACCTTGAAGGACTCGGGGATGCCGGGCTCGGGGATGTTCTCGCCCTTGACGATGGCCTCGTAGACCTTCACGCGGCCGGTGACGTCGTCGGACTTGATGGTCAGCAGCTCCTGGAGGGCGTACGCGGCGCCATAAGCCTCCAGCGCCCACACCTCCATCTCTCCGAAGCGCTGGCCACCGAACTGAGCCTTACCGCCCAGCGGCTGCTGGGTGATCATCGAGTACGGACCGGTGGACCGGGCGTGCAGCTTGTCGTCCACCAGGTGGTGCAGCTTGAGGATGTACATGAAGCCGACCGAGATCGGGTCCGGGAACGGCTCGCCGGAGCGGCCGTCGAAGAGCCGGGCCTTGCCGGACGGCTGGACCAGGCGGTCCCCGTCGCGGTTCGGGATCGTCGAGTTGAAGAGACCGGCGATCTCGTCCTCACGGGCACCGTCGAAGACCGGGGTCGCGACGTTGGTGCCGGGCTGGACCTCGTCGGCGCCGATCGCCTGCAGCCGCTGCATCCACTCCTCGGAGCCCTCGACCTTCCAGCCCCGGGAGGCCAGCCAGCCGAGGTGGATCTCCAGGACCTGTCCCGGGTTCATTCGGGACGGGACACCCAGCGGGTTGAGGATGATGTCGACCGGGGTGCCGTCCTCCAGGAACGGCATGTCCTCGACCGGCAGGATCTTCGAGATGACGCCCTTGTTGCCGTGGCGGCCGGCGAGCTTGTCACCGTCGGTGATCTTGCGCTTCTGCGCCACGTAGACGCGGACCAGCTGGTTCACGCCGGGGGGCAGCTCGTCGCCCTCTTCGCGGTCGAAGACGCGGACGCCGATGACCTTGCCGATCTCGCCGTGCGGCACCTTCAGCGAGGTGTCGCGGACCTCACGGGCCTTCTCACCGAAGATCGCGCGCAGCAGGCGCTCCTCCGGGGTCAGCTCGGTCTCACCCTTCGGGGTGACCTTGCCGACCAGGATGTCCCCGGCCACGACCTCGGCGCCGATGCGGATGATGCCGCGCTCGTCCAGGTCGGCCAGGACCTCCTCGGAGACGTTCGGGATGTCCCGGGTGATCTCCTCGGGGCCGAGCTTGGTGTCCCGGGCGTCGACCTCGTGCTCCTCGATGTGGATCGAGGAGAGGACGTCGTCCTGCACCAGCCGCTGGCTGAGGATGATCGCGTCTTCGTAGTTGTGGCCCTCCCACGGCATGAACGCGACGAGGAGGTTCTTGCCGAGCGCCATCTCGCCGTCCTCGGTGGACGGACCGTCGGCCAGGACCTGGCCGGTGATGACGCGGGCGCCCTCGTCCACGACGACCTTCTGGTTGAAGGAGGTGCCCTGGTTGGAGCGGGAGAACTTGGCGATCCGGTACGTGGTGTAGGTGCCGTCGTCGTTGGCCACCGTCACGTAGTCGGCGGAGACCTCCTGGACGACACCGTCCTTCTCGGCCTTGATGACGTCGCCGGCGTCGACCGCGCAGCGGTACTCCATGCCGGTGCCGACCAGCGGGGACTCCGCCTTGATCAGCGGCACGGCCTGACGCATCATGTTCGAGCCCATGAGCGCGCGGTTGGCGTCGTCGTGCTCGAGGAAGGGGATCATGGCGGTCGCGACCGACACCATCTGGCGCGGCGAGACGTCCATGTAGTCGACCTCGGAGCCGGGCACGTAGTCGACCTCGCCGCCACGGCGGCGGACCAGGACGCGGTTCTCCGCGTACGTGTTGTCCTCGGCCAGCGGCGCGTTCGCCTGGGCGATGACGAAGCGGTCTTCCTCATCGGCGGTGAGGAAGTCCACCTTGTCGGTGACGACACCCTCGTGGACCTTGCGGTACGGGGTCTCGACGAAGCCGAAGGCGTTGACCCGGCCGTAGGAGGCGAGCGAGCCGATCAGACCAATGTTCGGTCCTTCCGGCGTCTCAATCGGGCACATACGGCCATAGTGCGAGGGGTGCACGTCGCGGACCTCGAACCCGGCCCGCTCACGGCTCAGACCACCCGGGCCCAGCGCCGACAGACGGCGCTTGTGGGTCAGACCCGACAGCGGGTTGGTCTGGTCCATGAACTGCGACAGCTGGCTGGTGCCGAAGAACTCCTTGATGGAGGCGACGACCGGCCGGATGTTGATCAGGGTCTGCGGCGTGATCGCCTCGACGTCCTGGGTGGTCATCCGCTCGCGGACGACGCGCTCCATACGGGCCAGACCGGTGCGGACCTGGTTCTGGATCAGCTCGCCGACGTTCCGCAGGCGGCGGTTGCCGAAGTGGTCGATGTCGTCGGTCTCGACGACGATCATGTCGCCGGCCTCGCCGACCGTCTCGGTCTCGCCCGCGTGCAGCTTGACCAGGTACTTGATGGTCGCGATGACATCGTCGGTGGTCAGCACGCCGGCGTCGAGGGGGGCGTCCGCGCCGAGCTTCTTGTTGACCTTGTACCGGCCGACCTTGGCGAGGTCGTAGCGCTTCGGGTTGAAGTACAGGTTCTCCAGCAGCGTCTGCGCGGCCTCACGCGTCGGCGGCTCGCCCGGGCGCAGCTTGCGGTAGATGTCGAGCAGCGCGTCGTCCTGGCCCTGGGTGTGGTCCTTCTCCAGGGTGGCGCGCATGGACTCGTACTCGCCGAACTCCTCGAGGATCTGCTCGGTGGTCCAGCCGAGCGCCTTGAGCAGGACGGTGACGGACTGCTTGCGCTTGCGGTCGATGCGGACACCGACCATGTCGCGCTTGTCGATCTCCATCTCCAGCCAGGCACCCCGGGACGGGATGATCTTGGCCGAGAAGATGTCCTTGTCGGACGTCTTGTCGATGGAGGAGTCGAAGTACACACCCGGCGAGCGGACCAGCTGCGAGACGACGACACGCTCGGTGCCGTTGATGCAGAAGGTGCCCTTGTTGGTCATGAGCGGGAAGTCGCCCATGAAGACCGTCTGGGACTTGATCTCGCCGGTCTCGTTGTTGGTGAACTCGGCGGTGACGAAGAGCGGAGCGGCGTACGTGAAGTCGCGCTCCTTGCACTCGTCGATCGAGTTCTTCGGCGGCTCGAAGCGGTGATCGCGGAAGGTCAGGGACATCGACCCGGAGAAGTCCTCGATCGGGGAGATCTCCTCGAAGATCTCCTCCAGACCGGACTTGGTGGGGACGTCCTGACCACTGTCCAGCGCAGCCTCGACACGAGCCTTCCAGGCGGCATTGCCGAGCAGCCAATCGAAGCTCTCGGTCTGCAGTGCAAGGAGGTTCGGAACCTCGAGAGGCTCCTTGATCTTCGCAAAGGAGATGCGCAGCGGGGCGGTGCTGGCGCCATTGTTCGTATTGGCAGTCGAGGCGTTGCGCGAGGCGGCCAAGAGGGGGTCCTTCCGAGGGCTCGGACTCACTACGCGCGTACCGGTCCCACCGCGAACCCATGGATGAAATCCCCGGTCGGGGCGGTTTCATCGGCAGTGCTCAAAGGTGGGTATGCCCCTGGTGACGGGCAGGGAGCAGCTAACAGGCAGCGCAAAGGGTCAGTGTAGCCACTTGGCACACTGATGTCCAGCGCCGAGTTTCTGAGACCGGCAGCGCCAATCTCTCCCTCCGGTGAGAGGCCTCGCCCCTCGTTGTCCTTCACCCGCCTGATCGGCAGTCCCGCGCTTCGCCAGCGCATATCGATACTGCCCGCTTCGCCGACGATCCATGCCTCGGACTTACGGATCGGTGTGACGTCGCGTCCCGAGAATTGCGCGCTGCGTGCCGTTCGTCAAGGCCCCCCACTCCGGCGAGATCGTCACAGGGCGTGGCGACGGGCAACGAAGATCACCATACCTGCCGGAACCGGAAAGTCAGCGTAGCCGTCACAAGAACACCGAAGGGCGACCACCCCAACGGGTGATCGCCCTCACGGCACAGCGGGTCATCCGACCCGTGAGATCACTTGACCTCGACTGAGGCGCCGGCGCCCTTGAGGGACTCGGCGGCCTTCTCCGCGGCCTCCTTGGAGACCTTCTCGAGGACGGGCTTCGGGGTGCCGTCGACGAGGTCCTTGGCCTCCTTCAGGCCCAGCGAGGTCAGCTCACGCACGACCTTAATGACCTGGATCTTCTTGTCGCCGGCGCCGGTGAGCACGACGTCGAACTCGTCCTGCTCCTCCTCGGCCTCGGCGGCCGGGGCACCCGGGGCGGCGGCGACGACGGCGGCCGGAGCGGCAGCGGTGACGTCGAACTTCTCCTCGAACGCCTTCACGAACTCGGAGAGCTCGATGAGGGTCAGGGTCTCGAACTGCTCGAGCAGCTCTTCCTGGGTGAGCTTCGCCATGGTGGCGGTCCTTCCACTAGTTCGGCAGGTGCCGGATGAAAATGGTGGCGGGCTTCTTCCGGGCCCGCTGCGACCGGGGCCGAATTACTCGGCGGCCTCGGCCTCGGCGGGAGCCGGCTCGCCGGCACCGCCCTGCTCGGCAGCCTTGGCCCGAAGCGCCTCCGCGGTGCGGACGAACTTCGAGAGCGGGGCCTGGAAGAGCGCGGCAGCCTGGGACTGCTTGGCCTTCATGGCGCCCGCCAGCTTGGAGAGCAGCACCTCACGGGACTCGAGGTCCGCGAGCTTCTTGATCTCGTCGGCAGACAGCGCCTTGCCGTCGAGCACGCCACCCTTGATCTCAAGGGCGGGATTGTCCTTGGCGAAGTCACGCAGACCCTTCGCCGCCACGACCGGGTCCCCGGTCACAAAGGCGACGGCCGACGAACCCGTGAACAGGTCGTCGAGCTGGTTGATCCCGGCCTCGTTGGCCGCGATCTTGGTCAGCGTGTTCTTCACCACACGGTACTGGGCGTTCTCACCGAGCGAACGGCGCAGCTCCTGGAGCTGTGCGACGGTGAGACCGGTGTACGCGGTCACAACGGCGCCGTTCGAGGTGCGGAACTTCTCCCGCATCTCGTCGACGGCGTCGACCTTGTCGGGACTCGCCATGAGCCTCGGCCTCCTTCCAGGTGATGAGGACCGCTACGGCCTGAAGGAAGGAGGCTGAACAACACGAAAACGCCCCGGCGCAGGCGCACGGGGCGTGACTCGACCACACGGACCAAGGGCCCGTTCGGGAGTTCTCACCACATTCACCTGCGCGGGTCGTCCGCAGCTAGCGGATCCTTCAGCCGCCGTCTCCCCTTGCGGAGACACAGCGACAACCAGCGGTCTTGGGCTTCTGCAGCAGATTACGCGAACGGGCCTCGGCCGGGCAAATCAGCTACTGCTGCGAACCCTGCAGCTCCTGGAAGTCCACGGTCTCCGTGGCCGCCGGCTCCTCGACCGTGACCTTGGTGCCGTAGTCCGAGTAGAAGACCGTCGAGTCGTAGACGCCGCTCTTGCTCTTGGCCTGCTCACGCTTCTTGACCAGCAGGTTCTTGCTGTCGATCCACAGATCGATGGTCTCGGTCTTCATGCCGGACTGCTCCATCTGCTGCTGCAGGGCGTCCAGGTCCGACTTGCTCAGGTCCTTGGACTGCATCTTGGCCAGCTCGGAGACCTCGACCGTGCCGGTGTAGTGGGTGGCCTCGGCGCCCTTGACTCTCTCCGAGCCGACCTTCTTCACCTTGCCCGAGGCCATCAGCAGCTGCACCGAGCGCGACGGGTTGTTGTTCTGCATCTGGTCCTTGAGGAAGGCCCCGGAGGCGCCAGTCTGCTTGGCGAAGGCGTCGTAGTCGTACTTGATCCAGCTCTTGCCGCCGGTGGCCTGCGACGGGACGCTCTGGCCCAGGTTCACGAACATCGCGTCCGGCGTGTAGCGGGCCTTCATGGGCGCGCCGCCGCCGGGCGTGGAGGAGCTGGCGCCGCCCTTCTGCGTGAGGACCATGTCGGCGCGCATGCCGTCGGACCAGTCCATCGAGCCGGTCATGTCCATGTTCATGGGACCGTTCTGAGTGCTGCCCTCGACCTTGGCCGAGTGCTGCTGGTCCGTACGCTGCGAGGCGAGCTTCAGCGCGGCCAGCGGACTGCCCACCGACTGGCCGCCGTTGCCGCCCTTGTCGCCCGCCTTGTCGTCGCTGGACTTGCCGTCGCTCCCGCACGCGGTGAGCCCGGCCATCAGAACAACGCCACAGGCCGCGATCACGCATCGCACGCCCACATGAGTACCGCGCACGGTTCCCCCTTATTTGCCTTTTACGACTGTCGGTTCATGACCCTACCGAGGGACAACGACACCAACGCGCCGGGCCCCCGCACCTTTCACGAGGTGCGGGGGCCCGGCGGTTCCGGTCAGGAAGAGGCTCAGACGGCCTCTTCCTCGACCAGCAGGTTGCGAGTGCGGTTGGCGTCCAGCGGGATGCCGGGGCCCATCGTCGTGCTCAGGCTCGCCTTCTTGATGTAGCGGCCCTTCGCGGCGGACGGCTTGAGACGGTTGATCTCCTCGAGCGCCGCGGCGTAGTTCTCCACCAGCTGCGCCTCGTCGAACGACACCTTGCCGATGATGAAGTGCAGGTTGGAGTGCTTGTCGACGCGGAACTCGATCTTGCCGCCCTTGATGTCCGTGACGGCCTTGGCCACGTCCGGGGTGACGGTGCCGGTCTTCGGGTTCGGCATCAGACCACGCGGACCGAGCACCCGGCCGAGGCGGCCGACCTTGCCCATGAGGTCCGGGGTGGCGACGACGGCGTCGAAGTCCAGGCGGCCCTTGGACACCTCGTCGATCAGCTCGTCGGAGCCGACGATGTCGGCGCCAGCGGCTTCCGCGGCCGCAGCACGGTCACCGGTCGCGAAGACCAGGACCCGGGCGGTCTTACCGGTGCCGTGCGGCAGGTTCACGGTGCCGCGGACCATCTGGTCGGCCTTGCGCGGGTCGACGCCCAGGCGCATGGCGACCTCGACGGTCGCGTCGAACTTGCTCGGGGAGGTGTCCTTGGCGAGACGGACGGCCTCGAGCGGGGCGTACGCGCGCTCCCGGTCGATCTTGGCGTCCGCAGCGCGGAGGGACTTGCTGCGCTTGCTCAACTCTGCTCCTGAAGATTGAGTTCGGAGTCGTGGTCCGGACCGCGCATTGGTCCTGCCACGGTGGTGCTACGGGGTGGCTGTCAGCCCTCGACCGTGATGCCCATGGAACGGGCGGTGCCGGCGATGATCTTCTCGGCGGCGTCCAGGTCGTTGGCGTTCAGGTCGGGCATCTTGGTGGTGGCGATGTCGCGGACCTGGTCGCGGGTGATCTTGGCGACCTTGGTCTTGTGCGGCTCGCCGGAGCCCTTCTCCACGCCCGCGGCCTTGAGGATCAGCTTCGCGGCCGGCGGAGTCTTGGTGATGAAGGTGAAGGAACGGTCTTCGTAGACCGTGATCTCCACCGGGATGACCATGCCACGCTGCGACTCGGTCGCGGCGTTGTAGGCCTTGCAGAACTCCATGATGTTGACGCCGTGCTGACCCAGCGCGGGGCCGACCGGCGGGGCCGGGTTCGCGGCGCCGGCCTGGATCTGGAGCTTGATCAGCCCCGTGACCTTCTTCTTCTTGGGAGGCATGCTCTCTCCGGGTCCTAGTGAGAGGTGGTCCGCCTCCTGATCCGGTCATCCGGATGGAGGCATACCGCACAACGATAACGGGTATGGATGCGCGGCTTAAAACCGAGCAGGTCAGACGGGCCCCGGAAGGGCCCGCCTGACCTGTCGGAAGGGTGGGGGAAGAAGCGTCAGTTCTTCTGGATCTGGTCGAAGCTCAGCTCGACCGGGGTCTCCCGGCCGAAGATCTCGACCAGGCCCTTGACCTTCTTCGAGTCGGCGTTGATCTCGTTGATCGTGGCCTGCAGCGTGGCGAACGGGCCGTCGGTGACCGTGACGGAGTCGCCGACCTCGAAGTCCAGCACCTGGACCTCGACCTTGCGGCTGGGCGCCGGGGCACCGCCCTCTTCGGCGGTGGCCTTGGCGGCCTTCTCCTCGGCCTCCGGGGCGAGCATCTTGACGATCTCGTCCAGGGTCAGCGGGTACGGGTCGTAGGCGTTGCCCACGAAGCCGGTGACACCGGGGGTGTTCCGCACGACGCCCCAGGACTCGTTCGTCAGGTCCATGCGCACCAGCACATAGCCCGGGAGCTTGTTCTGGCGGACGTTCTTGCGCTCGCCGTTCTTGATCTGGACGATCTCTTCTTCGGGGACCTCGGCCTGGTAGATGAAGTCCTCGACGTTCAGCGAGACGGCACGCTGCTCCAGGTTCGCCTTCACGCGCTTCTCGTAGCCCGCGTAGGTGTGGATCACGTACCACTCGCCGGGCAGCCCGCGCAGCTCCTCGCGGAGCGCCTCGACCGGGTCGACCTCGACGGCGGCCTCTTCGGCCTCCTCGTCCTCGGCGACCTCTGCGACGGCCTCGGCCTCGTCCTCGACGTGCAGCGCGGCCTCCTCGGCGGGCTCGCCCGCCGCGGCGTCAGCGGCCTCAGCCTGGTCGGAGTCCGCCGCCTCGACGATGTCGAGCTCGTCCTCACGGGACTCGACGGGCTCGGCGGCGTCGTTCAGGTTCGGGTCAGACACGGTGGCTGCTTCTTCCTGGCTTCAAGGGGTGGAACGTGCGAAAGGGCGCTGCCGGGACACGGCCGCCCTTCGCGGGATCTCAGCCAAAGACGTACTTGATGGCGTTGTTGAACCCATAGTCAATCACGGTCACGATGCCAATCATGATCAGCACGAAGACGATCACCACGCTGGTGTACGTCGACAGCTGGCTGCGGGTGGGCCAGACGACCTTGCGCAGCTCGGCGATGATCTGGCGGTAGAACAGCGCGAGGCGGCCGAACGGCCCCTTCTTCGCGCGCTTGCCACCACGGCGGCCCTTCTTGGTCGCCACCTCGTCCTCGTCGGGACGACCGCTCTCAGGCGTCGCGGTGGAGCCAAGGGCTTCCGTCACTCGTCCTCACCTGAATCCGGGTCGTGGCCGTGCCGCGTCCGGCCCGGCCGCACAGCGGTGCTTGTCCTTGCGTACGCATGCACGCACCCTGACGATCAAGTGCGTGTAGCAGGGCCGGAGGGACTTGAACCCCCAACCGCTGGTTTTGGAGACCAGTGCTCTACCAATTGAGCTACGACCCTTTGCGGCAACCCCCAACCTACCGCATCCATCCCGCTGCACGGAGTGTGCGGGTCGGATACGTCAGTTGAGCGGCCAACGACGGTTGAGTGTACGTGCTTGACGGCCAGGCGTCGAACGAGAAGCGCCCACGCCCTTCGGACAGGTTTCCGCTCGGGTTCCGATCGGGTTCCGACAGGAGACTTGTGTGAGTCTCGTTAAACCCGTGTACCGCCCTTTTCGCCCGTCTGCGACGATGCTTCCATGACCGCTGCTACTCCCCCCGTACAGTCCCCGACCGACCGACGGGTGTCGGCCCGGATCGGTTCCATCTCCGAGTCCGCCACCCTCGCCGTCGACGCCAAGGCCAAGGCCCTCAAGGCCGCCGGGCGCCCGGTGATCGGCTTCGGCGCGGGCGAGCCGGACTTCCCGACGCCCGACTATGTCGTCGAGGCGGCGGTGGCGGCTTGCCGTGACCCCAAGTTCCACCGGTACACCCCGGCCGGCGGGCTTCCCGAGCTGAAGGCCGCCATCGCCGCGAAGACGCTGCGCGACAGCGGCTACGAGGTCGAGGCGTCCCAGATCCTGGTGACCAACGGGGGCAAGCAGGCGATCTACGAGGCGTTCGCCGCGATCCTCGACCCGGGCGACGAGGTCATCGTCCCCGCGCCGTACTGGACCACCTACCCGGAGTCGATCCGGCTGGCCGGCGGTGTCCCGGTGGACGTCGTCGCGGACGAGACGACCGGCTACCGCGTCTCCGTCGAGCAGCTGGAGGCCGCCCGCACCGAGCACACCAAGGTGCTGGTCTTCGTCTCGCCGTCCAACCCGACCGGCGCGGTCTACAGCCGCGAGCAGATCGAGGAGATCGGCCGCTGGGCCGCCGAGCACGGGCTGTGGGTGCTCACCGACGAGATCTACGAGCACCTGGTCTACGGCGACGCGACGTTCCACTCGCTGCCCGTGGTGGTGCCCGAGCTGCGCGACAAGTGCGTCGTGGTCAACGGTGTCGCGAAGACGTACGCGATGACCGGCTGGCGGGTCGGCTGGATCATCGGCCCGAAGGACGTGGTGAAGGCCGCGACCAACCTGCAGTCGCACGCCACGTCCAACGTGAGCAACGTCGCCCAGGCCGCCGCCCTGGCCGCCGTCTCCGGTGACCTCGACGCCGTCGCCACGATGCGCGAGGCGTTCGACCGCCGTCGCCGCACCATCGTGCGCATGCTCAACGAGATCGACGGCATCGAGTGCCCGGAGCCGGAGGGCGCGTTCTACGCCTACCCGTCGGCCAAGGGGCTGCTCGGCAAGGAGATCCGCGGCAAGCGGCCGCAGACCACCGTCGAGCTGGCCGCGCTGATCCTGGAAGAGGCCGAGGTCGCCGTGGTGCCGGGTGAGGCGTTCGGCACACCGGGCTACCTGCGGCTGTCGTACGCGCTGGGCGACGAGGACCTCGTCGAGGGCATCTCGCGGGTCCAGAAGCTGCTGGCGGAGGCGCGCGCCTGAGCAGCGCTTCCCGACTGTTTCAACGAGAGCGGGCGCCCGGCCACGGCTGGGCGCCCGCTCTCGTACGCGCCCCGCCCTGCCCCGGATTCATGTACGGGCAAGCCCACGTTCGGCGAAAGCGGTACCGGCGGGTCCGGACGTGCGGCAAAATCTGCAGATGGCACGTGATGTACATCTGCTCCCCAAGGCGCATCTGCATCTGCACTTCACCGGCTCCATGCGCCCCGGCACGCTCCTCGAACTCGCCGACAAGTACGGCGTCCACCTGCCCGAGGCGCTGAGCGGCGGCGAGCCGCCGAGACTGCGGGCGACCGATGAGCGCGGCTGGTTCCGCTTCCAGCGGCTGTACGACATCGCGCGGTCGTGTCTGCGGGAGCCCGACGACATCCGGCGGCTGGTGCGCGAGGCCGCCGAGGAGGACGTCGCGGACGGCTCCGGCTGGCTGGAGATCCAGGTCGACCCCACCTCGTACGCCCCGCGCCTGGGCGGGCTGATCCCGGCCCTGGAGATCATCCTGGACGCGGTCGACAGCGCCTCCCGGGACACCGGGCTCGGGATGCGGGTCCTGGTCGCCGCGAACCGCATGAAGCACCCCCTGGAGGCCCGCACGCTGGCCCGGCTCGCGGTGCGCTTCGCGGACCGCGGGGTGGTCGGCTTCGGGCTCTCCAACGACGAGCGGCGCGGTTTCGCCCGCGACTTCGACCGCGCCTTCGCCATCGCCCGGGAGGGCGGGCTGCTCGCCGCCCCGCACGGCGGGGAGCTGTCGGGGCCCGGCAGCGTCCGCGACTGCCTGGACGACCTCGTCGCGGCCCGGGTGGGCCACGGCGTGCGCGCGGCCGAGGACCCGCGGCTGCTCGCCCGGCTGGCCGACCGAGGGGTGACCTGCGAGGTGTGCCCGTCCTCCAACGTCGCGCTCGGGGTCTACGAGAAGCCCGAGGACGTACCGCTGCGCACCCTGTTCGAGGCCGGGGTGCCGATGGCGCTGGGCGCCGACGACCCGCTGCTGTTCGGGTCGCGGCTGGCGGCCCAGTACCAGCTGGCGCGCGAGCACCACGGGTTCGGCGACGAGGAACTGGCCGAGCTGGCGCGGCAGTCGGTGCGGGGGTCGGCGGCGCCGGAGGATGTCCGGGCGCGGCTGCTGGCCGGGATCGACAACTGGCTGGCAGCTCCCTCACCGTGAGGGAGCTGACCACGGCTAGAGGCTCACGCCCACTGTCACCGGCTCGTTGACCAGCCGTACGCCGAACGCCTCCTCGACCCCGGCCACCACCTCGCGGGCCAGCGCCAGCAGGTCCTCGGTGGTGGCCTCGCCGCGGTTGGTGAGCGCGAGGGTGTGCTTGGTGGAGATGCGGGCCGGGCCGGTGCCGTAGCCCTTGGTGAAGCCCGCCTTGTCGATCAGCCAGGCCGCGGAGGTCTTGATCCGCCCCTCCCCCGCCGGGAAGGCGGGCGGCGCGGTGTCCGGGCCGAGGCGGTCGGCGACGCGGGCCAGGAAGGCCTCGTACGCGCTCTCGGTCAGCACCGGGTTGGTGAAGAACGATCCCGCGGACCAGGTGTCGTGGTCCTCGGGGTCGAGCACCATGCCCTTGCCCGCGCGCAGCGACAGCACGGTCCGGCGGGCGGTGTCGGCGGGCACCCGGTCGCCCACCTCGACGCCGAGCACCCGGGCGGTCTCGGCGTACTTGATGGGCGCGGACGCCCCGCCCGCGTCCTCCAGCTCGAAGCGGACCCGCAGCACGACGTGGCGGTCCGGCTCGGCCTTGAAGCGGCTGTGGCGGTAGGAGAAGTCGCAGTCGGCGGCGGGGATCGTCACGACGGCGTCGGCGCGGCGGTCGTAGGCGACCACCTCGGTGAGGGTGGCGGAGACCTCCTGGCCGTACGCCCCGACGTTCTGGATCGGCGTCGCGCCCGCGGAGCCGGGGATTCCGGCCAGGCACTCGATTCCGGCGAGGCCCGCCTCGACCGTACGGGCCACGGCGTCGGACCAGTTCTCGCCCGCGGCCAGCTCCAGCCGGGTGCCGTCGAGGGTGAAGCCGGTGGTCGCGATGTGCAGGGCGGTGCCGTCGAAGCCCTTGTCCGCGATGACCAGGTTGCTGCCGCCGCCGATCAGCAGCAGCGGGGTGCCGGTCGCGTCGGCCTCGCGGACCGCGGCGATCACCTCGTCGTCCGTGGTGGCCGTGATCAGCCGGGTGGCCGGGCCGCCGAGGCGGAAGGTGGTGAGGGGGGCGAGGGGGGCGTCATGGAGTTCCTGCACGCGCTCCAGAGTACGGGGGCGCCCCCGGCGCGGCGCCGGGGGCGGTGGGGGCCCCGGGGAATTACGCGAGCCGGACGACGGCGCGGGCCATGCCCAGCACCTTCTGGCCCTCGCTGGTCGCCGTGATGTCCACCCGGACGGTGCGGGCCTCGTCGTCCAGCTTGGCGGCGACCTTGGCGGCGACCTCGATGAGCGCGCCCTTGTCGTCGTTCGGGACGACGACCGGCTTGGTGAAGCGCACACCGTAGTCGGCGACGGTCCCGGGGTCGCCGGTCCAGTCGGTCACCACGCGGATCGCCGAGGCCATGGTGAACATGCCGTGGGCGATGACGTCGGGGAGGCCGACCTCCTTGGCGAACTTCTCGTTCCAGTGGATCGGGTTGAAGTCGCCCGAGGCACCGGCGTACGCGATGAGGTCGGCGCGGTTCACCGGGAAGATCTGCGCGGGAAGTTCGGTGCCGACCTCGACGGCGTCGTACGAGATCTTGGCGCTCATCTGCTCTCCTCCGCTTCGGCGGCGCGCGCCACCAGTTTCGTCATCGCGGTGACCACGTGCTCGCCCGCGGCGTCGCGCACCTCACCGCTGATCAGGATCACATCGTTGCCCGCGAGGGACTTGATGTCGTCGATCCTGGTGATGACGGTGAGCCGGTCGGCCGCCTCGATGGGCCGGGTGTACGTGAACTTCTGGTCGCCGTGCACCACCCGGTTGAAGTCCAGGCCGAGCTGCGGGTCGCCGACGACCAGGTGCCGTGCGGCCTTGAAGGTGATCGCGAAGACGAACGTGGGCGGGGCGATCACATCGGAGTAGCCGAGCGCTTTGGCCGCCTCCGGATCGGTGTAGACCGGGTTGGTCTCGCCGATCGATTCGGCGAATTCGCGGATCTTCTCCCTGCCGACCTCATACGGGTCGGTGGGCGGGTAGGTCCGCCCGACGAAAGACGGATCAAGCGCCATCGCCTCGGCACCTCCTGCGGTTGATGACTAACGAAACGAGGCCACCCCCGCTAGTGGGGGCGGCCTCGAATGAGAGTTTATTGCTATCGCGTCTCGCGGTGCGCGGTGTGCGCGTTGCAACGCGGGCAGTGCTTCTTGATCTCAAGACGATCCGGGTCGTTACGCCGGTTCTTCTTGGTGATGTAGTTCCGCTCCTTGCACTCCACGCAGGCCAGCGTGATCTTCGGGCGGACGTCGGTGGCAGCCACGTTGAGTGCTCCTTGACGAACGGATAGGACTGGAGAACGCAGTAAAGAGTAGCCGACCGGAGGACCGACCCCACAATCGGCTACTGTGTGTAGCGGTGACCGGACTTGAACCGGTGACACAGCGATTATGAGCCGCTTGCTCTACCGACTGAGCTACACCGCTTCGATGCGATCAGGACCCCGCTCGACCGGAGTCGAACGGGATGCCTCACACATCAGAGCCCCAATACGGAATCGAACCGTAGACCTTCTCCTTACCATGGAGACGCTCTGCCGACTGAGCTATTGGGGCGAGCGATGAAGACATTACACGCTCGGCCGCCGAAGGTGAAATCCGTATCGGCCCAGGGCGACCCCGTGCGACACAGCGTGCTCACGCACCACACCGGTACGACTATTCGGCTCCTCCGCGAAGCCGTAGCCCCCTGGTCCTAGGCTCGGTTCGCCCCCGCGTGATCTTGCGCCGCCCCAGGAGTGCGATGCCCGAGAGCCAGCCGCCCGAGAGCCATCAGCAGCAGCCCTCCGGCAACGACGGCGGGGCGGCCGGCGGGCCCACCGCGCTGGTCCTCGGCGGCGCCCGGCTCGCCGACGGCCGCACGGTGGACGTACGGCTCAGCGGCGGGCGGATCGAGGCGGTCGGCACGACCGGGAGCCTGGTCCCCGGGCCCCGGCTCGACCTCGGCGGCTATCTGCTGCTCCCGGCCCCCGCCGAACCGCACGCGCACTGCGACACCGCCCTGACGGCCGACATCGCGGGCCCCGTCCCGTACGCCGCCGAGGACGTCCAGCGCCGCACCACCGAGGCCGCCCTGCTCCACCTCGGCCACGGGGCGACCGCCGTGCGCACCCATGTGCGCATCGGCGGGGTGCACGGTCTGCGTTCCCTGGAGGCGGTCCTGGAGGCCCGGCACAGCCTGCGCGGGCTCATCGACCTCGGCGCGGTCGCGGTGGCGCGGGTGCTGACCGGGGCGGCCGGGGCGGACGGGCTCGCGATGCTGCGGGACGCCGTACGGATGGGCGCCTCCGCCATCGGCGGCTGCCCCGACCTCGACCCCGACCCGACCGGTCACGCCGAGGCCCTCCTCGACCTCGCCGCCCGCACCGGCTGCGCCGTCGACCTCCACACGGACGGTGACGACCCGGCCCGGCTGGCCCGGCTCGCGGCGATGGCCGGGGGCCTGCGGCCCGGCGTCACCATCGGCCCCTGCGGCGGGCTGGCCCGGCTGCCGCGGGACGTCGCGGGGCGGATCGCCGACCGGCTCGCGGCCGCGGGCGTCACCGTGGTCTGCCTGCCGCAGGGCGACTGCGTCGGACTGGAGGACCGGGGCGAGCAGGGGGCGCGCGTGGCCGGATGCGCGCCGGTGCGGCTGCTGCGGGCCGCGGGCGTCCGGGTGGCCGCCGGGAGCGGCGCCCTGCGCGACACCGTGAACCCGGTGGGGCGCGGCGATCCCCTGGAGGCCGCCTATCTGCTGGCCTCGCGGGGCGAACTGGGCCCCGCGGAGGCCTACGACGCGGTCTGCGCGCGGGCGCGGGCCGCGCTGGGGCTGCCCGAGGTGCGGGTGGAGGCCGGGTTCCCCGCGGAGCTGCTGGCGGTGCGCGGCGACGGGCTCGCGGGGGTGCTGTCGCTCGGGTACAGCCGGGTCGTGGTGCACGACGGGCGGGTGGTCGCCCGCACCAGCGCGGTACGGGAGTACTGCGACTCGGCCGCCGCGGTCGCCCTCGACCTCCCCCGCCAGTCCCGCCCCCAGTCCCGCCCCCCGGACGGCGACGCGCAGCCGTAGTCCGGGGGGCGTACGGTCGGGATCATGCGCATTGTCATCGCTGGTGGACATGGACAGATCGCGCTGCGGCTGGAGCGGCTGCTCTCCGCGCGCGGAGACGAAGTGGCGGGCATCGTCCGCAAGCCGGAACAGGCGGGCGACCTGCTGGCGGCGGGTGCCGAACCCGTCGTCTGCGACCTCGAATCGGCCTCCGTGGACGACGTGGCCAAGCATCTGGAGGGCGCGGACGCGGCGGTCTTCGCCGCCGGGGCTGGCCCCGGCAGCGGGGCCGCCCGCAAGGAGACCGTCGACCTCGGGGCCTCCGTGCTGTTCGCGGACGCGGCCGAGCGGGCGGGCGTACGGCGGTTCCTCAGCGTGTCCGCGATGGGCGCGGGGAACGAGCCCCCGCCCGGTACGGACCCGGTCTTCGCCGCCTACCTGCGCGCGAAGGGGGCCGCGGACGACGACGTCCGGGCGCGCGGCGCCCTCGACTGGACCGTGCTGCGCCCGGGCCGCCTCACCGATGACCCGGGTACGGGTCTGGTGCGGCTGGCCGAGCACACCGGCCGGGACGAGGTGACCCGCGACGACGTGGCCGCCGTCCTGGCCGCCCTCCTCGACGAACCCCGCACGGCGGGCCGCACCCTGGAGCTGCTGGGCGGCTCCACGCCGGTGGCGGAGGCGGTGCGCGCGGCCGCGAACGGGGGCTGACGGGACGGAGTGCGGCGAGGGGCGCGGGCGGATCGAGCCCGCGCCCCTACGCGCGCCTGATGCCTCTTGTTGCCTGAGTCGGTCGCCTCTACTCTGCAATCTGACGGACCGTCAGATTATCGGGGAGACATCGGGGAGATGACGCCATGACGGGCGAGACGACCGGCGCGACCGAGCTGCCCATGGTCATCAGCGTGGACGACCATGTGATCGAGCCCGCCCATCTCTTCGAGACCTGGCTCCCGGCCAAATACCGGGACCGGGGGCCGAAGCCGCTGACGGCCGGGATCGGGGAACTGGCGTACGTCGGCGGCAAGTACCGCATCACGACCGACCCGGACGGCCCGCTCACGGACTGGTGGGAGTACGAGGGCGGGCTGTTCCCGTACAAGCGGATCATCGCGGCCGTCGGCTTCTCGCGCGACGAGATGACCCTGGAGGGCATCACCCGGGAGCAGATGCGCCGCGGCTGCTGGGACCCCAAGGCCCGGATCGCGGACATGGAGATGAACCACGTCGAGGCCTCGCTGTGCTTCCCGACCTTCCCCCGCTTCTGCGGCCAGACGTTCGCCGAGGCGGACGACAAGGAGGTCGGGCTGGCCTGTGTCCGGGCGTACAACGACTGGATGGTGGAGGAGTGGTGCGGTGACAGCGGCGGGCGGCTGATCCCGCTGTGCCTGATCCCGCTGTGGGACGTCGAGCTGGCCGTGCGGGAGATCCGCCGGAACGCGGCGCGGGGCGTGCGCGCCGTGACGTTCAGCGAGATCCCCACCTACCTCGGCCTGCCCAGCATCCACAGCGGCTACTGGGACCCGTTCTTCGCCGAGTGCGAGGCGACGGGGACGGTCGTGTGCATGCACATCGGCTCGTCCTCGCAGATGCCCGCCGCCTCCCCGGACGCCCCGCCCGCCGTCCAGGCCTCGCTGAGCTTCAACAACGCGATGGCCTCGATGATGGACTTCCTCTTCAGCGGCGTCCTGGTGAGGTTCCCTCGGCTGAAGCTCGCGTACGCCGAGGGCCAGATGGGCTGGATCCCCTACGCCCTGGAGCGCGCGGACGACGTCTGGGAGGAGCACCGGGCGTGGGGCGGCGTGCGGGACCTCATCCCGGAGCCGCCGTCCACGTACTACTACCGGCAGATCTACTGCTGCTTCTTCCGCGACCGGCACGGCGTCGCCTCGCTCGACACGGTCGGGGTGGACAACGCCACCTTCGAGACCGACTACCCGCACGTGGACTCCACCTGGCCGCACACCAAGCGGGTCGCGGCCGAGCATGTCGCGGGCCTGTCACCGGAGACCACGTACAAGCTGCTGCGCGGCAACGCGATCCGGATGCTGGAGCTGAACTTTGATAAGGCCGACAAGGCCGACCGAGCCGACAGGGACCGGACGGTCTGAGGCCGCGATTCCGGTCATCATGGCCGGAATTCCGGCCTACCCCCTTGCCTTTCGGCGGCGGCGGCCCTGGGATCGACGCATGTCCGATCGTCAGCACACCGCGCACCGCCCCCGCCCCGCGTGCCCCACAGCGTCCGGCGCCGGTCCCTCCCCACGCGGGGACCGGTGCCGAACGGTGGGGCGGTGCCGATCCGCACCCCCCCCGTGTTCGGGTGCGGATCTCGGGAGAGCTGCTGGGCTGTGATCCTGCCAGCTACGCCTTCCGCCGAGGAGATACCGGTTCGGGAGCACGGCCTTCGTCGCAGGTCATCCGTATAAAGTGAGTTTTCCGGTCCGGATATCCAGGCGTGGGGGAAGTAGGGAGTGGAGACCTTGAGTTCCGACTCAGGGGTACGCACGGCCTTCGCGGAACGTCTCGCGCTGCTGTACCGGGAGGCCGGCAACCCTCCCCTCAAGAGCGTGTCCGACGCGGTCGTCCGGCTCCAGCGGACCGACGAGCGGGGGCGGCCCGTACGGGTCTCCGCTCAGCGGATCAGCGACTGGCGGCGTGCCAAGAACGTACCCGCTCAGTTCGCCGCGCTCGCGGCGGTGTTGCACGTACTCATACCCGACGCACGGCGGCTGCGGCCCGCGCCGGTGTCCACCGGCCTGTACGACATGGGCCAGTGGCAGCGCCTGTGGGAGCGCGCGGTGGCCGACCCGGTCGGGATGCGCCCCCCGGCGGCGGCGGACGAGGAGGAACGGCCCCCGGCCGACGCCCCGTCCGTCCCCGGCGCGGTGTGCCCCTACCGGGGGCTGGCCGCGTACCGGCAGCAGGACGCCCGGTGGTTCTTCGGCCGGGAGCGCAGCACGGAGGCGCTCGTCACCCAGCTGGGCGCGGCGGAGCAGACGGGCGGCCTGGTCATGCTCGTGGGCGCCTCGGGGGCGGGGAAGTCCTCGCTGCTGAACGCCGGACTGGTGCCCGCGCTGGAGAGCGGCGCGCTGGGCGGCGGGGACGGCCGGGCGCGGGAGGTCCTCCAGCTGGCGCCGGGCGGCGATCCACTCGCGGAGCTGACCCGCCGCATCCCCCAGCTCGCGGGCCTCGTCCGCACCGGGGAGGAGGCTGATACGCCACGGTTCGCGCGCGCGGTGCGGGAGGCCGTCACGGCGTGGGCGGAGCGCGAGACGTCCGGCGCGGCCCGTCCGGTCGTCATCGTGGACCAGTTCGAGGAGGCGTTCACCCTCGCCACCGATGAGGCGGACCGGCGTACGTTCATCCAGCTGCTGCACGCCGCGTGCTCGCCCGCCGAGCCCGGCGAACCCGGCGAACCCGGCGAACCCGGCGGCCCGGCGCCCGTCCTCGTCGTCCTCGGCATCCGCGCCGACTTCTACGAACAGTGCCTGGCCTACCCCGAACTGGCCGACGCGCTCCAGCACCGCCACATGGTGCTCGGCCCGCTGACCGCCGCCGAGCTGCGCGAGGCGGTGACCGGCCCGGCCAAGGCCGTGGGCCTGGAACTCGAACCGGGGCTGGCCGAGCTGATCGTCCGGGAGGTGAGCGCCGACGGCCCCCGGGGCACCTCCGACGCGGGCGTGCTGCCGCTCCTCTCGCACGCCCTGCTCGCCACCTGGCAGCGCCGCAAGGCGGGGCGGCTGACCCTGGCGGGCTACCGCGCGGCGGGCGGCATCCAGGGCGCGGTGGCCGCGACGGCCGAGCGGGCCTGGTCCGGCCTCGACCCCGCGGCGCGCACGGCCGCGCGGCTGCTCCTGCTGCGGCTGGTGCGGCTGGGCGAGGACACCCAGGCCACCCGCAGGCGGGGGACGCGGCGCCAGCTGTCGGAGGAGTCGACGGAGCCCGGGAAGACGGAGGAATCGCTCGAAGCGCTGGTCCGCGCCCGGCTGGTGACCCTCGACGCGGAGACCGTGGAGATCACCCACGAGGCGCTGCTGCACGCCTGGCCACGGCTGCGCGACTGGATCGACGAGGGCCGCAACGACCATCTGCTGCGCCAGCGCCTGGAGGAGGACGGCCGGGCCTGGGAGGGCATGAACCGCGACCCGTCGCTGCTCTACCGGGGCTCCCGGCTGGAGCAGGCCCACACCTGGGCGAAGTCCGCCGGGGACACCCTGCTGACCCGCAGCGCGGTGGAGTTCCTGGCCGCCTCGGTGCGGCTGCGCAAGCGCATCATCTGGCTCAGCCGGGGCGCGGTGGCGACGCTGATCGTCCTGGCGATGGTGGCCGTCGGCGCGGCGGTGGTCGCGTGGCAGCAGCGGGACGACGCGGTGTTCGAGCAGGTGGTCACCGAAGCCGACCGCTTCGAGTACCGGGATCCGTCGCTCTCCGCCCAGCTGGCCCTGGTGGCGCACCGCTTGCGGCCGGACGACGACAGTACGCGGAACCGGCTGATCTCGATCGTGAACGCGCCCCTGGCCACCCCGCTGCTCGGCCACACCGGCGCCGTCTATCTCACCTCGTTCAGCCCGGACGGCCGGACCCTGGCCACCGCCGCCTACGACCGGACCGTCCGGCTCTGGGACACCAGCGACCCGACCCACCCGAAACCGCTCGGCAAGCCGCTGACCGGCCACACCAGCTGGGTGAGCAGCGCGGTCTTCAGCCCGGACGGCCGTACGCTCGCCAGCGCGGGCGACGACGGCACGGTCCGGCTGTGGGACGTCACCGACCCGGCCCACCCGCGCGCGCTGGGCGCGCCCCTGTCCGGCCATGACGGCACGATCTACCTGCTCGCCTTCAGCCCGGACGGGCGGACCCTGGCCGCCGCCACCGAGGACCGCGAGGTCCGGCTGTGGGACATGGACGACCGGCGGCGGCCGAAGCCGCTCGGCACGCTCACCGGCCACACCGCCGCCGTGCGCTCCGTGGCGTTCAGCCCCGACGGGCGGACGCTCGCGGGCGGTGGCGACGACGGCACGATCCGGCTGTGGGACATGACCGATCCGCGGCATCCGAAGCGGCTCGGCAAGGCGCTGACCGGCCACACCGACCTGATCCACTCCGTGGCGTTCAGCCCGGACGGCCGCACCCTCGCCAGCGGCGCGGCGGACAACACCGTCCGGCTGTGGGACGTCGGCGATCCGCGCCGCGTGGAGCCGCTGGGCTCGCCGCTGACCGGCCACACCGGCCCCATCTGGTCCGTGGCCTTCAGCCCGGACGGCAACATGCTCGCCGTCGCCAGCCAGGACTCCACGGCGAGCCTGTGGAACGTCCAGGACCCGGCGTACCCGTCGCAGGTCGGCGAGCCGCTGGCGGGGAGCAGCGGTGAGATGTACGCCCTGGGCTTCAGCCCGGACGGGCGGACCCTGGCCACCGGGACCGGCGACAACATGGTCCGCCTGTGGTCGATCCCGACGTCGGACATGATCGGCCGGGTCGGGGCGTTCCGGCCGGACGGGCGGGTGCTCGCCACGGCGGCGCGCGACGAGAAGATCCGGATGTGGAACGTGTCGGAACCCACCCGTCCGGTGCTGCTGGGCAAGCCGTTCAAGCCCGGCGCGGGCGCGGTGCGGGAGCCGGTCTTCTCCCCCGACGGCCGCATCTTCGCGGCGATGGCGGGAGGCCGCACGGTGCGGCTGTGGAACGTCACCGACCCGGCCCGTCCCGTCTCCGCCGGGCCGCCCATCGAGCTGCGGTCCCGGTTCGCGGGCGCGCTGGCCTTCAGCCCGGACGGGCGGACGCTGGCCACCGTGTACGACGACCGTACGATCCGGCTGTGGGACGTCCATGACCCGGCGCACGTCCGCCCCCTCGGCGCGCCGCTGACCGGCCACAAGGGCTACGTCAACGCCCTCGACTTCAGCCCGGACGGCCGCACCCTCGTCAGCGGCAGCGCGGACAACACCATCCGGCTGTGGAAGCTGACCGCCCGGCGTCACGCCGTGCTGCGGGGCGCGCCGCTCACGGGGCACCTGGGGCCGGTCAACGCGCTCGCCTTCAGCCCGGACGGCGACACGCTGGCCAGCGGCAGCGACGACAACACGGTCCGGCTGTGGAACATCGCGGATCCCGGGAAGGTGACCCGGCTGGGCCGCCCGCTCACCGGGCACACCGACGCGATCGTCTCGCTGTCGTTCAGCCGGGACGGCAACGCGCTGGCGAGCGGCGGCAACGACAACGCGGTCCGGCTCTGGAACGTCACCGTCCCCTCCCGGGCCGATCCCATCGGCCAGTCGATGAGCCCCAACGCCAAGGTCGGCAACTTCCTGTCCTTCAGCCCGCAGAGCCGCATGTTCGGGGTGTCGAGCGGCGCGGACACCGTCCGGCTGTGGGATCTGGACGTCGACAAGGCGATCCGGCGCATCTGCTCGATGACCCGGGGCGTCCTGACGCCCGACAAATGGCACGAGTATCTGCCCCGGCTCTCGTACGAATCTCCGTGCGACCGCTGACGGCGGGGCGCCGGGCGCTGACGGCGGGGTCCGCCGGGCGTGATCACGATCACAACTCGGCGTTCATTCCGACCAGTCGGCACCCTGAGCCGGGCAGTCGCGTTACGCTTGGGAACAGCCCGATCGCTGGTGCATCCCCCGTCGCCAGCGATCGGGCGTTTGCCTATGCTTCGACGGCCCGCCCCACCTGGCCCGAAGCCGGAGGTCCCCCCTGATGCCGAGGCCCCCTGAAGCTGAGGTCCCCCTGATGCCGAGGCCCGACTGATGCCCTGGCTCGACGAGGCCGCCCTGGACCTCACCCGCGCCTACGTCCGCCACGCGCCCTGGAGCGCCGGGAAGCGGGCCTTGGTCGAGCGGTACCTCAACGCCGCCCTGCGGGACCGCCCCCTGCACCGCCTGGCCCGTACCCGCTTCGGCGCCACCCTCGCCGTCGACACCCAGGACCTCATCCAGCGGTATCTGTACCTCTTCGGCGTCTGGGAACCGCATATGACGCGCTGGCTCCAGCGCAGGCTGCGGCCCGGTGACGCGTTCGTGGACGTCGGCGCCAACATCGGCTACTACAGCGTCCTCGCGTCCCGCCTCGTGGGCCCCGGCGGCACGGTCGTGGCGATCGAGGCCTCGCCGACGTTCCACCAGCTCCTGCTGCGGCACGCCCGGCGCAACGCGTGCGCCAACATCCGCGCACTCAACGCCGCGGTTTCCGATCGCGAACAGTTGCTGACCTTCATCCTCGCCAGCTCCCGCAACATGGGCGCGAACAGCATCGTCCCCTACGACGGCCCCGCCGAGTCCACCTTCGACATCACGGCCCGGCCGCTGCCCGACCTCCTCACCGAGGACGAGATCGCGCGCGCCCGCGTCATCAAGATCGACGTCGAGGGCGCGGAAGGCGGCGTGGTCCGAGGCCTGGCCCCCCTCCTCCCCACACTGCGCCCCGACGCGGAGCTGACCATCGAGGTCACCCCGCAGCGGATGGCCGACCTGGGCGAATCCGTGGACGAGCTGCTGGAAGTCCTGGCGTCCCACGGCTTCCACCCGTACCACCTGCCGAACGACTACGCGGCGGCCACCTACCCGGCCGCGCTGCGGAACGCGGCGAAGGTGCCGGTGCGGTGGCGGGGGCCGGTCACCGAGGAGAGCGATCTGGTCTTCTCCCGCGTCGATGCCGAAACGCTGCCCTGACCGTTCACGGCACCGCCCTCGTGCGCCACATCAGCATCCCGGGACCTCACCGCGCACCCGGCAATCCACGAATTTGCCACCACCCGTGATGTCGAACACGTATTCCTGGTCGGGGGCCGTGGGCTCACTTTCGGCGACGAAGAATTTCCGCCCGTTCTTCACCTCCTGCACATGCACCCCCTCCGCGTCGCTGTAGGTCACGTCGATCGCCCACTCGCAGCGGCCCTGGCTCGTCGTCGCCTCGACGCGCAGGGTGCCCGGAGTTGCCGCGCCCCCTAAGTCGATCTTGTTGTACTTGAAGTACGGCTCGCCCTGATGCTCGTCGCCTTCGTCGGTGATGATCGGATAGGTGTTCCCCTTGTCCAGATCGAAAAAGATTCCATCCACGGGCCCACCTCCCTGTGTCGGGAATTTGATCACCGTCTTGGCGGGTGAAGGGGTGCACTTCTTTACATCCGCACGCATGTCCACGATGGCGAGCCCGGACTCCCTGTCGCTGAAGAAGTCCAGGTAGAACACCGTGGCGTCGCCCCGGGCGGTCCACGAGGGAACCAGCAGGTCGCGGGCTTGGTGGGCAGCCATCAGCTCATCGAAGCGGTCATTGGACGCCTCATCCCTCAACCCGAAGCCAAATAATTCGTTCTCTTCGGCCGCCGTGAGCGTGCGATCGAATACGACCGTCCGCTCCGTTGGGATTTTGGTTTCATACCTGACTTTCGAGACGAACGGCGCTTTTCCTTCTTCCGACCTTTCCGCGATGGCGTCGTCCCGGCGCGCCTCCGCATCGGCCCACATCCAGTCGATGAACTTTTCGCCATTCGCGGCAATGAGCCATATCGATAACCCCACCAGCAGAGTCCATGAAATCGTCCTCACCCTGCTTCGAAAAGGCATGCGACTGGACCCCGGGGCGAGGGTCTCGCTGATGATGTCCGACGGCGAGACATCGGCAGCCGAGTCCGCGTCGGGGCTCTCGGAAGACTGGCCGGGGAGAGGGTGCGACATGCGGACTCCTTGCCGGAGTGGCCGTGACGGACACGCACAACTATCCACTCCGGCAGGCCGCGCCAAAAGGCACAGGGCGGGGATCAGTCGGCCTCGTACCGCCAGCCGTCCATGGCCGCCAGGGCGCGGGCGCGGGTCTCTATGACCCTGAAGCGGGCCTGGCGTTCGGTCGCGTCGGTGTGGGCGGGCTGGCTGGTGACCTGGCCGGGCCACTTGCGGTAGAGGAGGCCGGTCTCGGCGGTGAACCAGCCACGGCTGACCGCGCTCAGGGCCAGCAGCAGCCCGGTGTCCTCGGAGGCGGGCAGGGCCATCCAGCCGCCGAGGGCCAGGAGCAGGTCGCGGCGGACGAACAGGGTCGCCGGGTGGACCTGGGCGCGGTAGTCGTTCGCCTTCCAGTGGTCGAGGACGGCGCCGCGCGCGAGCGGGCCCTGTGGCGGGTCGCCGTCGAACCCGGCGGTGGAGCCGTCGGGCAGCAGGTCCAGGGCGCGTGAGGTGGCCCAGCCGAGCCCCGGGTTGTCGCCCAGCGCGCGCAGGTCGCGGGCGAGGGCGCCGGGGGTGAGCATGTCGTCGGCGTCCAGCACCTTCACGTACGCGCCCTCGGCCCGGGAGAGCCCCACCGTGCGGGCCATGGCCGCCCGCCCGGCCCGGCCCTGGCCGAAGCTGATCCGGTCGTCGTGGGGCACGCAGGGGCGTACGGCGTCGGTCTCGCCGTCCTCCTGGACGACCCACCGCCACTCCCAGCCGTCCGGCAGCTCCTGCTGGCACAACGACGTGTAGGCGTCGGGGAGATGCCCGGCGCCGGGGGCGTGGACGGCGGTGATGACCGTGATGACGTTTGGCATGGTCACCACCTTGTCAGGGGCGTGGTGAAGACGAGTTCCGTTCGGTCCCCTGGCAGCCGCACATCCGAGACCTCGACCACCCGGCCGCCGGTGTCGGTACAGACCTTCCGGATGAGGAGCAGCGGGACGCCCCCCGTGAGACCGAGCGCCTCGGCCTCCTCCGGGGTCGGCGGGCGGGCCGTGATCCGTTCCTCCACGCGGTCCAGCTCGACGCCGATCGTGTAGAGCTGGTGCTGCGTACCGCCGGGCCAGGGCTCGTTGGCGGCATCGAGCAGATGCGGGTCGGCGGCCACCACGTCATGGACGAGATACGAGTGCACCAGCGCGAACGGGGCGTCCTCCGCACGGCAGTTGGTGCGGTACATCCGCTCCAGCAGCCGCGTACCCACCGGCACCCCGAAGACCGCCGCCAGATCCTCGTCGGCCTTCGCCGCGCGGTACTCGGTACGGAAGGCGAGATCGGTCACATCCAGCCCGGTGTCGCGCTCCGTGGCCCCCGTCCGCAGCCGCTCCGCCCGGGACCGCCGCGCCCGGTCCTTCTCCCACTGATGCCGGTCGTTGCTCCGCCTGATGCGGTGGCGGGGCGTGCGGAGGTCGTACCTGGCCATACCGGGATCACCGCCCTCGATGTCCGGACAGTTTCAGCGTAAGTCCTGGGAACGACAACGGCCCCCGGCTGCGAAATCGCAGCTCGGGGGCCGTTCTTCCCAGCGTGGCGGCGCCAGGATTCGAACCTGGGTAGGCTAAGCCGACGGATTTACAGTCCGCTCCCATTGGCCACTCGGGCACACCGCCTGGGATGTGGCCAGGTGCCCCGCTTCCGCGGCGCTGCTCCCTGGCAACGACGTAAACAATACCTGATCCCCGGGGGTGGTCCGCCACCCGGTTGATCGCCTCTGGATCATGGCCGGGATGGCTAGGCTGGCGCTTACGGCCCGCTGGGCCGTGCCACTGACGGATCTACGTACGAGGAGCCAACTCAAGATGGCCGACTCCAGTTTCGACATCGTCTCGAAGGTCGAGCGGCAGGAGGTCGACAACGCGCTCAACCAGGCGAGCCGCGAGATCTCCCAGCGCTACGACTTCAAGAACGTCGGGGCCTCGATCGACTGGTCGGGCGAGCGGATCGAGATGCGCGCGAACTCCGAGGAGCGAGTGAAGGCGATCCTCGACGTCTTCCAGTCCAAGCTGGTCAAGCGCGGGATCTCGCTCAAGGCGCTGGACACGGGTGAGCCGCAGGCCTCCGGCAAGGAGTACAAGATCTTCGCCTCCCTGCAGGAAGGCATCTCGCAGGACAACGCGAAGAAGGTCGCCAAGATCATCCGCGACGAGGGCCCGAAGGGCATCAAGGCGCAGGTGCAGGGCGAGGAGCTGCGGGTCACCTCGAAGAGCCGGGACGATCTGCAGTCCGTGATCGCCCTGCTGAAGGGGAAGGACCTGGACTTCGCGATCCAGTTCGTCAACTACCGGTAGGCGACCACGCCGCGTCCAGCGCCCGCCGGGGCCCTGCCGGGCCCCGGCGGGCGCTGGACGAGCTGGCGGGCACCAGGGCGAGGTCCTGCTCGCCCTCGGCGATGCCAAGGCCGCGGCGGCGGCTACGGCGGCCTGAACGGGATCCGGAGACCGGGACCGGGACCGGGTCAGCGGCCGATGAAGGGCTGGTCCGTGGGGACGATGTCGTGGCCGAGGGGGGTCAGGGATATCGGGATCAGCTTGAAGTTGGCGATGCCCAGCGGGATGCCGATGATCGTCACGCACAGCAGGACGCCGGTGATGATGTGGCCGAGGGCGAGCCACCAGCCCGCGAGGACCAGCCACAGGACGTTGCCCACGCAGGAGGCGGCGCCCGCGTCGCGGCGGGGGACGGCCATGCGGCCGAAGGGCCACAGGGCGTAGCCCGCGATGCGGAACGAGGCGATCCCGAAGGGGATGCCGATGATGGTGACGCACAGCAGCAGACCGGCCAGGACATAGGCGCAGGCCATCCAGAAGCCGCTGAATACGAGCCAGATGATGTTCAGAATGGTTTTCACGGTTGCTCCCCCGCCATCTTTTCGAGTCGTGCGATGCGCTCCCGCATGGGCGGGTGGGTGGAGAAGAGCCTGGCCATGCCGATCCCGCCCCCGAACGGGTTTGCGATCATCATATGGCTGGCGGTCTCCAGCCGGGGTTCCGGGGGCAGCGGGAGCTGCTGGGTGCCCTGTTCCAGCTTACGGAGGGCACTCGCGAGCGCCAGGGGATCGCCGGTGAGCTGGGCGCCGGACGCGTCGGCCTCGAACTCACGGGAGCGGCTGACCGCGAGCTGGATGATGGCGGCCGCGAGCGGGCCGAGGATCATGATCAGCAGCATCCCGAGGAAGCCGGGGCCCTCGTCGTCGTCGGACCGGCCGATGGGGATCAGCCAGGCGAAGTTGACCAGGAACACCACCACGCTGGCGAGCGCGCCCGCGATGGAGGAGATGAGGATGTCGCGGTTGTAGACATGGCTCAGCTCATGCCCGATGACTCCCCGCAGCTCACGCTCGTCGAGCAGCCGCAGGATGCCGTCCGTGCAGCAGACCGCCGCCTTGCGCGGGTTACGGCCGGTCGCGAAGGCGTTGGGGGCCTCGGTCGGGGAGATGTACAGCCGCGGCATGGGCTGACGGGCGGCGGTCGACAGCTCGCGCACCATCCGGTAGAGCCCCGGCGCCTCGAACTCGCTGACGGGACGCGCCCGCATGGCCCGCAGGGCGAGCTTGTCGCTGTTCCAGAAGGCGTACGCGTTCGTCCCGAGGGCGACGAAGACCGCGATGACCAGCCCCATCCGGCCGAAGAAGCTGCCGATGAGGATGATGAGCGCCGACAGTCCCCCGAGGAGTACGGCGGTCTTCAGCCCGTTATGCCGGCGGTGCACTGTACGCCCTCCCGATGATGCCGCAGGGGAACCGTCCCTGAACTGGTCAACGCCAGGTGAGGGGCACTAGTTCCCTTGTGCCCCGTTCCTACTGACCGAGCGGGAGTGAGTCCTGGCACCAGAACTCATGCTCAGCCGGGCACCCCGAACGGTTGTGGGCACCCTGGTCGCCCGCTTTCGCTCCGCACCCGGCGCCGACGGATCGTGTCCGTGGTCCGGGAAT